>NZ_KV836284.1:44474-164550 GCF_001838325.1 Corynebacterium sp. HMSC074C05
AGTCCCACTGGGGGCACCAAAAGGCCAGGTCAGAGAGTTTTCTGACCTGGCTTTTTGCTATTTGTGTGCGCTACACACGTATTACGGCAGGACGTTGAACTTCTTGCCGAGAACAAGTGCCGTGTTGAACACCTTCGAGTACAGCTCACGCGGCATCTGTGGCATCGACACCGGGGAAAGACGCTGCACGGTCACCGTCTGCGCATCGGTGTACTTCAGCAAGCCGCCCGCTGCTTGACGACGGCCCACACCCGAATCCTTGAAACCACCCATCGGGGCATCGACAGACGCGAAGGCCGCAGCAAAACCATCGTTGACATTCACGGTGCCGGCCTCAAGCTGTGGAGCCAGCTCCTTTGCACGACGCGGGGAGGTCCACAGCGAAGCGTTGAGACCATAACGGGAATCGTTGGACTTGGCGATAGCCTCATGGACATCCGAGACACGCTGGAGGACTACCACTGGGCCGAATACCTCTTCGGTCAGCAGGGCGACGCCCTCCGGGACGTCGGTAAGCACGGTCGGCTCGTAGAACAGCGGTCCTAGATCCGGGCGAGGACGACCACCGGCCAGTACAGTGGCGCCGGCCTCGATGGCCTCGTCGACCATGGACTTGACGATGTCGAACTGGCCCTGAGACTGCAGGCAGCCCATTTCGGTTTCCCACTCGTAGCCAGCGCCGATGGACATTGCCTTCACGCGGTCGGTGAATGCCGGGACGAATTCGTCCCAGACGGAGTCCACGACATAGATTCGCTCAATGGACACGCACAGGTGACCGGAGTTGGTGAAGCAGCCGATGCGCGCGCCCTCGACCGCGCGGTTGATGTTGGCATCCTCAGCGACAATCAGCGGGTTCTTGCCGCCGAGCTCCGCGGAGAAACTAATCAGGCGCTCGCCGCACTGCTGTGCCAGTGAGCGGCCGGTCTCGGAGGAGCCGGTGAACATCAGGAAGTCGCACTGGCCGACAATGCCCTGGCCGACAACGCGACCTGGGCCTGGAATGACCTGGAAGAGATCCTCCGGAAGACCAGCGCGGTAGAGCAAATCGACAGCGAAGAGAGCGGTAAACGGAGTGGTGCTGTCCGGCTTGAGCACGATGGCGTTACCAGCCATCAGTGCAGCCAGCGCGTCGGAAACCGCGAGAGTCAGTGGGTAATTCCACGGAGCAATAACACCGACGACGCCCTTTGGGTGGTGGTAGACGGTGGTCTTGGAAAGTACTGGGACAGCACCGTGTGCTCGCTTCGGCTCAAGCAGTTTCGGGCCCTGATTGCCGTAGTAGCGGGCGGTGATAGCGGTGTGTACGAGCTCCTCGTGGGCACTGGCGCGGTTCTTGCCGGTCTCGGCCTGCAGCAGGTCCAGCACCTGGTCGCAGTGGGTAAACAGCAGGTCGTGGAAGTGGTGCAGCACTTCGCCGCGCTTTTCCGGTGCCATGCGGGCCCACTTCTTCTGCGCCGCACGGGCACGCTTGAAGGCCTCGTCGACATCGGCCTGGGTACCGACAGGAATCTGCGCCAGCTCCTGGCCGGTAAATGGCGCCGAGATAGTGGCGGTCTTCGACTTATCAGCTACCGTGACGCGCTGAAGAAGGCGGGCAACGAGCTCGTCGTTAAGCGGATTGCGGATGGTAGTTCGGTTTGTCGTGGCAGTAGATGCTGTCATGGCACAGATACTACTGTTGCGCGACGCTCCGAGATAGTAAATTTGGCAAAACTACTAAAATTTAGAAAACTCTAGTAAGTAGTCCAGCCCATCCGACGGTTGCGGTCCGGGTCTCGCGGGCCATCGTTGCCGAACTCGAACGGTTCGTGACCGTCGACATCGCCGTAGCGCATCTCCGGGTCATCATCCAGATCGTCATCGATGTCGATGTCCGGCTTTTCCTCTGCCAACCGCTTGCCGAGAGTGTCATGCGGAGAAGCGCCTCGCCAGCGGTCTGGAGGATCCATTACATAATTCTCGCCGTCACCGGTGAGGAAGTCGCCATCGAGCCCCTCTGAGCCATCGAGCGTGGTCTCGTCGAAATCACCAGTGGTATCCGGATCGTAGTCAAGGCCATCAGACATCTTGACCAACCTCCTGTTTCGTAATCACTCAAGTGGTGCCCACGCCTGGCGACTGTGAGTGTTTCCGCGATTACAAAATCACCGCCAGCAGGCGAGGAATTACCTTGATACTAACTGTTTTTCAGGGTTGGGAACAATACCTTTACGTCGCCCGTTGTAGACAGTGTAGGCAGACGTATGCACGTGTGCCTAAGTTCAAAACTTGTAAGAAAAACTGAGAAAAAGAAAGAAGGACGACGTGCGCGAAAGCAGCAATCCTGCATTCAGTTCACTTACTAAGACCGTCGCCCGCGGACAGGCGGGCGCACAACACTACGGCCAAGGTCAGATGGGCGCTGACTACGGGGATAACCCGTACCAGTCGCAGGTTGCCGCCGACTACCGTCCGATGACGGTCGACGATGTCGTTTCCAAGACCGGCATCACGCTGGCAACCATCATCGTTTTGGCTGCAGTCAACTTCTTCATTGCCGTTAGCGTCTCCACCAGCCTGGCCATGATTCTGACCATCGTCGGCGCCATCGGTGGTCTGATTACTGTTTTGGTTTCCACCTTCGGCAAGAAGTACGGCTCCGCGCCGGTTACCCTCACCTACGCGGCCTTCGAGGGGCTCTTTGTCGGCGGCATCAGCTTCATGTTCACCGCCCCGATTCAGGGCGTTGCTGCTGGTGCGCTGATTATGCAGGCCGTGCTGGCCACCCTGGGTGTCTTCATCGGTATGCTCTTCGTCTACAAGTCGGGCGCTATCCGTGTGACCCCGAAGTTCACCCGATTCATGAGTGCGGCTCTGATTGGTGTCCTGGTCCTCATGCTGGGCAACCTGGTGCTCTCCCTGTTCGGCCTGGGCTTCCCGCTGCGTGACGGTGGCATGCTGTCGATCATCTTCTCGCTGGTCTGCATCGGCCTGGCAGCCTTTAGCTTCCTGATTGACTTTGATCAGGCTGACCGACTGGTCCGCGCAGGTGCTCCGGCTCAGTACGCCTGGGGTGTCGCCCTCGGCCTGGCTGTGACCTTGGTCTGGCTCTACACCGAGATTCTGCGTCTGCTGTCCTACTTCAGGGACTAAACGCTAGAAAACTAACTAACGCACAAGCGCCGGTTAGCCCGTTTTACGGGTTGGCCGGCGCTTTGCTCTTATCTGATGAGCTGCTTTCTCGATTCGCATTAAACACGGACGCGCGGTGGGCCAATCGACCGGCAGTCAACATTTTGACCAATCGGGCTGTGCAGTGTGACGTCGTAAAGCGCGATATTGAAGCGGGAGAGGGTACAAAAAATGGACCGATAGGCCATATGGGCTTCTATCGGTCCAAGAATCGGGCGCTGTGGCCCGAGATCGCCGCCTGGGTTGAGGCGGTCTAGCGCCGGGGGTAAGTAACCTCAGCGCTTAGGCATCCATCTCCGGGTTGTACGGCTCAGCCTTAACTACGGTGACAGACACTTCGTCGCCGCTCGGGGAAGCGTAAGTGCGGGTCTCGCCCTCCTTAGCGCCGACCAGAGCCTTACCCAGCGGGGAATCGGTGGAGTAGGTCTCCAGGTTCGGGTTGGAGGAGTCAGCGCCACGGGTACCGATGAGGAAGGTCTCGGTGTCGTCCTCGTCGCCGTCGTAGTAGACGTGGACCACGGTGCCGACCAGAGCCACACCGGACTCCTGCGGGATCTCGCCGACAGTGGCGCGCTGGAGCAGGTCTTCGAGGTAGCGGATGCGTGCCTCTTCCTGTCCCTGCTGCTCGCGGGCGGCATCGTAGCCGGCGTTTTCCTTCAAGTCGCCCTCTTCGCGACGCTCGTTAATCTCGGCGGCGATGACCGGGCGGTTTTCATATAGCGCCTCAAGCTCGGCCTTGAGCTTGTCGTAGGACTCCTGGGTGAGCCATGGGCTATTGTTCTTTGCCTCAGTCATGGTTCCTCCTGTGTTTTTGGCTATTTAATACAAAAGCGGCCCCGCGTGGGGCCGTCGGCTGCGTCACAGGATAGCACTGTCACGCCACATGGCAATAACAGGCGCGTCGGAGTGTTGTCGCGCACGCTTTACGACGTGCCCCCCGCAGCGCATGATCCTCAGTCGCGAAGGGAGATTACTTCGCAGGTGCGAGGAACTCCGGAATGTCGGTGGAGCAGCCATAGACATCGCCTGCGACGGCCAGCTCGCGGGTGGCAATGGGGACGTCCATCCGCACGGTAGCGGGGCCGCCGCCCGGGATGAATACGTCGCGACGCCCGACCTCTGCCACGTCATAGTTCAGCGCATAGATAATGCAGTAGCTATCCAGCTCCGGCTTTTCGCGGGTGACGTCCAGCGTGAAGATGAACTGCTCATCTTCCTTACCTGGAGTGCGGCTCCAGCCCGCTTGCGTTGCAGAGACATCCGGGGCGGAGACGCGGTTCATCTGAACGAAGATGTATGCGCCGGCGATGACGAGCATGCCAACAATAGCGATGACAACCAATTTTGCGGGGAGAGTGCGACTGTTGTCCCCATAGCGCTCGCGCTCTCGCTTCGGCGCTGCGGTATTTCGGGTGTTTCGCTCCGAACTTTCAGCCATGCTTTTTAGCCTATCGGAGTTCTCGGTCGACGTGGTAAAATGTTGACAGTTAAACAATCTTTCTGGTGTGGCGCGGTGTCCTGCTGCTATGTCGTTCCACCGAGTAGCGATGCTGCGTGGTCATATGATGGTGCAGCGCTATAGTGGGGCGGTATTGAAACGGTGCTGGAGTAGCATCGTTGCGGTCGAAGGGCTCCGGCCTTGGCCAGAAAACATGGACTGAGATAGTAGCGGGAGTGACTTCAATTGACACTTCGTCTGATGGCAATTCACGCTCATCCTGATGACGAATCGAGCAAGGGCGCCGCAACGATGGCCCGATATGCGGCGGAAGGGCATCGCGTCAAAGTGGTGACCTGCACCGGCGGTGAGGCCGGCAGCATTCTCAACCCTGCGATGGATCGGCCGGAGGTGCGGGAGAATATCGCCGCAGTGCGCGTTCACGAAATGGCTGCAGCCGCTGAGACTCTCGGCGTTGAACATGAGTGGCTCGGCTTTACCGACTCCGGTCTGCCTGCGGGCAACCCGGTGCCGGTGCTGTCGCACGGAGTGTTTGCTCGCCAATCGGTCGAGGATGCGACCAAGCCTCTCATTCGGGCAATTCGCGAGTTTCGTCCGCACGTCGTCATTACTTACGACGAAAACGGTGGCTACCCGCACCCGGACCACATCATGACCCATATCGTGTCCATGCGCGCTTGGCTGGAGTCTGGAACGGATAAGTACCCCGAGCTCGGTGAACCATGGGAAATTTCCAAGCTCTACTACACCCACGGTTTCATCAAGGCGCGTCTCATCGCGCTGGACAACTACTATCGCGACAACGGTTTGGAAAGCCCGCTGGCCGAGTCCTTCCGCCGTTGGACTAAGACTCCCGGCGACATCATGACCCGCGTGACCACGCAGGTTGAGTGCGGCGATTACTTCCAGCAGCGGGATCAGGCGCTGCTGGCGCACGCTACGCAGATCGATCCGAACGGGCCATTCTTCGCCGTGCCGGTAGACATTCAGCAGCGCGTTTGGCCGACCGAAGAGTTTGAGCTTGCCCGCACTCGAGTGCAGACCGAGCTGCCAGAGACCGATCTCTTCGCCGGTATCGACCCCGACGCGGAATAGTCCGGAATTAACGCTAAGCTGGAACTCATGATTGAAAGCTTCGATGCCTTGGCGGCTCGCACGACAATTTTCCTGGCGCAGAACCCCACTGGTCCGCGGGGTGCTGACTTCGGAAAGGCCTCTCCTGTTGGCCTGCTCATCATTGTCGTTTTGCTCATCGTCATCCTGGCTCTCGGCTGGGATCTCTCGCGGCGCGCGAAGCGCATGGCCGCTCGCCGGAAGTTCGCCGAGGCGCACGACATGGATCCCTTCGATTCCGAGGCTGTGGATAAGGCGATGGCTGCAGCAGAGCAGCGTCGTGAAGCGGAGTAGTCAGCGTCAAGGTGTGTGCGCGTCGCTTGACGACGGGCAGTTGCGCGCACCCCTGATTGTTTCCCGTGTGGCGGGATTTGGAGTTCGAATTGCGGGATTCTAGGCAGTGCGCTACAGTCAAGCGCATGCGTATGTGGCGATTTTATTTTTCGAAGGCTCCGGAGGCAGTGACGACATAGTCACAGCCGGCGGCTATTCGTCACGTCGCCACCAACCGGAGCCAAAGGCAGCAGCCCCACCAATAGGGGCGCTGCCTTTTGTCGTATCTACAGCCAAATACATGCGTAACGCCCCAGAGAAAAGAGACCTCAGATGACCCCTCCAACTTCCCTCGAAGCCCCCGCCTCTACCGCGAACCGCCGTGTCGTAGCCTTCCACGACCTGCCCTCCCCAGAAGAGGTCATGGCCAAACAGCCACTGACCCCGAACCTAGTTAACGAAGTGGAGCAGTCGCGACTCGACATCGCCCGCGTCATCGCCCGCGAGGACGATCGCCTGCTGGTCGTTGTCGGCCCGTGCTCCATTCACGACCCCGAGGCCGCCATCGACTACGCCCGCCGCCTGAAGGCCACCGCCGATGAGCTCGACGAGGACCTGCTGGTCGTCATGCGCGTCTACTTCGAAAAGCCGCGCACCACCGTCGGCTGGAAGGGACTCATCAACGACCCCGACCTGGATAGCTCCTTCAAAATCAACAAGGGCCTGCACATGGCCCGCGAAGTGCTCATCGAGGTCCTGCGCACCGGCCTGCCCGCCGGCGCTGAATTCCTCGAGCCCAACAGCCCGCAATACATCGCCGATGCCGTCTCCTGGGGTGCGATTGGTGCGCGCACCACGGAGTCGCAGGTCCACCGCCAGCTCGCTTCCGGACTTTCCATGCCCATCGGCTTCAAAAACGGCACCGACGGCAACGTCCAGGTCGCCGTGGACTCGCTGGTCTCTGCAGCAAACCCGCACTTCTTCTTCGGCATGAACGACCAGGGCCGCGCCGCCGTCGTCGAAACCGCCGGCAACCACAATTGCCACCTCATTCTCCGCGGCGGCACCTCCGGCCCGAACTGGGACGAGGCATCGCTTAACGACGCCGAAGCCCGCCTGAACAAGGCCGAGCAAACCATCAGCATCATGGTGGACGCCTCCCACGCCAATTCCGGAAAATCCGAGGTGCGCCAGGCCGAGGTCGTTGAGGAGCTCGGCAAGCTCATCGGTGCCGGCGACGAGCGCATCACCGGCATCATGATGGAGTCCTTCCTCGAAGCCGGTGCGCAAAAAATTACCGATGGGCGTAATGGCCTCGTATACGGCAAGTCCGTCACCGATGCCTGCATGGATTGGGAAACCACCGACCGGCTGCTGCGTACGCTTGCGACAGAAGTCCGGAAGCGTCGGCAGGCACGTGACTAAGCACAAAGCGGCCGTGCCCATTGGGTAGAGTTACATATGTGAAAGAAAACCAGCCGTCCTCACTCCGGCGGATTGCGTATCCGCTCTACGAGCGCAAACTAGCCCAAGAGCTAGAAGGAAAACCTCGCCCCAAGCACGTTGCCATCATGGCCGATGGCAACCGCCGCTGGGCGAGGGAGGCTGGCTTCACCGACGTAAGCCACGGCCACCGCGTCGGCTCCCGCAAAATCGCAGAATTCGTCGGCTGGTGCGCCGAGCAGGAAATCGAGCTGGTCACCATCTACCTGCTCTCCACCGAAAACCTCGGGCGCGACCCCGAAGAGCTGGAGTTACTGTTCGACATCATCGCCGACGTCGTCGACGAATTGGCGCAATCGCCTAACGACGTGCGCCTGCGCATGGTCGGCCACCTCGAGCTCCTTCCGGAAAGAATGACCGCCCGGCTACGCCACGACGAAGAAGTCACTGCGAACAACACCGGCATCCAGGTCAACATCGCCGTTGGCTACGGTGGTCGGCAGGAAATCGTCGACGCAGTACGCAGAATCATCCGGGAATCAGTCGCCGAAGGAATTGATGCTTCCGAGCTCGAGGAGAGCATCACCACCGACGCCATTTCTCGCCGCCTCTATACATCCGGACAACCGGACCCCGATCTAGTCATCCGCACTTCCGGAGAACAGCGGCTCAGCGGCTTCCTTCTCTGGCAAACCGCCTACTCCGAGATTTGGTTCACCGATACCTACTGGCCCGAATTCCGCCGCATCGACTTCCTCCGCGCACTTCGAGACTTTTCGCAGCGCTCACGCCGCTTCGGCAAATAACCTCCCTACATCCGGAAAAATTTCCGGATGTTAGAGTTTGCGCATCCGGACCCTCGAAACCTTGTGGTCCCGAGACTTCGTAAGAACTAATGACGCCCGCACTCGAGTGGGCAAAATATTTTCCGTCAGGTTCGGCAAGTTCACCTGCTGCCAAATGCGTCGGGCCACCTCGGCCGCAGCTTCGTCGTCAAGCGTGGCGTAATCCGCGAAGTGCGCGCCCGGAGCGCGAAACGCCGTCTGGCGGAGACTGAGGAAACGATTAATGTACCAGCGTTCGATGTCCGCGCGCGGGGCATCGACGTAGACACTGAAATCGAAAAGATCGGAAATCATCAGCGTCGGGCCCGTCTGCAAAACGTTGAGCCCCTCGAGAATGAGAATGTCCGGACGATCGACATCGACGAACTCATCCGGCACCCGGTCATAGAGCGTGTGCGAATACACCGGCGCCTTCACATGCCGCGCCCCCGACTTCACCGCCGTGACAAACCGCATCAACGCACGCTGATCATACGACTCCGGATACCCCTTGCGCTGCATAATGCCACGGCGATTCAATTCCTCAGAAGGGTAGAGGAAGCCATCAGTGGTGACCAAGTCCACCCGCGGATTAGTCTCCCAGCGCTCGAGCAGTACCTGCAGCAAACGCGCCGTCGTTGACTTGCCGACCGCCACCGAACCCGCGACGCCGATAATAAACGGCACCGACGCCCCCTTCGAAGGATTTTCCCCAAGGAAGTTCGACGTTACAGCGTTCAGCTCCCGATGCGCCGCCACACGCATATGAATCAACCGGGAAAGCGGAAGATAGACCTCGGCGACTTCGTCCAGGTCGATGTTTTCACCGATACCGGAAAGTCGTTCAGCTTCCTCTTCCGTCAGCACCAGAGGCATATTCTTGCGCATTTCGCGCCACTGCTCGCGTTTGAACTCGACGTACGGGCTGGGGGATGTTGCGCGCGTCATACTTCCAATTGTGCCAAGGGGGTGCCGAAAACCGGAAAACGAGTCAATAAAGGGGGCATGCTTGATTGGTGCTGCTTTCGTGGTTTGCCCCATAAAGGGCTAGCATGGCCTGTGGCATTGAAGTTTTATTGAAAGGTCGAAAACCTACTCATGACCGGGGCTAACAATAACGATGTCCGCTACCAATCGCTGCGTGAACTCGATCCCGACCTCGCAGAGGCAATGGCAGGGGAGCTCTCTCGTCAGCGTGACATGCTCGAAATGATTGCTAGTGAGAACTTTGTTCCACGTGCAGTGCTGCAGGCTCAGGGCTCGGTTCTGACCAACAAGTACGCCGAAGGATACCCGGGTCGTCGTTACTACGGCGGCTGCGAATACGTCGACGTCGTCGAGGACATGGCACGCAACCGCGCCAAGGAGCTCTTCGGCGCTGAGTTCGCCAACGTTCAGCCGCACGCAGGCGCGCAGGCCAACGCTGCCGTTCTGCATGCGCTGATCAACGCCGGCGACAAGATTATGGGCCTCGACCTGGCACACGGCGGTCACCTGACCCACGGCATGAAGCTGAACTTCTCCGGCAAGCTCTACCACGTCGCCGCATACGGTGTGGATAAGGACACCATGCGGATCGATATGGACAAGGTGCGTGAGCAGGCGCTCGCAGAAAAGCCGGATGTCCTCATCGCAGGTTGGTCGGCGTACCCGCGCCACCTCGACTTCGAAGCTTTCCGCTCCATCGCCGATGAGGTCGGCGCGAAGCTGTGGACGGACATGGCGCACTTCGCAGGTTTGGTTGCCGCCGGTCTGCACCCGTCGCCGGTTCCGCATTCTGACGTTGTGTCGACCACCGTTCACAAGACTCTCGGTGGCCCTCGTTCGGGCATGATTTTGGCCAAGCAGGAGTACGCCAAGAAGCTGAACTCCGCTGTTTTCCCGGGGCAGCAAGGTGGTCCGCTGATGCACGCTATCGCCGGCAAGGCCGTGGCGCTGAAGATTGCTGGTACCGAGGAGTTCAAGGAGCGCCAGCAGCGCACTCTCGCCGGTGCCCGCATCCTGGCTGAGCGTCTCACCGCTGCCGACTGCGCCGAGGCTGGCGTCGATGTTCTCACTGGCGGCACCGATGTCCACCTGGTTCTGGCGGATTTGCGCAATTCGGAGATGAACGGCCAGGAGGCCGAGGATCTACTCCACGCTGTTGGCATCACCGTCAACCGCAATGCTGTTCCGTTTGACCCGCGTCCTCCGATGGTTACATCCGGACTTCGTATCGGTACTCCGGCGCTGGCCACCCGCGGTCTCGACGAGAAGGCCTTCACCGAGGTCGCCGATGTCATCGGTACTGCTCTCGCCGCCGGCAAGAATGCGGATGTTGACTCCCTGCGTGCTCGTGTTTCGAAGATCGCTCAGGAATTCCCGCTTTACGACGGCATCGAGGACTGGAACCTCATCTAATTCTGCGTTTTTGCAGCGCAAGTACCCGTTCTAGCAGTGCGCTAGGACGGGTTTTCCCATACATCCGGGTTTTAGTCCGGAGGTGGTGGCTCCGGCCCAAGCTGTTTCGTCGTACCCGCTCGATACCCCGCGTACGACCTCCCGGACATTGACGTCACAAACGAGTTACTAAACAGGGGCGGTCGAGTTTTGTCCGGCGGGCGCCATCGAATATGTCCGGACGTGGGGATGCGTTCGAGATAGCCGTTGCGTCCTTCCCGGTCGTCGTCGTTAAGCCCGTTGTGTTCTCGGCAGACCATGGTGAGGTTGTCCAGCGTGGTTGTGCCGCCGTTTTTGTGGGCGACTAGGTGGTGCGCTTGTCCGCTATAGGCGGGGCGTTCACAGCCGGGCCAGGCGCAGATGGGGTTGTCGATGAGCATCGCGATGCGCTGCTCTTCAGTCGCCAGACGTGGGTTGCCGATGGGAAATAAGTCCGTAATGGCGCTGTGTTCGTCGTAAAGCACGGCCCACCCGGTGTCGGCGAGTAGGGCGTTGAGGAAGACGTCGGGCGCGAGCGCGGAGCCGTTGGTGGTGGCGGCGAAGCGCGGGCTGTAGTCGATGATGTCTTGTGCGGTGATGATGATGGCGGGTTGGTAGCGCATTTCATCGAGCTTGTCGACGGGCATTGCGGCATCGGCATGCTCGAGGCGCTCGGCAAGCGCCTGACCGACGCAACGGTCGTGGGAAAACTCCGGATGGGACTTCCGGATTTCTGCGGCGCGGATGGTAAGCGGCGACAGGAGATTGTCGAGCATATCCGAGGGGCCGGAGATGTGGAAGTGCTTCATTCCCCGGATGTCTACCTTCCGGGAAAACCGGGCGCGCAGGTGCTGGGGTGGTTCGTCTTCGGTGTTGAGCTCGGTGAGAGTTTCCCGCATGTAGAGATCGAGTTCTTCGAAGCCGAGACGCTCGGCGGCCGCGACGAATGTGAGCCGCAGGTTGTCGTGGAGTTCTGCGTTGTTGGCTTGGCGGCTGCGCTTGTCGATAAGCACGCAGGTGTCCAGGCTGAGCCCGAGTCGGCGGGCCAGAGCGGTGGCGTCTTCGCGGGCTTTGGTGTTTTCCTCGGTGTCAGCGGGTTGGAGATAGTGGGCGGCGACGCGTAGCAACAGCCGAAGGCGCGCCGGGTCAAGGCCGAGGGTTGCCGCCAGGTGGGAGGTGGCGTCGTGGCCGTCGGGACGGGCGGCGTGGAGTTCCGCCAGCGTGTCCATTCCGCGCGAGGCCAGTGTGGCGAGCGTCCCAAGAACTGTCATGCCTTCGAAGGTAAAAGTCCGGATGTAGGGGGACAACGCCCATGAGGGCAGGCTGTGGATAAGTCACCCAGTTTAGCAGTTATCCACATCCGGACTTTTCTGTTGCCGCATTACCCTGCAAACGCAGCGCAGCTGAACCTTCACACCGCCGCACAGCAGCATCTCCGCCTTCTACGCCCCGAAGTCAGCGAGCGGCTGTCCGGTGAGGCGGAAGGTGTCCCATTCGTCCATGGGGAAGGCGCCGAGGGAGCGGTAGAAGTCGATGGAGGGTTGATTCCACTTCAGGACGCACCACTCGACACGTGAGTAGCCTCGCTCCACGGCAATTCGCGCGAGGTTCTGCAGCAGTGCTTTGCCCTTGCCGGTGCCGCGTGCCTCGGGACGGACGTAAAGGTCTTCGAGGTAGATGCCGTGGGTGCCTTCCCAGGTGGAGTAGTTCAGGAACCACAGTGCAATGCCGTCGAGGCGAGGGCCGCCACCAACACCGCCACTACTAACAACACCGCCACTACTAACACCGGCGCCGTTATCGTCGCAATCGTCCAAATTTCCGGATGTGGAGTCGACGACATGGCAGAAAATCGCGGGGTTGTCCCCGAAGAGCTGTTCGCGCAGGCGCTCGGGGGTCAGTCGGACGGCGTCGGGTTCTTTTTCGTAGGCTGCCAGGTCTTTGATGAGGTCGACGATCTCGTGGACATCGTCAGGCGTGGCGGGGCGTGGAAGTGTCATGTGTCCCTTGTTACTCGCGGCGGGTGATTTGGTGCAAAAGTGCGTCCGAGGCGGGGGAGATTGCGATAACCTGCGAGGTTATGAGCAACGTTACTCAAGAATTTTCCGACGGCATTCTAGCCATCACCATCGACCGCCCGGATGCATACAACTCCCTGGATAAGAATCTCCGCTTGGAGCTAAAAGCCGCTTTTGAGCGTGCGCAAGAGCCGGACGTGCGCGCTGTTATCCTGCTCGGCGGACCGAAGGCGTTTTGTACGGGCCAGGATTTGAAGGAGCACATCTCTGACCTGCAGTCGGGCGCTGGCATGGGCAAGGTTGTCGAGGAGTACAACCCGATGGTCGCGGAGCTGACCGCGATTAACGTTCCGGTTATTGCCGCTATCGAAGGTGCTGCGGCGGGTGCCGGTTGGTCGCTGGCGCTGCACTGTGATTTCCGTATCGCTGGCCCGAAGGCGTCGTTCAAAGCGGCGTTCCCGTCGATTGGCCTGGCCACGGACTGTGGCATGTCGGCGCTGCTGCCGCGCATGGTCAGCGACGCGAAGGCGCGCGAGCTGTTGTTCTTCGATAAAAAGGTGCTTGCCGACGAGGCCCTGAGCCTCGGCCTGGTTACTGAAGTGGTGGATGATCCAGCGGCTCGGGCACGTGAGCTGGCAGCCCAGTTTGCCGCGGGCCCGACGGCCGCGCTGAAGGAGATCAAGACTCTGCTGCGCCGGGACACTCTGGCCGCTGCGGCGGCGGAGGCGGATGCGCAGGCACGCCTGGCGGTCTCGGCCGACCATAAGGAAGCGGTGGCCGCTTTCTTGGAGAAGCGACCACCGCGTTTCGTAGGTGAGTAAGTCAGATACCTGGAGTGGCAGGAGAGAAGTAGTAGTGAAGAACTACTGCTCTTCCTGCGCTCCTAGTACTTCGCTGGTGAGCTCTGGGTGATCTCCCAGTTCACCGGAAACCTCGTCGGGGTGCTTGGATAGGCTGATCAGCGCGACCGCCAGGCCGCCCCAGATGACGATGATGAACAGTGCCATCATGACAATTGCGATACCGGACATTTGGCTTAAACCTCCTGATTTTCCGGAGTGTGCTTGCGTGGCAGGTGTGAGGTCCGCTTGAAATCTGGCGTCACGCCGAAGTCCGAGCCCGGAGGGCCGTCGAGACGGTGTTGGCCGCGCCAAGGCAGGATGGCCATAATCAGAGCGCCGATGAGAATCACGCCGATGACGCCCCAACCGAAGATGTCGATTTGGGTGTCGGAGTAGCCTTCGTAGTTTTCCTGGAAAAGTCCAATGAGCTCCTGGAACAGGATGACGGCGAGAATGACCGGCGTGATGTTTCCGACGAAGATCTGCCACATGGTGCCGACCTTGAACGAGGACACGGCGTTGAGGTGCATAGCGAACTCGTTGGTGCGGCGCAGGATCCAGTCGATTGCGATGATGGTCAACAGCGCAACCAGGACGATACCGACGTTGTTGGTGAACTTATCGACGATGTCGAGGGTTACCAGACCTGAGGTGGTCGGGAAAGCCAGCAGCGAGATGACGGCCATGGAGCCGCCGACAGTGAGAGTGGCCTGGACGCGGCCGAGGTTCAGCTTGTCCTTGACTGCGGAGACGACGACCTCGAGTAGCGACATCAGGGAGGTCACACCGGCGATTGCCAGGGAGAGGAAGAATAGCAGGCCGAAGACCGAACCGATGAAGTTTGGCATCTCAGAGATGACCGTCGGGAAGGCGATGAAGGCAAGACCAATACCGGAGGTTGCGACCTCGTCGACAGCCTGACCCGACTGCGCTGCCATGAAGCCCAGGGTGGCGAAGACACCGATACCGGCGAGAACCTCGAAGGAGGAGTTTGCGAACGCGGTGACCAGGCCGGAGCCGGTGAGGTTCGTGCGTGGCTTCAGGTAGGAGGCGTAGGTCAGCATAATGCCGAAGGCCACGGACAGGGAGAAGAAAATCTGGCCGTAGGCGGCAATCCAGACGCTGGAGTCAGTGAGCGCGGACCAGTCTGGGGTGAAGAATGCGTCCAGGCCCTGTGCAGCGCCGTCCAGGGTCAGGGAGTAGATGACCACTGCGACGAAGAGAACGGTCAGCAGCGGGATGAAGATGACGGAGACCTTACCGATGCCCTTGTCCACACCAGCGGCCAGAATGCCGATGACGAGTACCCAGACAATGAGCAGGACGATGGAAATCGAGGGGACGAAGTCGAGAGAGAAGACGCTCTCGGTGTCCGCTTGGAGGAAGTCCTTCATGAAGTGGGTCTCGGCATCTGGGCCCCAGCTCTTGCGGATGGACTTCCAGGCGTAGATGAAGGACCACGCGATAATAACGGCGTAGTAGACGGTAATGAAGAAGGCGATACCGACCTGAATCCAGCCAATTGGCTCTGCCCAGGACTTAATGCGGCGCATCGACTTCGGTGCGGAACCGCGGAAGCGGTGGCCGATGGCGAAGTCGAGGAAGAGCAGTGGGATACCCGCGGTCAGAAGTGCGACCAGGTAGGGGATAAGGAAGGCGCCACCGCCGGAGCCGTATGCGACATAGGGGAAACGCCAGATGTTTCCAAGCCCGACTGCCGAGCCGATGGCGGCGAAAATGAAGGCTGCTCGGGTGGAAAACACCTCCCTTCGCTGAGGGGTAGCGGTCGAGTTAGTTGTGCTCATACCTCTGGAACTCCAATCCTTCATCTTCGGTCACGCGCCCGCGTGGCCGAGGGGAAAATTGGTGAAGTGCATCACCATTACCTAATGGAATCTTAGTATATGAGATAGGTATCTCATTGTATAGTTTCAGTTTTGTAGGGGGTAATGGTTTTGGTGAGGGGTGTGGCACAGGGGGAGGGCAGCTCCAATCAAGCCTCGTAAATAATCACCAGCCATGAACTTTGAGGTATGCAAAAACCCCGCCAGGAAAACCTGACGGGGTTTGTGTCGAATCAGCTAGGCCGACGTGCGCTATTTACTCTGCGCCGCCCTTGGCGATGCGACGGAAGATGATTTCCTTCATGATCTCGTTGGTGCCACCGTAAATGGTCTGGACCTTGGAGTCGAGGTAGTGAGTGGAGATCGGGTACTCGAGCATGAAGCCGTAGCCACCGAACATCTGCAGACAGCGGGTAACGATGTCCTGCTGCTCCTCGGTGGTCCAGTACTTGGCCATGGAAGCGCCGGTCTCGTCCAGCTGGCCTGCGTTGTGAGCCATAACGGCCTGGTCAACGAAAGCCTGCAGGGCGGTGACGCGGGTGGCGATGTCAGCCAGGTAGTGGCCGTGGACCTGGTGCTGGATGATCGGGCGGCCGAATGCCTCGCGCTCCTGAGCGTACTTGTAAGCGAGGGTCCAGGCGCGGCGGGAAGTTGCAACAGAGCCGCAAGCCAGGGTCAGTCGCTCGTGAGCGAGGTTGGTGCGCAGGTAGCCGAAGGCGGCACCCTCTTCGCCGAGCAGGTTCTCGGCCGGAACGCGGACGTTGTCGAAGTTGAGCTCAGCGGTGTCCTGAGCCTTCAAGCCGACCTTCTGCAGCGGGCCAGCCTTGGTGAAGCCCTCGAGGTCGGCGTCGACGATGAACATGGAGACACCAGCGCGGCCCTTGGATGGGTCGGTGATAGCTGCGACGAGAGCGAAGTCGGCCATCATGCCGTTGGAGATGAAGATCTTGGTGCCGTTGAGGACGTAGTGGTCGCCGTCCTTCTTGGCGAAGGTGCGCATACCTGCCAGGTCGGAACCTGCGCCCGGTTCGGTCATGGCGAGGCAGCCGATGGTGTCGCCGGCGTTCATGGAAGCCAGGTACTTCTGCTTCTGCTCTTCGTTGCCGAACTTAGCCAGGTACGGAGCGACCAGGTCGTTGAGAACGCCGAAGGAAACGACGATGGAGCCACAGTCAGCGTTGGAGAGCTCCTCGTTCAGGACCTGGTTGTAGCGGAAGTCCATCTCTCCGCCGCCGCCGTATGCCTCCGGAGTGGACATACCAATCAGACCGAGCTCGCCGGCCTTCTTGAAGACCTCGCGATCCGGCTGGCCTTCCTTGTGCCAGCGCTCTACGTTTGGGGTGATTTCCTTCTCGACGAAGCCGCGAACCATGTCGCGGAACATGTTGTGCTCTTCTTCGAAGTGAGTACGGGGCAGAAAGTCCTTCATGACATGCTCCTAGAAATATTGTCGTGGAATTTTTGTCTTAAGGCCTTTTCGTACGTCGCAGATAAACGCTGCAGATAAACGCGATGGCCTCGGTTCATCGTCATAGTGACTATGACTGTTGTACCCCATTATGCATGAGTGTGATGAGAGACACTTGTTTTTTTAAAAGTTTTTTCCCGATTGGTGATGTGGAATCGCTTGACGACGGATATTGCGCCCAGCCTTCCCGGAAAACTACCCCCGTTGCGGTTGGGGGTTGCTATTGAATTCGGACTATCGCCGACGGTCGGCAATATTAGGTAATGCTAACCTACAAAGCCAGGTGGATGGCTATTTTTGTCATGTCTGCCAGTCGGGCCGCTGGGACTTTGGGGTGGAGAGTGTAAGCGTTTGAGATGGCCGTCATGGGGGTGATTAACGAAACATTCTCGTTTTCTTATTCCCATTAGTGCTGGTGGTCGTTAGTATGAGCATCAGGTGGAGACCGGTTCCCTTGATTATCCGAGCTTCTTCCACTGCAGTCATAGCAACCTCCAATTGCACTCGAAAAAATGACGCGACCCGTGCGCCGTCCCTGTGGAATGGACAGCGAGCAGGTCGCGTCATTTTTTATTTTTTATTGCTGCGATTAGGCGCTAGTCGGCAATCCCATCAATGTGCGCCAGCAGAGCAGAGTTGTAGTACTCCGGGGTCTCCTGGTTAAGCAGGTGCTTGGCCGGCGAAATGACGACCATGGTCGAGCCCGCGATGCCGTCGTGAAGCGAAGTGACGACGTCGAGAGACGTCGAGGTGTCCTGCTTGCCGGCGATAACCAGCGTCGGAGCGGTGATCTCGGCGAGACGCTCGCGGGTGTCGAAGCGGGACAGTGCTCCGCAGGCGCCGATGTAGCCGTCATCGGGGCAATCTGCGATCATGCCGCGGAAGCGGGCGGGGAGCTCAGGGGTGGTGCCGAAGCACTCGTCGGTAAACCAGTTGCGGACGACAGTATCGGCGAGCGCGACCGTGCCCTTGTCGCGCACGAGCTCGGCCTTTTCCTGCCAGGCCTCGGGTGTGCCGAATTTCGGCGCCGTCGACGACAGCGTCAGGCTGACCACGCGATCGGCATGTTCTAGTGCGATGGTCTGGGCGATAGCGCCGCCGAGGGATAGTCCCACAAAATGTGCGCGGTCAACATCCTCCTCGTCGAGGACCTCGATGATGTCGGCGGCCAAGTGGCTCATGTCCCACTCACCCTCGGGGATAGGGGATTCGCCATGGCCACGGACATCTGGCGTGATGACCTGGTACTTTTCACTCAAAGTGGCTACCTGTGGCTCCCACATCCCCTGTGTGGTGCCCAGCGAGCCAATCAGGACAACCGTACCGTTGCCCTTGTGGTTGATTGCATGTGCGGTGTAGTCGATGGCCACGAGGATCCTCCTTGAAGACGTCGGCTGTGTCTGCTGTGTCTGCTGTGTCTGCTATTTCTCGGCGTTGCGAGCAGCTTCAGCGGCAGCCCGACCAGGGCCGTCGTCCTTCTTGGACTCTGCCTCAGCGGCTTCCACGCGCTGCTTCGCCAGAGACGCACGAGCGGCCTCCAGCCACTCCGGCATCTGCTCGAGCAAATCCTTAATCTCCGCCGTTGTCAGCGGCTTGTCCATGTCATTCTTCTTCAACGCCGTGATAGTAATGCCCAGCTTGCGGGCAACTTCCGGGCGCGGGTGCGGTCCGTTGCGGCGTAGCTCAGCGAGCCACTCCGGCGGATTGGACTGCAGTTCCGCAAACTGCGCGTGCGAAATCTCACCAGTGCGAAATTCCTCGGGTGTGGCCGGGAGGAAAATGCCAAGTTTCTTGGCTGCGGTTAGGGGTTTCATGGGTTCAACGCTAGCACCCATTCGAGTAACCTTGCGGAGTATGTCGACTCCTGAACCCGCCGTCCTGCGCATCGTGTTCGCCACCGGCACCAGTCCCGAGAAGTGGTTTCGCCGCTTTAGAGATCGGATTCCGGCAACACTGCACACCCACGCCGCCGACGATCCGATGTCCGACCTGGTCGGCGGTGCCGCTGACATGGCGCTGGTTCGGTTAGAGTCCGAAGGCTCGCTGCCCGAGTCGCTCCATCGCATCCGGCTTTACGACGAAGCCTGGGGCGTGGCCTACGAAAAAGAACACGTATTCTCCCTCACAGAGTCCGTGCCGGAGGAGCTGTTGGCGGACGAAACTGTGCTGCTGACCTCCGTGGATGCGGACGAGCTGCGACAGATGCTGCCTGTCGCAGCCACTGGTGCAGGTGTCGTAGTGGGGCCTCGCACGATTTTGAAGGCGCTATCGAAGAAGGCGGTGGCCTCATCGAACTTGGTGGCTGAGGAAGGTGCCACAGATCCGCTGTCCCGAACAGCTATTTGGTTGGTGTGGCCGAAAGCAGAGGACGACGAGCTCCGGCAGGAGTTCGTCGGCATTGTCCAGGGGCGTCGGGAGGGATCGACACGCACGCAGCTGGGGCGCAGGAAGGCTGACGAAGCTCCAAAGAAGTTGTCGGCCCGAGAAAAGACGCTTGCTAAGCAAGCCCGTCGGCAGCGCGCTGGGGCCGTCGTAAAGCATGCGCGCAGTGGCCGTGGCGGACGTCGAAGCGGTGGCGGAAGCGGGCGACCACGCAGGAGAAAGTAATCTTTTTACAATATTTTTGGCGTTTCGTTCGACGTGCGCGAAAAAATTAGCCACACTTGTAGTTATGGCTGAAAAGAAGCGCGATTTCACGATCCGAATGATGCGTGAAGAGGACTATCCACAGATCCAAGAAATCTATGAGATTGGCCTTGATACAGGACATGCATCGTGGGAACATTCGGCACCCGAATGGGACGAATTTATCGCTCTAAAGCGCGTTGACCTGTGTTATGTCGCAGTCGATGCGGAGAATCCAGACAAGATTTTGGCATGGGCATCAGCCGCGCCAGTGTCCAAGCGCCCGATTTTCAATGGCGTCATTGAAGACTCCATCTACGTCCACCCTGACGGGCAGGGCATGGGGCTGGCGGCGACGCTGCTGCAGAAGCTTATCGACGATGCCACGGAGCGCGGCTGCTGGTCGATTCACTCGTGGGTCTTTCCGGAGAATGTGGGATCGCTAAAGCTGCATCGAAAGCTTGGCTTCCGAGAAGTGGGGATTTACCACCACATGGCAAAGATGACCTACGGCCCAATGGCGGGGCAGTGGCGCGATGTCATTATTTTGGAAAAGCTCCTGGAAAAGCCAGAGGAGCGTGCGCTGAAGCGCGTCCAGGAAGAAGCAGAAGCCGCCGGTGAGCCGAACCGTCCGATTCTGGACAAGCTCGATCGCGCCGACGGCCAGGTGGGGGCATAGCTGCCGGGAGCTGTGGCTCCCGCGAATTAATTACTCGACGGTTTCCTTCAAAGGATCCTCGCGAACGAAGAACACAATGATTGCCGCCAGAATAATCACTGGCGTTAGTACCAAGAAAATCGGCGTCAAACCATCGTTGTAGCTGGAGATCAGCGCTTCATGGATTGGCGCCGGCATGCTATCCAGTACATGCGGCGTCAGTGAACCAATCGACTTAGAGGAAAAGCCCTCCGGGCCCATCTGCTTTGCGAACTCCGCTGCAGCTTCCGGTGATGCGGCCTTGATTTGTTCGACAGCCGCCGGAACGCGTTCGCCTGCCAGGTCCTTCATCCGGTGGATGAAAATCGAACCCACAATGGAGGAACCGACCGCACCGCCAATCTGGCGGAAGAAGTTATTCGCAGCGGTAGCGGTACCGACCATGGCGACCGGGAAGGAGTTCTGCACGATGAGAACCAGAACCTGCATGCCGGTTCCCAGGCCGAAGCCCATGATGAACAGGTAAACACCAACCTGCCACAGTGGGGTGGTGGTCTCCAGCGTGGACAGCAAGTAGAGGGAGACAGCCATAATCATCAGGCCGACGAAGGGGTAGAAGCGATACTTACCAGTCCGCGAAATAATCTGGCCAACGCCAATCGAGGTCAGAAGCATGCCGACCATCATCGGCGTCATCATCAAACCTGCAGCGGTCGGTGACATTGAGTGCACCATCTGCAGGTAGGTCGGAATATAAGCCATAGTGCCGAACATCGCGATACCCAGAATGAGGCCCGACACAGTCGTGAGCACGAAGTTTCGGTTATTAAACAAGTGCGTCGGAATCAGTGGGTTGGAAACGCGAGTCTCAGTGAGGAAGAACAGCACCCAGGAAACGACAGAGGCAACGATAAGCGAGATGATGACCCCAGAGTTCCAGTCGTACTGTGTACCGCCCCACGTGGTGGTAAGAATTAGCGTCGAGGCAGCAGCGGTCAAGAACGTCGTACCGATGTAGTCGAAGTTTCCTTCGCGCTGGCGTCGGGGCAGCTTCAGGAAGGCCGCAGCTGCCGATAGTGCAACCACGCCCATCGGGACGTTGATCCACAGACCCCAGCGCCAGCCTGGGCCGTCGGTGAACCAGCCTCCCAGTACTGGTCCCAGCACGGAGCTCAGGCCGAACACAGCACCCATGATGCCCATGTACTTACCGCGCTGGCGTGCGGGAATAACCTCGGCCAGGATGGCCTGTGAGGAAACCATCAATGTACCGCCAGCGAATCCCTGAAAAGCGCGGGCGGCGATGAGCAGGCTCATGGAGCTGGTGACTGCACCCATGACGGAACCGATTATGAACAGAGCGATGCCCATCATGAACAGGCCCTTGCGCCCAATCATGTCACCGAGCTTGCCGACAATCGGCATTGCCACAGTCTGTGCCAACAGGAATGCAGAAATAACCCACGACATGTGGTCAACTCCGCCGAGCTCGCCGACGATGGTCGGCAGGGCGGTGGCGAAAATCATCTGCCCCAGCGAGCTCATCAGCATAGTGAGAATGAGCGCGAAGAAGATGATTCCCAAGTGGGACTTGTTGCCAGAAACCGTGGTGTCGGTTTGGCCTTGAGCAGTGGTGTTGCTAGCTGTCACTATTCCTCCTCCAAAAATTTTTAACGACGTCGGCGGCGTCGTGAAGCGGTGTGTCTGTTGTGAATTCGTCCCGATGAGCCGATGAGTAGAGCACGCATTCGCGGACGAAACCGACTGACAGGGCTACCTCGTGCTCGACGGGCAGCTCGGGGTGCGTGCGCGACTGTGGATTCATCTCGAAATAGCGCTCAAATGCGGACCGGACGCGGCGCATTGAGCTGCCAAAATTGGAAATGACAACCGTCGAGAGCTTTGGCTCATTGCGCAAAATCTCGCGGATACGCTCCTTGAGCATGCAGTGAAATTCCTCGGTTGCCCCCAGCTCTTTATATCGGAGTAGCTGGGCCCGCTGCTTTTTCTCGATGAAATTGAGCATGTCCGCGATGGGGTCTTGGTGGGTTTGGGCGAGGAATGTCTCTTCATCGTCAGCATCGAATGACATGATGCCGTTGCCGAAGATGGATTGATCCTTGGAGTCGAAGTAATTGAAGAATGTGCGTCGACTGATATTGACCCGCTGGCAGATGTCTTCGATGTTGACGTGGTCGTATCCGCGATCCAACACAAGAGTGGTTGCGGCATCGGCCAAAGCGCAGTGTGTTTGAAACCTTTTGAGCTCTCGGAGACTGCATTCGGGATGTTCGCCCGGGTCCAATCTGGGAGAAGCTTTTTCATCAATTTGCACAAGGTGCAAAGTTACACCGAGTGCAATGTGGTGGCAAGTTGACTAATCAACATAAAGCTTGCCGCAGGGCGCATCCCCGGCAGTATGGCAGGGGGCGAATGGGGGACACGAAGTCACTCTCCGATCATTGCGAATGGAGAGTACCAAAACAAAGGACCCCGGAGTCTCTCAACGAAGTGAGACTCCGGGGTCTTATACGGAAGGTGCATTCACACCTTTGAGCTCAGAAAAGAACTAGTCACGATCAGTGTTGGCCATTGCCAGCACGTCGAGGCGCTTGTCCAGCTCTTCCTCGGTCAGCTTCTCGCCGTCGACGAAGCCCATGTCGATAACAGTCTGACGGATGGTCTTACCTTCCTTCAGAGCGGTCTTAGCGACCTTAGCTGCGTTCTCGTAGCCGATGGCGGAGTTCAGCGGGGTCACAATCGACGGGGAAGACTCAGCCAGAGTCTTCATGCGCTCAACGTTCGGCTCGATGCCGTCAACCAGCTTCTCGGCGAAGACGCGTGCGGTGTTCGCCAGCAGCTTAGCGGACTCCAGCACGTTACGTGCCATGACCGGGATGAAGACGTTCAGCTCGAATGCGCCGTTAGCGCCCGCGAACTCAACAGCGGTGTCGTTGCCCAGAACCTGCGCTGCGACCTGGGTAGCGGTCTCACACAGAACCGGGTTGACCTTGCCCGGCATGATGGAGGAACCCGGCTGCAGGTCCGGCAGGTGAATCTCAGCAAGACCGGTCAGCGGGCCGGAGCCCATCCAGCGGATGTCGTTTGCGATCTTGTTCAGGGAGACTGCAACGGTGCGCATAGCGCCGGAGAACTCAACCAGGCCGTCGCGGTTAGCCTGAGCCTCGAAGTGGTTCTGAGCCTCGCGCAGCTCCTTGATGCCGGTCAGCTCGACGAGCTCAGCGGTGACCTTGGCACCGAAGTCCGCTGGGGTGTTCAGGCCAGTGCCAACAGCTGTACCACCAATTGGCAGCTCGCCCAGACGCGGCAGGGTCGCCTCGATGCGCTCAATGCCAGCCTCAATCTGGCGAGCGTAACCGGAGAACTCTTGACCCAGGGTCACCGGGACGGCATCCATCAGGTGGGTACGGCCGGACTTAACAACGGTCTCCCATTCCTTGGCCTTCTTAGCCAGGGACTCCTGCAGAACCTTCAGTCCCGGGATGAGGTCCTTGACAGCTGCCTCGGTTGCTGCGACGTGAGTAGCAGTCGGGAAGGTGTCGTTGGAAGACTGGCCCATGTTGACGTGGTCATTCGGGTGAACCTCAACGCCGTTGGCCTTTGCGATGGATGCAATGACTTCGTTGGTGTTCATGTTGGAGGAAGTGCCCGAACCGGTCTGGAAGACGTCAATCGGGAACTCAGCATCGTGCTTGCCTTCAGCAATTTCCTTGGCAGCGGCGACGATGGCATCTGCCTGCTCAGCAGACAGCAGGCCGCGGTCCTTGTTGACGATGGCGCAAGCTGCCTTCAGCAGACCCATAGCGCGAATCTGTGCAGACTCCAGCGGACGGCCGGAAATCGGGAAGTTCTCAACTGCACGCTGAGTCTGTGCGCGCCACAGGGCGTTAACCGGAACCTTAACCTCGCCCATAGTGTCGTGCTCGATGCGGAACTGCTGCTCTGTCATTCGTTGCCTCTTTCAGCTAGGGAAACTTGAGTGCGCGCAAAACGGCCAATTATGCATGTCATTTTCATGCGACGCAGAACCGTTAGCGCATTCGCCTTCAAGTATGAATCAGATTGATAAAAAAGTGGTGCCCTGAGGGCACCACTAAAGGGGTAGTTACTTACAGATCGATGTTCGGCATCTCACCGGAGCCGTAGTCGATGGTGGCGTACTTAC
This sequence comes from Corynebacterium sp. HMSC074C05, assembly GCF_001838325.1. Lineage (NCBI taxonomy): Bacteria > Bacillati > Actinomycetota > Actinomycetes > Mycobacteriales > Corynebacteriaceae > Corynebacterium > Corynebacterium sp. HMSC074C05. The sequence goes on from NZ_KV836284.1 coordinate 68,820, forward strand.
GCAGCTTCTCCAGAGAGTGGAAAGCCTCGATGCGGCGAATGGTGCCGGACTTGGAGCGCATAACCAGCGAGCGGGTCCATGCACCGTTACCGCGGTAAGCGACGCCGCGCAGCATGTCGCCGTTGGTGACACCGGTGGCAACGAAGTAGCAGTTGTCGGATGCAACCAGGTCATCGGTGGTCAGAACACGAGAAAGATCGTGTCCAGCGTCGAGAGCCTTCTTAATTTCAGCCTCATCGCGCGGGTGCAGTTTGCCCTGGATCTCGCCGCCCATACACTTCATGGCGCATGCGGTGATGACACCTTCTGGGGTGCCGCCGACGCCCATCATGATATCGACGGAGTTCGTGTCCTGCGCTGCGGCAACAGCGCCGGCAACGTCACCGTCGCCGATGAGGCGAACCTTGGCGCCAGCCTCGCGGATGTCACGAATCATGTCAGCGTGGCGCGGGCGATCCAGCACGACAACGGTGACATCTTCCGGACGCAGACCCTTGGCCTTAGCGACGGCCTTAATGTTGTGCTCAACCGGAGCCTCGATGTCAATCTTGCCGGCAGCCTCCGGGCCAACAGCAATCTTGTCCATGTAGAACACAGCCGATGGGTCGTACATGGAACCGCGGTCTGCAGCGGCAAGAACAGCGATGGAGTTCGGGCGGCCCTCAGCCATCAGAGTCGTGCCGTCAATCGGGTCAACCGCGATGTCAACGGCCGGGCCTTGGCCGTTGCCGACCTTTTCGCCGTTGAACAGCATCGGAGCTTCGTCCTTTTCGCCCTCGCCAATAACAACGACACCGTTCATAGCCACGGTGTTGATGAGCTGACGCATGGCATCGACGGCAGCGCCGTCGCCCTTTTCCTTCTGACCACGACCGACCCACTGACCAGCTGCCAGTGCAGCGGACTCAGTAACTCGGACGAGCTCCATCGCAAGGTTGCGATCTGGTGCTTCAGGATTCGAGGCGTTCATTGAATTCTGGCCCTTCCGTCGTTTTCTAGGAACTCTTTTGAGGTTTGAGAATGTGCTGGGAGACGCCACGCCAGGAAACTGGGGTTTAGCGCTGCAACAATTCCTATTAATCGATGTTTGGCGCGACCTTTTGAGCGCCATTGCATCTGTTACTAGTGTTCCACCTTTTTGGTGTTCGGGGGTGGACGCAGCGCCAAAGTGGGGGGAGCTTCAGGGCTAAACCCCCACATCACGCGGGTATCAAGAGTTTGTTCCGGCGTCAGTTCGCTTGACGACGTCGACAGCGTCCGTCATCAAGTATTGCTAGCCGCAGCTGTGCGGATGCGATTGATGACTAGGTTCGTTGCGGGGCCTTTGGCATACTTGAGCGCGTGGCGAATGAGAAACCTAGGATTTTGCAGGACAGTCGAGACATGATTCTCACCCTCGTGGTGATGTTTCTTGCGGTGGCTGTCACCATCGGCTTTACCGGCCTGTGCAGTTTTAACCCCGGGAAGCCGGAAAACGGTCCGGTGCGCGAGGTCGATGCCGCCCCATTCGTGAACATGGAGGCTCGGCGCGTGGACTATCCAGTTCGCCTGCCGAAGGTGCCTGAGGGCTGGACTTCAAACTCGACCCGCGCGGGTATGGCGGCGGGGAAGCAGACGACCATTATTGGCTATGTCACCGCTAGCGGAGCATTCGTCCAGGTCACGCAGACAGATGCGGAAGCAGGTCAGCTGCCGGATGACGGTAAGAATCGTCTCCGCGACGGTACCACTGACGTGGAAGGTACAACCTGGACTAAGTATGTGCCGGCTGAGGACAACGTGCGTCGCGTATGGGTTGGGGACCTCGGTGACTCCCGCGCAATTATCGAGGGCACTGCCAACGACGAGGAGTTCACACAGTTGGCGGCGGCTTTGCAGAAGGCCGAGCCAATCGATCCGGACGCGACAATGCCGGATCCGTCACAGCCGCAGCAGACTGCGTCCGAGACGCCGTCGGCACCAGCAAAGTAGGCCGAGTCGAGCACTCACCTGGATTGGTAATCCCAACTAGGGCCATAAAATAGCTGAACTCAGCTATCGGCGACGAGACGAGAATCGATATGCACTGACGGTCGTTTCTCGTCTCTTTTTATTCCTCACCGCTCCCATTCTCGGCCGAAGCCGCGGCATCCTGATTCTTGCTGGCCAAGGCGGCTTCAACCTTTGCCCGGGCGCCAGCCAAATGCTCCTCACAGCGGCGGGCCAGCGCCTCGCCTCGCTCCCACAGCGCCAGGGATTCATCCAGGCTCATCTGCCCGAGTTCTAGGAGCTTGACGGTTTCGACGAGTGCATCTCGCGCTTGCTCGTAGCTCAGGTTCTCCACCGGTACCTGTTCTTCCGAAGAGGGAGCCTGACCCGCGCCGAAAACATTGTCATTCATTAGCGAATACGTCCTTCACATCTAGTAATTAAAGCTTCAAGGTTGGAAAAGTCATTGCTTATTAATTCGCCGGCTTCGTAGCTAGCGTCGCTGCAGAGATGGAACCGTCACTGACGCGAATTCGCAGTTGGGAACCCATCGGAGCATCTGTAATAGAAGTCACAATCTGTGGTTCTGGCTGAGTAGCCGATTGTGCCTGCACGATGGCATAGCCGCGAGCGAGTGTGGCAGAGGGGCCAAGTGCTGAGACCTTGCCGCGCAATCCCGATACCGCTGCTTCCTCGCGTTCCAGACTGCGGTGAATGAGAAAACGCAGCCGATCCACCTGCGCCGTGACAAACTCTTCACGCACGCGGATGGGAGTGAGCGGATCGCGCAGTACCGGCCGCGACGTCAAATCCCGCAGGGTCGCTACTTCACGGTCAACCCATCGCCGCAGAGATGCTGAGGAGCGCTCACGCAGCTGTGCAATTAGGCGGCGTTCCTCAGCAGCATCGGGCACTGTTTTCTTCGCTGCATCCGTAGGTGTGGCAGCACGTAAATCAGCGACGTAATCCAACAGCGGAGTATCCGGCTCGTGTCCAATCGCAGAAACCACCGGTGTTGTCGCCTTACTCACCGCACGAATCAGCGCCTCATCTGAAAAGGGCAGCAAATCTTCGACGCTGCCACCGCCACGGGCGACGATGATGACATCGACCTCCGGGTCGGCGTCGAGCTGTGCCAGCGCCTCAATAATTTCCGGAACAGCCTTGGCTCCCTGCACAATTGTGTTGATTATCCGGAAATCCGCCTCAGGCCAGCGGGCACCCGCGACCGAAAGCACATCGCGTTCAGCTGCCGAACCGCGACCGGTAATCAACCCGATCTTGTTGGGGAGGTAGGGCAGAGGGCGTTTCAGCCGTGGATCAAAAAGGCCTTCCGCCGCTAGCGCTTGGCGCAGCTGTTCCAGCCGTGCCAATAGTTGCCCCAAACCTACGGGCCTCCACTCCGTAGCCCACAGGGAAAACTGCCCCCGCCCGGCATAAAACGCAGGCTTGCCCAAAACCACTACGCGGTCGCCGTTGCGCAACGGATTATTACGCAGTGCCGCAGTAGAACAAGTCACCGACACCGAAAACTCCGCGGAGGTGTCACGCAGAGTGATGTAGGAGAGCTTCCAACTCGGCTTGGAGTTGACCTGGGCGATTTCCCCCTCGACCCAAATCTGTCCAAGGCGCTCAATATAGTCCTTGACTAACTGGTTCAGGCGCCGAACCTGAACCGGTTTCTCGGCCGACGTTTCCAATTTCGACATACATCAACACTTACACGATGGGGCGGATCGCCCTGCTAATAAACGCAGGTTGCCCACAGGCTAAATTTGCCTGTGGGCAACTGTGACGGTAAAAGTGCAAGCCCGAGTTACTTGCGGTAACGAGACCTGCTATCGCGGCCGGTTATCCGCTCCTGGCGAGGGCGCTGCTGTCGCGGTGGCCACTCCTCGGTGCGGCGGTGGTTGCCCACTTGGCGTGCGGGGCTCTGTTGAGACTTTTCGGACGGAGACTCCGGCGAGGACTGTTCTCCCCACATCCGTGCCGTTCCTTCAGTTTGACGACGGGGAAACTCTGGCGTTGGCCGCTGCGGTGCGTTTGGCCTTTCAATCGGACGACGAGGCTGCTGTCTAGTCGAGTTCGGCGAAGTGGAATCCTGAGTGAACTGCGCCTGCCCCGGATGCGAGCGAGACTGCCAACGGGAGGTTGGCTGCTGAGCCCGCTGTGCGAAATTCGCGCGCTGCTGGGCACGCTCCCCAGAACGGTCAACTGGTCGCTTACGCAGTTGCTCGGCGTTGCGCGATGCCGAGTTGGCGTTCGCTGCAGGTCGGGCACCAGAACGAGAAGTCTCCTGCCGAGAGCGTGCAGCTTGCTGGCGCGCCTGGCGGCGAGCTTCGGCATCTCGGATAATGTCCGCAGCGGGACGTCGTGAAGCAGGACGTTCCTGGGTGCGAGAGGCGACCCGGCGATCAGATTCGGCGAGACGACGGCGAACCTGAGAGCTGGATTCGACAGCGGCTTCGTCACGGTGCTGGCGTTGTTTAGCGACCTTGCGCTGGGTGTTGAGGGATTTCTCCTGGGTGCGGGTGATTTCGAGGTAACGCCACACTGCGATGATGACACAGATAATCATCAAGACCAGCAGCCACGGGAACTGCTGGATGATGGGATATGCCGAGGTCACCAGGCGAGCGCGTTTAGAGGTTGTCGCGGTCGCGCCACCATTTTCAGGATCGGCGAGAGAACCGGTAAACCACGCTGTGAAAAAGGTGACAAGCGCGAACAAAATGGGGATTTGAGCGACGGTAACTACCAGACCGCGAGGAACCACCAACAGTGTTCCGGCCACAGCAGCCACGGCAAAAGCAATGAAGTAGGGCTTGCCAATCGAACCGTTGGGAACAGAAAAGAGCAAACCAATAACGCCAGCTAGAAGCATCAGCAACGGCGGCACAAACATTGGCACGCGTGGAAGCAGGGGTTTGTTTCCACTGCCTTTACGGGTTATTGCTGATCTGTTCGACACGAATGCGTATCCTACCGGTTATTAGTGATAATACGGGCAAGCCCGGTATGTGGGCTCGCCCGTGTCTTAAAATTTCGCCTTACTTCTTTTTCTTAGAGAAAGACCCGGAGACCACTTCAGAGACTTTATGGAAGGCCTTGGTCATCGTTCCCTCTTCCTGCTTGGTCGGACCAGCATCGGGGGAAACCTTACCGGCGGTGCGAGCATCTGCCTTCACGGCGCTCTCTGCAGAGCTGTCGGAGTCGTCACTGCCCAGGCGGAACGAAGCCAGTCGGTCGCGCATCGCACGGCCGGCAGCTTCAATCTGAATGCCGGAGATCGATCCGGCATCCGTGGCGAACTCGATATCCTTTGCGGTCTTGTCACCCGTACGCAAATCTGTGAGGTCGCCGAGGTAGCGGAACCAGACCGCGACGACTGCAGTGACTGGCACCGCCAGGAAGGCGCCGATGATGCCGAAGATACCGCCACCGAGCAGAACCACCAGCAGGACGATTGCGGCGTGCAGGTCCATAGCCTTGGACTGCAGAATCGGGGAGAGGATGTTGCCCTCGATTTGCTGGACAGCAATGATGATGAGCAATACGAGGATTGCTGTAGTCAGGCCGTTGGCGACGAGTGCGACTACCACTGCAATGAAGCCGGCGGTGAAAGCACCGACAATAGGAATGAAGCCAGCGAAGAAAGTCACCACGGCCAGAACCATTGCCAGCGGCACATTCAAAATCGCAAGACCAGCACCGATGAAGACCGCGTCGATAAGCGAAACGATAGCCTGCGTGCGGATGTAGCCCGACAGCGTGTTCCAGGAGCGGGTGAGTACCTCGGTGAGGTGCCAGCCGAGGCGACGTCCGGTCAGGCGGCGGAGCCATGGCAGGAAGTCCTGGCCGTCCTTGATGAAGAAGAACGTCAGAACCAGCATTGCCATCAAGGTTACGGCGGCCGAGGAGACCACCGATATGCCTTGGAAGACTGTGTTGGCGATATCGCCGGAGCGCTCCTGAAGCCATGTGGACCCCTGGTCCAGAGCATCGAGAATCTGCTCATCCTTGACGTTAAATGGTGGGGCCTGAATGATGTTCTGGACTTCTTGGATGCCGTCGGTGAACTGGCGACGCAATTCTGGGAACTGCGACTGCACAGTCGGTGCGAGGACCGCGACAACGCCGCCAAGCACCGCCAGCGCGCCTAGGATGACCGTCAGTGCGGAGAGCGCGCGGGGCCAGCGGTGTTTCATCAGGAACACTGCGGGCGGGGCCAGCACCGTGGAGACAATCAGGGCCAACAGAATCGGCAGAACGCCAGCCCAAATCTTTCCCAGAATCATAGCGCTGACGTACAGCGCCGCTGCGGTGATGAGGAAACGCAGACACCAACCTGCGAACCACCGGGCGCCCTCGCCAATGACGTCGGCGCGGTCGATGGACTCGGAGTCATTTTCGCTCATAAGCTCATCGAGGTTTTCAGCATCTTCCGGCAAATCCGGTTGCGTTGCCGCTGACTTATGGGCGTCGGAGGGTATAGACAGAGACTGTTCTATACGCAGAGGCTCCGATCCCATTACGTGATCGATAGCGTCTTTTTCGGACTGCGCAGTCCGCTCTTCGCCTTCATTGGGTTTATTGCTCACATATTCATTATGGGGGTTCGCAGGGGATAGGGGGAAACTTCACGAAGTTAGGGCGAGTTCAAATCTGTCTCCCCAAGCCCGTAAGATGGGCAATGTGAGTCTTACACTTGGAATCGTCGGTCTGCCCAATGTCGGAAAGTCAACCCTGTTTAACGCCTTGACGCGCAACGATGTGCTGGCTGCGAATTATCCGTTCGCCACCATCGAGCCGAACGTCGGCGTTGTGGAGCTTCCCGATCCACGTTTGAATAAGCTCGCCGAAATTTACGGCTCCGAGCGTATTCTTCCGGCTACGGTGTCGTTTGTGGACATCGCCGGCATCGTCAAGGGTGCATCGGAGGGCGAAGGTCTTGGTAACAAGTTCCTCGCCAACATCCGCGAGGCTGACGCTATCTGTCAGGTCGTCCGAGTATTCAATGATGATGATGTCGTGCATGTCGACGGCAAGGTCGACCCGGCCTCTGACATCGGTGTGATTGAAACCGAGCTGATTCTGGCTGATATCCAGACTATTGAGAAGGCGCTGCCGCGTCTGGAGAAGGAAGCCAAGAAGGATAAGGAAAAGGTCGGCGAGGTTGAAGCCGTCAAGCAGGCTCTTGCCGTGCTGGAAGAGGGGCGCACTCTCTTCGCTGCTTCTGATGATGTGAAGCTCTCCGCTCTGCGCGAGCTGCACTTGCTCACCGCAAAGCCGTTCCTCTACGTCTTCAATGCTGACGAGGAAGTGCTTGCCGACGAGGACCGCCGCGCGGATCTGGCCGCTGCTGTGGAACCGGCGGACTGTGTATTCCTCGATGCGAAGGCCGAGTCGGACCTGCTGGAGCTGGATGAGGAATCCCGCAATGAGCTGCTGGCCGAAATTGGTCAGACTGAGCCGGGCCTGCATTCGCTTGCTCGCGCTGGTTTCCGCACCCTGGGGCTACAGACCTACCTGACCGCTGGCCCGAAGGAGTCTCGCGCCTGGACCATTCCGAAGGGTGCTACGGCTCCGCAGGCTGCCGGCGTGATTCACACTGATTTTGAGCGCGGTTTCATTAAGGCTGAAATTGTGTCCTTCAACGACTTGGTCGAGGCCGGTTCGATTGCCGAGGCGAAGGCCAAGGGCAAGGTCCGCCAGGAGGGCAAGGACTACATCATGCACGACGGTGACGTGGTGGAGTTTAGATTCAACGTGTGATCGACGGCCGATTACCGGGCACGCTGGACTTCAGTTCATCTGTGGTCGAGTGGCCCAGGCGTTGACATTGCATTGCTGCTCGGTGTGGTCGCCCGCAGCCACGACTGTTCCGTCGGCGCGCAGCCCGAGCGAGTGTCTCGCTCCGGCTGCGATGGCTGTGATGCCGGTCCATGACTGGACATCGCACTGACCGAACTGGTTGTCGCCCGTTCCGAAGACCCTTCCGGTCTGGCTCAGCGCGAGCGTATGGACGGAGCCGGCCGCCACTGAGGTGATGCTTCTCCACGATGACACCTCGCACTAGCCTCTGCTGTCGTCGCCGACGGCGACGACGGTGCCGTCTTCGTGTAAGCCGACGGTGTGCAGGGTAGCCGGCAGAGACCCCAGACACGTGTGTCCACCGGGCGACGTCGGTCTGCCCTCGCTGATTGTTGCCAGTTGCGAGGGCTGTGCCGTCGCGTCGAACTGCGATTGTGTGCCAGTCGTCGCATCCGATCTCAGTTGACCATGATCTCGCTGTAGATTGTCCTACGTGGGGGCATATGGTGGAGTAAAGATTTTCGACCTGACATCTGGCCGCAAGACAGGAAGGAGCCCGGACCGGGAGCACGATGCCTAATGATCCTCTCAACCTCGACAAGGCCGGCGAGTGGGCTGGCGTGTGGTGGCTGCCGGAAGCCCCTAGCGAGAAGGTCCCGGGTGTCCTACGGTACGACCCGGAAGATGGTCTCTCTCTGTCGCTGATCGGCACCTTCGAGGATCGGATCTTGACGACGGACTCGTCTGGATGGACTGCTGTTCACGAAGGAACCCGCACCTGGGAAGTCATGCACGGTGTGGCCGAGCTCAGGGAGATCACACTGCTCGGCTGTGTTCCTAGGAGCACCAGAAGGACCATGGGTGCGCGAGTGGCGAGCCCTGACAAGCAGACCGTGACCGCGACGGTCGCCATCATCGGCGCGCATGTCAGCGGTGACGCGGATCCGGCGTTCGCTGGGGCAGAAGTCTCAGTCGAGGATTTGAGTCTCTGGGCGGCGTCTTCTGTGTTCGAAGGATCCCTCGGGGCTCCCGGCGGCAAGATCGACGGGACCGGGCGTATCTCGGTGAAGCCGGTCGAGGCGCAATCGGTCGTGGTCGACGACACTGAGTATCGCCTTCAGCACACGCACACGCTTCCATTCTTCGACCAGCGCAAGGGAGGAAGCGTCGGACGTATGCGGGACACGGTGTCCATCCGCGTCGTGCCAGCCGAACCATTCTCTCTGAGTGTTGCTCTGCAGGAGGCGAGCCTGGTGCAGGACCTGATCTCCCTGGCGACGCATCGCGCGGCCGGAGTGATCTGGCTCCGACTGGAAGTTGCCGGAACCGAGTCGCACTTCCCTGATGGCCGCCCGCTGCCGCGCCGACGTGCCGATGTGCTCTACTCACCGGCCGCGCTTGGAAAACACGACGCGAAAGCCGTCGATCACCACCGAATGTTCTTCACCTGCGGCTCGATCCCATTTGAGGAGGTCATGCCCCGATGGTGCGAGGCCCATGGCCGCCTGGAGGCAGCGACAAACATGATCTTGGGCTTGCGCTACGCACCGGCCCGTTTTGTTGAGAACAATCTTCTGACGGCAGTCGGTGCTGCCGAGGTGTTGCACCGCAACCTCCGCATCGACGAGAAACCGTTCCCCAACGCGGAGTTCAGGGCGATGCGAGAGGCGATGCTGACGCAGGTTCCCGATGAGCACCGAAACAGGTTCAAGGGGGCGATCCGCAACGACCCGACCCTCCGTGATCGGCTCCACGCCCTCGCCGCGCGACCCGATCAGGAAGCGATCGCACAGCTCTTACCGGATGTCGACCATTGGGCGAAGAGGACGACGCGCGCCCGCAATGACCTCGCGCACGAGGGCAGAACGCCCAACCATTCCATCGAGGAGCTGATCGCCGTCGTCGAGGTGACGACCGCGGTCGTAATCCTCAACCTCTTGCACGAGCTCGGGTTGCCGGCGGAGCGGCAGCGAGAGATCGTGCGGGAGCACCCGCAACTGAGGGCTACGTTCCGTACCGCTGCCGAATGGCTGGTTCCCTCACCAAACCCTTAGGTGCACTGCGATAGCCGCTACTTCGGAACCTCCGTGACGCTGCTGCCCGGTCGTTTAGTGCGAGACGCGTGTAAGCCTGCTCTATCGCTCGTTCGTTGAGTGCGTCATGGCGGGCGGGCGAGACGACCGGCTGTAAGTGGTGGCAGCGCGTCAGTGCCGCCTGGTGCGGCGGTGAGACGGGAGAATGTCGTCGGCCCTTAAGAACGCGGTGGAGTTCCGCTTCAATGTCAAAGCTCCATGTCGACGTGCTGCCGGGCCCGTTACCCCCCGGAAGCATGTCTGAGACCGTCGTGACGCCCGAGACGCTTGCCCTACGCAAGATTCTCGTTGCGCGTCTTGACAAGTTCCAGGTGCTCCTCGATCGGTACGGCGCGACCAACCCGAAGTTGTTCGGGTCCGTCGCGCGCGGCACCGCGTCTGCAGGATCGGACATCGACATCCTCGTCGGGATGGACCCTGCGGAGGGAAATCTCCTGATGCGTGCGTCTGGTCTGCTCGAGGAGAGTCGCGCTCTGTTCGGGCGCGATGGCATCGACGTGTTTCCTGCCCAGTTGCTCAGGCACCCGGTCTCCGCTTCGACGCTCGCCGAGGCGGTGCCGCTGTGAGTCGCAGTCCGGCGAAGCCGTGAACCATCTTCCCGATGAGATCACCGGCGCGCACCCTGAGATCGCCTGGCCTCAGATTCGGGATTTCCGCAACATCCTGGTGCACCAGTATTTCGGCGTCGACATCGACGTGGTCCGCGATGTCGTCGATACTCATCTGCCTCCTCTTGCCTAGGCGCTGCGGTGCCACATCTCTGCTGACTGACGGCGCGGCTCCAAAGGTTATTCGGCTACGGAACGTGGTGGAGTTTAAGTTTAACGTTTAGCCGAAAGCTCATGTCCGGTTCTCAGCGGAGAGCCCACACATCGAGACAGCAGTGCTGTCGCATGGCCGTCGCAGAGAGGCCCGCTCCCGCACCTGAGCGGACAGCTTGTGAGCCCTCACGAGCGCAACGCCGGTCAGCGCGGTCCAGAGCGCCAGCGAGTCGAAGGAGAGCCGCTCGGCACCGCCGAGCCCAATCCAAGGCATTTCGTACCCACCCAGTGCTGCGACGAACATGATAAAGCTTGCGACGGAGAGGATCACGACCGCGGCCGTGACCTTCCGGAATCTGCCCGGCCCGGCGGCGACGGCGATGAGCATCATGGCGATCCACTGCGCGGCGGCTTGAAGCAGGGCGAAACCGTCGTGGGCTGCGGGCGACACGTCCCAGGGGAGAAGGCCAACGCCGATGACCGAGGCTCCGGCGATCGCCATCAGGGTGGTTCCGGCCTGGCCGGCGAGCCGAGTCCAGTATCCATGCAGGGCAACCGCGCCGAGCAGGACCAGAGCCCCGGAAGCGACCATGCCGATGTTGAAGACCGCGTGTTCCGGCGAGCACACCTGACGTATCTGCTGACCGAGTTCGGAGTACTCCCCGCAGGTGGTCACACCGAGATCGCTGATGGTGTTGCGAGATAGCGAGTAGTGATTTGGCCAGCCCAGCGCCACGAACAACTGAATCGGGAGCACCAGTGCGCTGAGCACCCAGGCCATCGCGCCGACGCGGTACCGCTTCATACGAGCCTCCACTAGAATACGATCGTATGGTAGATGCTAGCAGCGATCGTCGACGTGTTCGACGTGCACAGGCAGTCGGCGCCCAGCTCGTGGTGGATGCGGCGGTGCGCGTCCTCGTGCGGGATGGCTTGGATGGGTTGTCGGTGCGCAAGGTGGCGTCGGAGGCCGGGCTCTCCATCGGCGCGGTTCAGCATCATTACGCGACGAAGAATGCACTGCTCGTCGCGGCGTCTGAGTGCGTGACGGAACAGTTCACGGCACGCGCTGATGCCCTCACCCACCGAGCTCTCGTCGAGGGCGGAACGTTCGCGGCATTCGTCGCCTTCTGCGAGCTCTTGGCGAACGCGTCACCGCCACCGGAGGGGACCGGGGACGATACGACGGCGTCCACCGTGTGGCTCTGGTACGCGGCGAAGGCGACGCGGCCCGGGCCCGTGGCCGATGCCTTCGCCGTGGCGTGGTCCCGAACGGAGGAGTATCTCGCGGATGTCATCGCTGAGCTGTACCCCACGCTCAATCCGGTAGACGAGGCGTCTCATCTCCTCGCTGTTCTCGACGGCATCGCCGTCGCGCGAGCCGCGGAACCTCAGCGGATGCCGCTCGCGCGGGCACGGATGCTGGTGCGGCGGCATCTGGACTGCTTGTCGCGGCGATGATGCACGGGGTTGTCAGCAGGCCAAGCTCAGCGCTCCTGTGCTCGGTTCAGCGTTGCTGATGGCAAGCACTGCTGCGCGGCGGCGCGGTGCTGCTGTCTCGGTAAAGCCGTAACACGGCCTGTGTCGGCGTAGAGGAAGACGGCGAGAGGCTCGGGCGTGCCGTCGAGGAAGATCGTCATGTCCCCCGGGAGCCCGCGCGGGGCACAGCCTGCCTCCGGGAGGGTCCTTGGGGAAGCCAATGACGGCAAGCTTGGGCGTGCTCCATGCGGAGACGCGCTCGCCGGCCTACTTGATGCCGTCCAGCGCTTCCCAAGAAGCCTGTCCTCCCTCTGCGTATCCTGTACGTGTCGTCGGCGACGGCCCAGCTCGGACGGGGTCTTGAGACCGGCCCGCCCGAGGACGTTCTTGAGCCGGGGCGCTCACGTTCCCGCGCGTGGTCAGACTCCGGTCGTCCTGGGCATGCTTGCCCTCCCATGTCTCGCGATCCTCGAGGAGCACAAAAGACGGCCGTAGCGCCGAGGCAGTCGAAGGCCTCGACATCGGCCTCGGTGGTGAAGCCATCGGTGGCCACCGAATTAGGGCGACCTCGGTGGCCACCCCGGGCAGGAGCGTGCGGACGAGGCTGGTGATCAGCGCTGTGTGGCAGGGGATCTGGGGCGCTAATTTAAAGTCCATCCGCAGGTCGCCGCGATCACTGCGTTGCGCGTCGCGTGACTACGATTAGTCGCCTTCGTACGACGACGATGCTCAGTGAGAATGCATGCCGACATTGATGACGTTGCCTGATCCGTCGCGGTAGAAGAAGCGCGTTACGCCCCACTCTTCGGTCGTGAGAGGGTGCACGATCTCGCAACCTGCCTCGACAGCGCGACCGTAGGCGGCTTCGACATCGCTGACGAAGACTGAGACATCGGGATTCTCGCGGGCTGTGGCATCTTTCGCGAGGAGATTCAGCTGACAGCCTCTGGAATCGGCGAGTGTGACGATCCAGCCGTGATCCATGACCACCTCGAGACCGAGGACCGCAGCGTGTTCGTCGACGCTTCTGCGGAGGTCTGCCACCGTGAGGTTGGGGACGATGCGTTCGATATCCATGCCTTCATGCTTCCCGCTGGAGGAGTGCCAGTCAAGAGGTTATTCGGCTACGGAACGTGGTCGAGTTCAAGTTCAACGTGTAGTGCTTAACCTCTGCGAGGAACTCTTTGATCCCGGGACGTGATGAGGACTGGGGCTATTGTGCTCCCCCGAACGCTACGGCCCGGGGGCACGAGGCTGTGTAGCAGGTGCAAGCGAGAGGACCAGGAGCGAAACACAGACCGCTGAGTCGACGCAGTCACGGTAAAGACGGAGCCGTCTAGGCGGTGCTCGAGGTTGTGCGAGACACGGTGACGCTGGGCGTCGGTAAGCGATGCGCATTCGGCGACATTGATGGAAAGCTGAGCTTTGCCGTCCGTCGTGTTGACGCCCTGGCTGCCTGGAGTCGACGATTCCGCGAAACGCTCCGCGAGATCGGCGGCGGCGATGACCGCACCGTCGGGGATCCCCGGGCCGGGCGCTATGGTCATGTCGTTCATGCCGCCCAGCCTAGGTGCCCACAACCCTTTCTCGTCTCGGCGGAAGCGGAGACCGCGTCGCGACGGCCGGGATCCAGCCTCAGTATTATCCTCGTCACCGGTTGATTCGAACGCTTTTTGCTCCTCCTTCTCCCGTCGGGCTTCGATTTTAGCGGCCTCCGCAGGTGGCAGTGATCGCTGGATCCGCTCGAACTACCGGTTCCGATCAGTGGTCGAAGGATTTTCGCAGCAGCCGGACCTGCGGCGCCGGTGCCGCCGCCGTAGCCTGACGAGCATCCCCGCCATGACGGCCATCACGACGGCGGTCCCGGCACCGATGATCCAGGGATTACCGAGGAGCCCACCGACGCCTGCGAGTGCTCCGCCCGCCGCGATGAACGGCAGGCCGCAGCAGAGCAGCGACGGAAGCGCGCAGCATGCCAGCAAGAGCAGCCCGGTCACTGCAGCGACGACGGGACCGGCGCGCCATTCGTCGCGGTCCTGATCGGCGCTCATCGTCTGCTTCAGGATGAGATCTCCCCGATTGCCTGCGTTGCCGTTCATGCGCAGCACGACAGCAGCGACGGGTCGGTGGTGAAGGCCTTCGCGGCGATCCGGATGCCCTCGGCCATGGTCAGGTAGGGGGCCCAGGCGTTGGCGACCTCGGCGACGGTCCTGCCGAGCACGTGGACGCCTGCGGCGGCGAGCTCCCCGGCGTCCTTGGCGACGGCGGTCAGGCCGAGGATCTCTTTCGTCTCGGCGTTCACGACGATCTTGATGAACCCGCGGGTGTCGCGGTTCACCAAGGCGCGGGGCACGTGGTGCAGGGGCAGGACGCGGCAGTCGCAGCGGATCCCCGCGGCGACGACCTCCTTCTCGGTCATCCCGACCGCGCCGATCGCCGGTCCGGTGAACGTCACCCGCGGCAGATGGGAGTAGTCGACGGACCGGTCGGCGTCGGCGAACGCGTTCTCGGCGACGAGGGTGCCGTGGTGGGCCGCGACGTAGACGAACTCCGGGTGCCCGGTCACGTCGCCCGCGGCCCAGATCCGCGGGTTCGACGACTGCAGATGGTCGGAGACGACCACCTCGCCAGAGTCCCCGGTCTTCACCCCGACCGCATCGAGGTTCAAGCCGTCGGTGACGGGACGGCGTCCGAGGGCGACGAGCACCTGGTCGGCGCGGAACTCCTGCGAGCCGCCGGACACGTCCGCGGTAACCACGACCTGCCCGGTCGCCGCGTCCCGGGACACCCGGGTCGGCACCGCGCGGCGGACCACCTGGATGCCCTCGTCGGCGAACACCTCCTGCAGTGTCCGGGACACCTCCGGCTCCTCCTTCGACGCGAGCCGGGACCGCACCAGCACGGTGACCTGGGAGCCGAGGCGGACGAACAGCTGCGTCTGCTCCAGGGCGACGTAGCCGCCGCCGAGCACCAGCAGCGACTCGGGGACCTCCGTCAGCTCCATCGCCGTGGTCGAGGTCAGGTACCCGGTCTCCTCCAGGCCGTCGATCGGCGGTGCCCACGGGCGAGAACCAGTCGCGACCAGGTAGTGGTGGGCCTCGATGGTCTCGACGCTTCCGTCGGATCCGGCAACATCGAGAACCGGCGCATCAGGGGTGCCCACGAACGAGGCGTCGCCGCGGAGGACCTGCCAGCCGTAGGAGTCGGCGACGTCGGCGTACTTCTCGCCGCGCAGCGACTCCACCAACGCTTGCTTCCCAGCGATCAGCGCGGGCATGTCGACGGGATCCGCCGTCGTAGCGATCCCGGGGAACCGGGTTGCGGCGTCGACCGCGACGTGCCGCGCGCCGGCCGCGGCAATGAGCGCCTTCGACGGGACGCAGCCCGTGTTCACGCAGGTGCCGCCGAGCGTCCCGCGCTCGATCATCACCACCGACTTCCCGAGCGTGCTGGCGCGGATCGCAGCGGCGAACGCGCCGCCTCCCGATCCGATGATGGCGAGATCGTACTTCGTAGGCATCGCTGCTCCTGTCAACTCTTGGCTTTCTGCTCTGTCTCAGCCATACTGGACCTTCCAGTGCAGGGGAAGGTCAAGCGCGGCCACGGAGGGAGACAGTAATGTGGATCGGAGAACTCGCCGAGAGGGCGGGCACTACCGCGAAGACCCTTCGCTTCTACGAGGAACAGGGCCTTCTGCCCCCGACCGAGCGCACGCCGTCCGGATACCGCGACTACGCGCCCGAGACGGTCGCTCGGATCGACTTCATCCACCGCGGCCAGGCCGCGGGCCTCACCCTCGCCCAGATCCGCCAGATCCTCGACATCCGCGACGGCGGCCATGCGCCCTGCGAGCACGTGCGCGACCTGCTTGACGTGCGCCTCGCTGAGATCGAGCAGCAGATCGCGCAGCTCTCCGTGCTGCGCGACACTATCGCGGACCTTAGCCAGGACGCCGCGCACCCGGATCCTGAAACGTGCAGCACCGATCAAGTGTGTAGGTACTTGTAGACGGCGGGACTCAATGACTCAAACGCTACAACCCCGATATGCGCTAGCGCAGGTCGATGCCGCCGGTGTCCACCTCGATGATTTTGGTGGTGGCCGCGATAGCACACAGCAGCGGCATCGGGGCGGAGGCCTGCAGCGCGAAGTGGTGGACTCGGAAGGACGCGTTGTTCACGCCGATTTCGTCCGCAGCCTGGGTGATCTCCAGACGAGTCTTGGCGATCTTTTCCGCAGATGGCCCGCACTAGCTGCCGAAGGCGTAATGCCCGAAGCTTAAGAAGCCGAACGCTTTCATTGGATAACACTCCTTTTGATGGTGTTAACGAGAGGGAGTAACTTTGCAACGACATACCGTCGAGTTCAAGTTCAACGTTTAAGCGCCGCGTCTGACTTATAGCGAAGGTGTTCTATGAGCATGATCGAGCTGAACGGCATCTTGATCTGCAAAGACCACAGTGATGTTTCAATCGTTGAACGGTTCCTTCCAAAACACGTTGAGCTCTCTCGTGATGAACCCGGGTGTCTGCGCTTCGAGGTCACTCAATCCGACGACCCGCTCGTATGGAATGTATCAGAACAATTCACTGATCAAGCATCGTTCGATTCGCACCAAGCGCGGGTTAAAGCGAGCGAGTGGGGTCAGGCAACAGCGCATATTCAACGTGACTACACCATCACGGGGCCCAGGGGAGGGTGAAATCGTTGACTACCGCTAGCAAGCTTCCGCCAGTGTACCCGAGCGTAAAGGCGCTAGGCAGTCACGCGCCCAACAGCAGCGTGCTGAGCAAGGGCGCTGGTGTTCCGACGGTGTACGTCCTATTGGCTACAGCTCAACAGGCGAGATCATCCCTGCTGAGGCGGAGGCTGTACTTGGTATCTATCGTGCTATCGAACGCGGTAATTCCATGCGCGATATCGCCAGCGTGCAGTGCATTGCTGCTTCAATTGGCCCTTCTTGCGTGCTCTCTTCTGTCCCAGCCACTTTATTGACACGTAGATTGCACTATGTACTAGGCAGCCATTTCATTGACACGTTAATTAAACAGTGAAGTAGCCAGCCATTCGATTGGCACGTTTACTGCGCAATAGATTGACACCAACGCCGTGTCCTTTACTCGGGAGACACCCCCGGTGACGGTGGCCAGCACAAAGACGACGGTGAAGCCGAGAATGAACAACCCGGCCGCACCCGCTACCGCCCACTGGCGTTTGGTGACCACCGCGCCCCCCTCGGCGTCGTAGTCGACCTCCCCGCCGACCACACTGGCCAGATACGACATATATCCGGGTACCAGGGGTACGACGCACGGGGAGGCGAACGAGATCAGACCTGCAGCTGCTGCAGCCAGGATGCCGATCATCAGTGGCCCGGTGGCCGCGGCGTCGGCGAACTGCTGGCCAATCGCCAACTGCGCAATCACATCAACGGTCATGATGCTGGTGCCTCCTCGGCCAGCGGCAGAGCGACATCAAGGATGTCATCGGCGGTGACCTCCCTCAGGAACACCGCGGCCGGGCGGTGGCTTCGGTCCAGGACAATGGTGGTCGGGATGACCGAGGTCGGCACCTCCCAGGGCCGCAGCGATACGAAACGGCGGGTCGTAGATCGAGGGATAGGTCACCGCGTTGTCGAGTTTGAAGTCCTGGGCGATGGTCTGGTTGTAGTCACGGACGTTGATGCCCAGCACCGTGCCACCGAGGGGGTCGAGAGTCTCCTGGACAAGCTGCAGGTCATCGACTTCCGTCCGGCACGGTGCACACCACTAGCCCCAAGCGTTGAGGACGACGACCTCGCCTTCAAAATCAGACAGGCTGATCTCCTCACTTTCCTCCATCAACGACGGGCAGGAGAAGCCCGGCAGCGGCGCACATTCCTCCTCTGCGTAGATAATCTCGGTTTGGCCTCCTGGTGAGTGGAACTGGAAGGTGCCCCCCCCCGACGGCGACGGCGTTTCGGACGCCGTCGCCTGAGGAACAGGCCACCAGGGTCACGGCGGTGAGCACCGCGGCAACCGCGATGGCGGCTCTGCGGGGTGTGCTCGGCATGGATTAGATCTCCATATTCCGGGGCGGTGGGGAAGAAGACGGTGTTCTGGTTGTCCCGGAAGACCACAACACCGAGGAAGGTCATCGTGCTGCCCGGTGGGTGGCCTGCAGCGACTCTGCCCACCTCGGCACTCAACCCTGCTGTGGGGGGTTACTCGTAGCGAAGCGAGCTGAGCATCCCGGTTTCCATGTGATAGGCGTTATGGCAGTGAAATGCCCACTCACCGGGGTTGTCAGCGATCAGGTCGGCAATCATGGTTTCACCGTGGCGGAGAAGGACGGTGTCCTTGCGTAGCCCGCCGCTGCCGGGCAGCGCCCACGTGTGGCCGTGGATGTGCATGGGATGGGGCATCATGGTCCTGTTGCGCATGACCATCCGCAGGCGCTGGCCCTCCTGCACGGTCGCGGAGGACGATTGGCCGTCGGTGAGAATGCTCCATTCATACGGCATCATCTGCCCGCCCAGGTCGATGCTGACTTCTCGGTCTGGTGTGCCCTCAGGCAGGAGTGCACGGTCTGCTGGCTTCAGGGAGGACAGAAGCAGTCCGGTGGATGACAACTCGGGGAAGTCGACATCGGGGCGGGGAGCCTGGCCGCCGGCGGTGCGGATGACGGCGAAGGCGCGGTCGTCCTTACCCACCGCCAAAGCCGTGAGCGGGAAGATGCCGTCGCCGAGGATGACCTCGACGTCGACACGCTCGCCCATCGACAGGTAGATCGATTCGGTCTCCCGGGGCTGGACAGGGAAGCCGTCGGTGTGGGTGACGGTCATGCGGTGACCACCGAGGGCCACCTTGAAGATGGTGTCACCGCCGGAGTTGATAAACCGCAGGCGGGCCTTGTCGCCCGGGCGAGCCTCGAAGGTCCGGTGAGCACGGGGGATACGTCCGTTGATGAGGTAGTGCGGATACATCACATCGCCGGCATCCCCGCCCAGTACCCGGTCCGGGGTGCCGTGCATCATATGGCCGTGACCTCCCATCCCCTTCTTCCCGTTATGGTCGTCCGAACCCATTCCGGTGAGCTTGTCGAGCTCATCGTCGGGAGTGCCCTGAATGCCATCGACCCAGTCGTCGAGCACGATGGTCCACTCGACGTCCTGGTCCTCAGCGTCTTGCGGGTCACGGACGATCAGTGGGGCGTGGAGGCCGCGATCAAGCTGCAGGCCGGAGTGGGAATGGTAGAAGTAGCTGCCACCGTGGGGGACTTCAAAAACATAGGAGAAAGACTCGCCAGGTTCAATGGGGTCCTGGGTCATGCCGGGCACACCGTCGGCTGCGTTGTGGAGTGCGATGCCATGCCAGTGGATGGAGGTGCTCTCAGGCAGTTCATTGGTGATATCGACCTGGAGGACGTCGCCGGCGGTGGCCTCAATGGCCGCATCCCCGGTGTCAGAGACGTATCCCCACGTCTTGGCTTCGATACCGCCGATATCCAGAGAGAGGGGCCGGGCGGTCAGTGTCCGGCGCACCGTCGGC
The DNA here is from genome assembly GCF_001838325.1 of Corynebacterium sp. HMSC074C05. NCBI lineage: Bacteria > Bacillati > Actinomycetota > Actinomycetes > Mycobacteriales > Corynebacteriaceae > Corynebacterium > Corynebacterium sp. HMSC074C05. The sequence goes on from NZ_KV836284.1 coordinate 88,464, forward strand.
TCACCGAGCGCAGTGGGGGTGGGAGTGGGGCGAAGGGAGGAACCTGGTGCCGAGGCAGCGGGTCCAGGATCGCTGGTGCAGGCGGCCACGGCCCCGGTGCCGGCGAGGACGAGCCCGCCGAGCAGAAACTGTCGTCGGGAAAACGCATTCGTCATGATTTAACCTTCCTGGTGTAAGAATTCAGTGACACGGGAGACAGGCGCAGGTGAGGACCCTGCTGAGCCATCACGTCAGGCGCAGGTCTGTGACACAGGTGGCACCGTCGTCGGCGGTGGAAAACTCCGTGGTGCCGGTACGCCCCTGGTAGCTGACCTCAATCAGACCGGTGACATCATCGGGAAGCCAGAAGCCAATAAACCCGTTGTCGAAGGTGGTTGTCGCCTCGTCCACCAGCACCTCACCGGTCGCCTCATCGGTGATCGTGACCTGGATATCCTCATTGTCGAGTTCCCCCAGGCAGGTCGTGAGGCTGTGGTAGAAGCAGTCGTGGGTGGAGGTGAGATAGGGTGCGATCGAGACATACGTCTGATTGTCGGGAAGATCGACCACGACTTCCTGGTCACCGCTCGAGAGCAGCAGTTCATCGGCACGCACTGAGGCGATCAAATCCGTGGGACGCTCAGTGACCTTCTGCCGGTCGAGGTGATCAATGATCTCCACCGCGCCCATGTCGGCCAGGCCATGGGCAGTCAGGAATGTATCCTGGGACACCGTCCCGTCGGCCGTGGGTTCCGGGTCGGCAGCCGAACACCCCGTGAGGGCGAGGGCAAGGGCGGCGACTGCGATCGCTGCTCGTTTCACGTCAATCTCCTTGGATCGTGGTAAGACCATGAGAAGACACCGCCTCAAGGTCGATGCCATGCCTTTATCTAGCACGGGTGCCTGACGGACTAGAAATCAAAAACCCTGCTCACGGCGTTATAGCAGGGCGAAAAGAGGGTGAATTCGGTGAGCTGGGTCACCACCGGGACACCACCCCACAGCCGTGGGCGATGTCCTTCTACCCGCCCCGGGTATGCGGTGCTTGCAGTAAAATCCCTGGTGGCGCCTGCTGAACCGACCAAGGGAGGTGATGCCGCCGGCCCGGGGTGGGGCACAGGGGTGACGGCGGTCGAAGGGTTATATTTGAAGATTTGATGAAGATTCCCCGCCGGGCACTGAGCGAGGATGGTATTCCCCTCTGACCGGAGCGATACTGGGGTCTATGGCTGACCACACACCGACCACCGCCACGCCCCCGGGGCGGGTGCTGGTCGTCGATGATGAACAACCCCTGGCTCAGATGGTGGCCTCCTACCTCATCCGGGCAGGCTTCGATACCCGTCAGGCGCACACCGGCACCCAGGCCGTGGACGAGACCCGTCGCTTTTCCCCCGATGTTGTAGTGCTGGATCTGGGGCTGCCCGAACTCGACGGCCTGGAGGTGTGCCGACGGATCCGCACCTTCTCGGACTGCTACATCCTCATGCTCACCGCGCGTGGCAGCGAGGACGACAAGATCAGCGGTTTGACCCTGGGGGCGGATGACTACATCACCAAACCTTTTAGCATCCGGGAACTGGTGACCCGGGTGCATGCAGTGCTGCGCCGCCCGCGCACCAGCACCACCCCACCGCAGGTGACCACCCCCTTAATCGTTGGTGACCTCATCCTTGACCCCGTCGCCCATCAGGTGCGGGTGGGGGAGACTACCGTGGAGCTCACCCGCACGGAGTTCGAGCTGCTGGTTGCCCTGGCCCTGCGCCCCGGCCAGGCGCTGACCCGCCACGACCTGGTCACCGAGGTCTGGGACACTACCTGGGTCGGTGATGAACGCATCGTCGATGTCCACATCGGCAACTTGCGTCGCAAGCTCGGCACCGACACCCGAGGCCGGGGGTTTATCGACACCGTGCGTGGCGTGGGCTACCGGGTGGGGCAGCCATGAATCACGGACCCGGCTTGACCTTCCGCTTCCTGGCCGCCCAGGTGTTGGTCGTGGTGATTAGCCTGATGGTGGCCGCGGCCGTGGCCACGACGGTGGGGCCGACCCTGTTCCATGATCATATGTTGATGGCCGGCCGGGAGGACCCCTCGCTGGAGCTGTTCCATGCCGAGCAGGCCTACCGGGACGCCAACCTGATCACCCTGGCCGTCGCCCTGCCCACTGCCTTGATCAGCGCCCTACTGGCCAGCCTGTGGTTATCGCGTCGCCTGCGCACCCCCCTGCAGGATCTCACCCGCGCCGCTACCAGCCTGGCGGCCGGTAACTCCCGTATCCGCGTGCCCGCCGGAGAAGCAGGCCCCGAGGTCGCCACCCTGGCAGATGCCTTCAACACCATGGCCGACCGGCTGGAACACACCGAACAGGTCCGCCGCCAGATGCTCTCTGATCTGGCCCACGAAATGGGCACCCCCTTATCGGTGCTCATGGTCTACCTCGATGGTCTCCAGGACGGGGTCGTGGACTGGAATAATGCCAACCATACGATCATGGCTGACCAACTCACCCGCCTGACCCGGTTGATGGAAGACATTGACGATGTCTCCCGAGCCCAGGAACACCGGATCGATTTGGACCTGGCAGAGGAAAGGCTCGGGGATCTGCTCCATACCGCCGCTGCTGCCGCGGGGGAAGCTTATGCTGACAAAGGCGTCGATTTACAGGTCGAGACCATTACGGACACCGCCCGGGTGCTCGTGGACCGGCAACGCTTCGGCCAGGTGATGAGCAATCTCCTGTCGAACGCGCTACGGCACACCCCGGCCGGCGGGCAGGTCCAGATCAGCGTCCACCGACAGGGGGCGTCCACCGCGCTCATCCACGTCGCCGATGACGGCGAGGGCATCCCACCTGGCCAGCTCGGACACATCTTCGAGCGCTTCTACCGGGGGGATGCCGCCCGCAGCCGGGACAACGGCGGGTCTGGTATCGGTCTGACCATCTCCAAGGCATTGATCGAGGCCCACGGCGGCACTCTCACCGCCACCTCCCCCGGACCCGGTCGCGGAGCGGTGTTTGCCCTCCGCCTCCCGCTGTCCCCTCCCGACAGTGAGGAGGCTGCTCGGTGAGCACACCCTGCCCCGTGTGAGGGCCGTGCCCTCCACTCCTTGAAAATATACCCCAGGGGGGTATATGCTAGCGAGCGTTACCGCATCCCACCGACCCGTAGGAGCTTTCCCATGATCACCTCCCCGCCCCGCCTCTTGCCGATGGCCTCCCACGGCTGCAGCTGTTGCGGACCTGCCTCACGTGCCGACACCGCCTCCGTCCCTGCCGCCAGCGACTCGTCAGCAGGAGGGTCCTCCCCTAGCTACCAGGTCACCGGCCTGACCTGCGGGCACTGCGCGAAAAGCGTGACTCAGGCCCTTCAGGGGCTCCCCCAGGTCGACGACGTCCAGATTGACCTCGCTGCTGGTGGTGTTTCCACCGTCACGGTCACCGGTGCCGTACCTCCGGAGATGGTTCGCCGGGCCATCGAGGAGGCCGGCTACACCGTCTTATCCTGATCAGTTTTACCCATCATCTCGACCCCGACCGGGTTGAGCGGAAGGAACGTCATGAGCACTCCCCACCATTCCGGCGATCACCATGGTGATCACCCCGCTCCGGAAACAGACCACACCCACCACCCGGATCATGCCAGCCACGAACACCACACAGATGCCGACACCCACGGCCAGGGGATGCCCCACGATCACCCGCACTCCGCCCTGGACGAAGACCACCACGTTCATGGTCACGGCGAACACGCTGGACACAGCACTGCAATGTTTCGGGACCGCTTCTGGTGGTCGCTGATTCTGTCCATTCCCGCCGTTATTTTCAGCCCCATGGTCGCCCACCTGCTCGGCTACCACCTCCCGGCATTCCCCGGATCCACCTGGATCCCCCCGGTGCTGGGCACGATCATCTTCGTCTACGGCGGAACGCCTTTCCTCAAGGGCGGATGGAAAGAACTGAAATCCCGCCAACCCGGGATGATGCTCCTGATCGCCATGGCCATCACCGTGGCGTTTGTCGCCTCCTGGGTCACCACTCTGGGGCTGGGCGGTTTTGACCTGGACTTCTGGTGGGAGCTGGCCCTGCTGGTGACCATCATGCTGCTGGGCCACTGGCTGGAGATGCGTGCTCTCGGGGCCGCGTCCTCCGCGCTTGACGCGCTGGCTGCCCTGCTGCCGGATGAGGCCGAGAAAGTCATCGACGGGACCACCCGCACCGTGGCCATCTCCGAGCTGGTCGTCGACGACGTCGTGCTGGTGAGGGCCGGTGCCCGGGTGCCGGCCGACGGAACCATCATCGACGGAGCCGCCGAATTCGATGAGGCGATGATCACCGGCGAATCCCGTCCCGTCTTCCGCGACACCGGTGACAAGGTGGTCGCCGGTACCGTGGCCACCGACAACACCGTCCGCATCAGGGTGGAGGCTACCGGCGGGGACACCGCCCTGGCCGGGATCCAACGCATGGTTGCCGACGCCCAAGAGTCCTCCTCCCGGGCCCAGGCCCTGGCGGATCGGGCGGCAGCGTTGTTGTTCTGGTTCGCGCTGATCTCCGCTCTGATCACCGCGGTGGTGTGGACCATCATTGGCAGCCCGGACAATGCCGTGGTGCGCACGGTCACGGTGCTGGTCATCGCCTGTCCGCACGCCCTGGGCCTGGCGATTCCGCTGGTCATTGCGATCTCCAGCGAGCGGGCCGCGAAATCCGGGGTGCTCATCAAGGACCGGATGGCGCTCGAGCGGATGCGCACCATCGACGTGGTGCTCTTCGACAAAACCGGCACCCTGACCGAGGGTGCGCACGCGGTCACCGGTGTCGCAGCAGCTGTCGGCGTCACCGAGGGCGAGCTGCTGGCCCTGGCCGCCGCCGCGGAGGCCGACAGCGAGCACCCCGTGGCCCGCGCCATCGTGGCGGCCGCGGCCGCCCATCCCGAGGCCTCCCGTCGGCAAATGCGTGCAACTGGTTTCAGCGCCGCCTCCGGCCGGGGGTCCGGGCCACTGTCGATGGCGCTGAGATCCTCGTGGGCGGGCCGAACATGCTACGCGAGTTCAACCTCACCACCCCGGCCGAGCTCACCGACACCACCAGTGCCTGGACCGGGCGTGGGGCCGGTGTGCTCCATATTGTCCGCGACGGTCAGATTATCGGTGCGGTGGCCGTCGAGGACAAGATCCGCCCCGAATCCCGCGCCGCCGTGAAAGCCCTGCAGGACCGCGGGGTGAAGGTCGCGATGATCACCGGTGACGCGCAGCAGGTGGCCCAGGCGGTTGGCCAGGACCTGGGGATCGATGAGGTCTTCGCCGAGGTCCTGCCCCAGGACAAAGACACCAAGGTCATGCAGCTGCAGGACCGGGGTTTGAGCGTGGCCATGGTCGGTGACGGTGTCAATGACGCCCCCGCTCTGACCCGTGCGGAGGTCGGTATCGCCATCGGTGCCGGCACGGATGTGGCCATGGAATCTGCCGGGGTGGTCCTAGCCAGTGATGACCCGCGGGCAGTGCTGTCGATGATTGAGCTGTCCCAGGCCAGCTACCGCAAGATGATCCAGAACCTGGTCTGGGCCTCTGGCTACAACATCCTCGCCGTGCCGCTGGCCGCCGGAGTGCTCGCCTCGATCGGGTTCGTGCTGTCCCCGGCCGTGGGCGCGATCTTGATGTCTGCCTCGACCATCGTGGTGGCCCTGAACGCCCAGTTGTTGCGCCGGATTGATCTGGACCCGGCCCACCTGGCTCCCACCAGTCCGAAGGAGTAACACACCACGCCTACTCCGAAATCCACCGCCGTCCACTGATCCATCACTTCTCTCCACTGACCCCATATGACCCTGAAAGGGCTCCACCATAAAGCGCACCCTTATTCTTTCCGCTCTCGCCGTGGCCTCCACCCTGGTGCTGGCCGCCTGCGGTGAGGCCACCGACTCAGGCAACACCGACGCCACCACCTCGGCCACCAGCACTGCGACGACTACCGCTGAGACGACCGAGACCACCAGGGCGGCGACTGAGGAGGACGGGGAGATCTCCGCCGATCACAACGACGCGGACATCATGTTTGCCCAGATGATGATCCCCCATCACAAGCAGGCCGTGGAAATGAGTGAGATGCTCTTGGCCAAGGAGGGCATCCCCGCCCAGGTCGTGGAGTTTGCCTAGGGAGTTATTGACGCCCAGGGACCGGAGATTGACCGGATGAACGCCATGCTCGAGGCCTGGGACCAGCAGCCGGTCACCGACTCTGGGGCATGGGAACCATGGATGAGATAGGTGGAATGGATCACGGCGAGATGGGTAGCATGAGCGGGATGATGAGCCAGGAGGACATGACAGCCCTTGAGGAAGCCCAGGGCACCGGCGCCGCCCGCCTTTACCTGGAGCAGATGACCGCCCACCACGAAGGCGCGGTCGACATGGCCCGTGACGAGGTTGCTGACGGCCAGAATCCCCATGCAATCACCCTGGCCGAACAAATTATCAACGACCAGGAGGACGAGATTGCCCAGATGCAGCAAATGCTCACTGACCTATGACAGGTCCCCGTCTTTTTCTGATCCCGAGGACAGGAATCTGAAAAAGAGGGATAACCGTGACGATTGCCACCTGCTGCGGGCGATGGGTCGTTGTCACCGCAGCGGGTGCACCGGGGTGGATGTTTCTACTCCCTCTGGTCGCACCACTGAGGAAAGGGGAAAGCCCCTGTGTCCAGAACCTTGGAGGACTACGCATTATTGTCCGATACTCACACGGCCGCCCTGGTCTGCCGGCAGGGCAGCATTAATGTTGGGGGTGTCCCCCGAGTAGTGGACACGGCGTTGGTGTCAGTTAGGCAACGAGGCCTACGGTAGCAGCCGTCGTCGGATTCTCGGTGGCGATTCCGACCCGAACCTCGGGGACATTCTCGCGCTTCCTCATCTACGTGAGCTCCGCGACGCCGGCCAGCTCACCGCTACCTCCATCTTCGATAGCTTGAGCGAGCTCGACCACGACCATCTAATCTGGTGCACTGGTTTCCGTCCGGCCCTCGGTCCATTCCGCCACCTCATGCGTGGCCGTGAAACCGCGATGAAGAATCTCCATCTAGTTGGTTACAGCAACTGGACCGGCGACGGCTCGGCAACCCTGACGGGTGTCGAGTCCTTTTGCTAAATACGCTGCCCAGGTAGTCGCGGGTCGTGTCGATGAAGCGCGGCATCAAAAGTTTTGAGACGACGCTTGGTCCCTGAGCAGCTCGATCCTTCAAAGATCCGCGCTGGAGAGCCGCGCGCTGGGCGAAGGTGCGCGTCAGCGCTTCGCTCGCGCAGCCCGCAGGCCGTTCAAGATCACGATAACTTCAGCGACCTCGTGAACCAATACGACGGCGGCCAGACCCAGCACGCCGCTGATCGCCAGCGGCATCAACACGATGATGATGGCCAGAGACAGCACGATGTTCTGGTTAATAATCCTGCTGCCTCGACGGGCGTGCTGCAGCGCCTGCGGGATCAACCGGAGGTCGTGGCCGGTGAAGGCGACGTCAGCGGACTCGATTGCGGCGTCAGAGCCGGTCGCTCCCATTGCTATGCCCACCGTCGCGCCCGCCAGCGCAGGAGCGTCGTTGATGCCGTCGCCAATCATCGCCGTCGGCGTCTTGGAGGAGAGCTTGGCGACGATGCTTGCCTTGTCCTCTGGACGCAGCTCGGCGCGCACGTCGTCGATTCCGGCGATTTCAGCCAGCGCCCGGGCGGTGCGAGTGTTGTCGCCGGTGAGCATGCTCACTTCCACGCCGTTGGCGTGCAGGGCCTGCACAGCTTCGGGCACCTCGGGCCGCAGTTCGTCGCGAACCCCGATCGCCCCGGCGAGGGCGTCATCGACGGTGACAAGGACGCAGGTTTGACCCTCGGACTCCATGCGCTCAACGTCTGCCTTCAGTGGCCCGGCGTCGATCCACCGGGGACTGCCCACAAGTACCCGTCGACCTTCGACGGTGCCGCCGATGCCATGCCCGGCTTCCTCGCTGATGTCCAAGGCAGCGGGCGCTTCGGGCACCGCTGCCGCGATCGCCGCAGCGAGGGGGTGCGTCGATTGCTGCTCAACTGCCGCCGCGAAAGCAAGCACCTGCGCCGGATCGAATCCGTCTGCCGGGACCACGTCGGTAACCTCGGGCTGGTTGCGGGTAAGGGTTCCGGTCTTGTCCACCGCCAGGTGATGGATGCCGCCGAGTCGCTCGAACGCCGCGCCGGATTTGATGACCACGCCGAACTGGCTGGCCGCGCCGATCGCGGCCACGACCGTCAGCGGCACGGAGATTGCCAGTGCACACGGCGATGCTGCGACCAGGACCACCAACGCGCGGGTGATCCACGTCTCGGGGTCGCCCAGCAGCGAGCCAATCATGCCGACCAGCACCGCCAGGATCATCACCCCGGGCACTAGGGGTTGGGCAATCCGGTCGGCGATCCGGGCGCGGTCGCCCTTTTCCGCCTGCGCCTGCTCGACCAGGTCCACGAGTGTGGTCAGCGAGTTGTCCGTTCCAGCTGCGGTCGTCTCGACCTCCAGCACGCCGGCGGAGTTGATTGCTCCCGCGGGCACCTCGTCGCCGGGCGCAACCTCCTCCGGAATGGATTCTCCGGTGACCGCTGAGGTGTCAAGGCTGGAGCGCCCAGACCGAATGATGCCATCCGTGGCAATCCGCTCTCCGGGGCGCACGAGCATCAGCTCGCCAGCCGCGAGGTCCTTCGCTGCGACCTCAACCGCCGTACCGTCGCGCAGCACGGTCGCGGTTTGCGGTACCAGCTTCAACAGTGCCCGCAGTCCGCCTTGGGCCCGGTCCATCGCCTTGTCTTCCAGTGCCTCGGCGATCGAGTACAGGAACGCTAGCGCCGCGGCCTCTCCGACGTAACCGAGGATTACCGCGCCGACCGCGCTGATCGTCATCAGCAAGCCAATGCCGAGCTTGCGCTTTGTGACAAGGTTCCGGATAGCGCTGGGCGCGAACGTATACGCCCCTAGCAACAGGCCGATCCAGAACAGGACTGTCGCGGGTGTCTCTAGCCCGGACCAATCCAGCGCCAGGCCTATACCGAGGGCTACGCCGGAGAAGATCGGCAGTAGCAACTCGGGGTCCTTCCACCATGGCCGATCGAGATCTTCGATCTCCGTGGCTGGTTCGTGTTCGCATCCACATGCTGAACTCATGCGTCCGCTCCTTTCCCGTCGCAGCCGGGCACCGAGCACTCAGGGTCGATGCACGGGGCGTTTGCGTCGACAGCCAACGTCGCGTTCACTAGCGCGTTGAGCGCTGTCGCAAGGTGCGGATCGGCGATTTCGTAGCGTGTCTTGCGGCCCTCCGGCTCGGCGACGACGATGCCGCAGTCACGCAAGCAGGTCAGGTGGTTCGAGACGTTCGAGCGGGTCAGGTCCAGGTCGCGCGAAAGCACGGCCGGGTAGCTCGGGCCGTCGAGTAGGGTGATCAGGATTCTGGAGCGCGTCGGATCCGCCATGGCCCGGCCGAGCCGGTTCATGACGTCGAGGCGTGAAGCAATAGTCAGCATATGCTGAACTATACAGCAATTACTGAACTTTTCAACACGCACTGAACTGACATTGAAGCGAAGAGCTTGCGAACTGGAGGAATTAGTCGATGGGATAGCCGGTAACTGGGCCTTCGTGATTCGGCTGCCAACCCAACGCGGGGGCGACATGCGTGGCGAAGTTGTCCAAGATCTTCACGTTGACGTCGACGCCCATCCCAGTGGGGATGGTGATGAGCAGGGTGTCGGCGGACATGACGGCGGCGTCGGCTTTGAGTTGCTCAATGAGTTTGTCCGGCTCGGCGGCGTAGGTGCGGCCGAAGGTGGAGGCGCCGACGTCGGGAAGCATGCCCACCTGATCGGAGCCGGAGGCCTGCATGCCGAACAACTGCATGTCCGCGCCGTCGACGATGGGGAAGACGGAGCGGGACACCGACACACGCGGCGTCCAATCGTGGCCCGCCTTCTTCCACGCGGCGCGGTAGCGGCTGATCTGATCCGCCTGGATTTCGCCCAGAATCTCGGCGGTGGTCTCGGAGACCAGGGTGGAGGACATCAGGTTGAGCCCGTCCTTGGCGGTTTGCTCGGCAGAAGCGTGGGTGCCGGAGCCGTAGAAAATGTGCTTACGCAGCTCGGGCACCATGGGGAAGACCGGCAGGGCGGAGCCGGGTTGGAACATGTTGGGGTACTGCCGGTCTAGCGGTGCGGCGGTGGCGAATCCGTTGCCGTCCACTGCAGCCATGAACGCCTCGAGGTGGGCTCGCGCCACGTCCGCGCCGTTGGGCGCTTTACCCTTGTAGCCGAAGGCCTCCCAGCCGCGGTCAGCCACCTCTGGGGCGCCGCGCGAGACGCCCAGGGCCACGCGGCCACCGGAAATTTGGTACAGCGACGCGGCCTCTTCGGCGAGGTAGAGCGGGTTTTCATAGCGCATGTCGATGACACCGGTGCCCATCTCGATGTGTTTGGTGGTGGCCGCGACAGCACCCAGCAGCGGCATCGGGGCGGAGGCCTGCGGCACGAAGTGGTGGACTCGGAAGGACGCGTTGTTCACGCCGATTTCGTCCGCAGCCTGGGTGATCTCCAGACGAGTCTTGGCGATCTTTTCCGCAGATGGCCCGCGCTGGCCACCGAAGGCGTAATGCCCGAAGCTTAAGAATCCGAACGCTTTCATTGGATACCACTCCTTTTCATGGTGCTAACGAGAAAGTAACTTTGCAACGAGATACCGTGGACTTTAAGCTCGACGTCTAGGTCCGTGGCAAGACGGTAGATCGATTTTTCGATTCGGCGCTTTGGGGCGCTACCGGAGTCCCCGGTGGTCTTCTTAGATTGAGCGGTTCAGATTTCCTAACCTAAAGCTCGTTTGAGCGTGCTATCCGCTGGTGCGCCTCCGATACTGCTGCTCATAAGGTGGCGGGCGCTCCATGAATACAAAGCGTAGGTCAGGCCGAGGAGGATGCAGCCCCCTGGGCTCTGGTGTATGCGCTAGCCCCGCTCGGGGTAGCGCACGAGGAGATCGTTGCCGATGACTGCGCCGTCGTTGAGCGTTGCCTCGCTCACCTTCGCCCCGGCTGCACCCAGGCCCATAATGTGGCCAACCTCGTCACCGTGGGCGATGAGGTGGTCGGCGATGATACGCCGGTGGCAGCGCCACCACACCGCCTCGGAGCACATGATCGCGGTGGGAGTTTCGGCTGCGTTCGCCCGTAGCTGCGAGATCGCGTCGGAGAACTCCTCGCCCAGCGCATGGTCGGCGTAATTGTGGAAACTGCGGTTACGCCAGTTGCCGTTAACCTCAAACGGCACCGAGTGGGACACGTTGCGCCGTCCGGTTAGGCCCTCGCTTCTGCTGTAAGTGATGCCACATGTGGGAAGGTGTTCGGCAAGGTGGTCGCCGTTGAACCACGGGTACTTCCTGGACCCGGGCAGCTTGCGCACATCCACGATGGATGCCACACCGGCCGCCTTGATCATTTCAGCGAAGTCCTCGAACTCGAGGTTGGAGTGGCCCACGGTGAAAATGCGCATGTCACCAATGCTACGCGCCAAGCGATTACACTCACATCGGCTTCACGAATGAGAAGGTGACTTTGCAACGACACGTCGTGGAGTTTAAGTGCAACGTGTAAAGGTTTTTCAAGCGTCGCGCGATGGGGATGTGGACCCACGATTGCAGGGTCGACTGCGACGGAGTGACCATTGTCTGGCTCAGCCAAGCTATTGACTCTGCGATGCCGCGGGTGCGCCATCAGACTCTTCATGCTGAATGCGCGAGGCATGCAGTCGGGCGTGGGCGATGGCGTCGAGAGTGTTGTCGAAGACGTGATTCTCGTGCGCAAGCTGGTCGAATACGCCGAGTTCGCGCAACACCGGAATATGTTCGGGCTTCGTGGCTGCGAGCAAGACCCTGGTACCGCGGCGTTCGAGGCGCCCAATCGTGTCGGCGAGCATCTGGGCGCCGGTGGCGTCGATCGTCGTAACGTAGCGCATGCGGAGCACGACAACCTTGACCGACGAGACATCAGCGAGCTCGAGGAGGAAATCGTGCGCTGCACCAAAGAAGAGGGGGCCTTCCATACGGAAGGCGGCGATGTGCTCGTCGAGAAGCTCACGCTCCTTGTCGCGGTGGTCTCCCTCGTCTAGCGGGGCGGCCTCTAATACCGCCGTGCGGGCGGTATCGCGCAGTGCGAAGAAGCCCGCCATAACGAGGCCGATGAGCACGGCGACGACAAGATCGAACACGACGGTGGCGGCAGCCGTGATGAGCAGGGTCGCCCCGTCGCCCTTGGTGGCGCGTATCACCGAGCGGAGGTTCCGCGGGTGGATCATCTGAATCGCAGTGGCGATGAGCACGCCGGCGAGCGCGGCGAGAGGAATCTCGCCCACCCACCGAGCCGCGACGAGTACGGCGACGAGCAGGAGCAGCGAATGGAACACCGCTGCCAGGCGTGTGCCTGCGCCTGCCCGCACATTGACGGCAGTTCGGGCGATCGCGGCGGTCGCGGGAATCCCGCCGAACAGGGGCGCGACGACGTTGGCCACGCCCTGTCCGAAGAGCTCGCGGTCGGGATCGTGCCGGTCGCCAACAGTCATTGCGTCGGCAACCGTCGCAGATAGTAACGATTCCAACGCGCCGAGAGCTGCGACGGCGACTGCTGCCAACAGAAGCGAATCCAGGTGCTCCCACGGGATCTGTGGCCAGCGCGGGGCAGGCAACGTCGACGGGATGTACCCGATTGTCTTCAGGCCGCTGTCTGCCAGCATGTTGATGGCCGTCGCGGCAGCTACCAACACCAGCGCCGCGGGGAAGCCGCTACGAACGCGCGCAGCAAGCACGATTCCAGCCGCCACCGCAATGGTCATCACCGGCGCCTGCCATGCCGGAGCATCTAACCAAGCTTTGATCGAGCCCCACGCCAACCCGAGGACTTTCTCGCCGTCCACGTCAACGCCGAGTGCTGCGGGCAGCTGTTGGAGGCCGATGATTAACGCAATACCGGCGGTGAAACCTTCGACGACAGGTAACGGCATGTACTTCATCGCGCGGCCAGCGCCGGTGAACGCCAGCAAGAGCAGCATGAGCCCCGCCAGCACGCCGACGACGAGCACCCCATCGGCACCATGGTTGGCCACGATGGGGATTAACACGACGGTCATTGCGCCGGTCGGGCCGCTTACCTGGACATTGCTACCGCCGAAGACTGCGGCCAGGATACCCGCGACGATGGCCGTCGTAATTCCGGCCGCCGCGCCGACACCGGACGCAACGCCGAAGCCGAGTGCGAGGGGGAGGGCGACGAGGGCCACCATGAGGCCTGCCGAGAGGTCGCGCCCGATTGTCGCGCGGGACCAGTCCGAGCGGCGCGGTGCGAAACGCAGGGCACGGGACCGGATGCCCACCGTAGAGGCGGCGGAGGAGGGGCGGGTCATACTACTTTCTTGCTCCTTCAGGGCTCAATGACACTCAAAGGATACACAAGGTGCCATCCTCCGACGGTCACATTCCCGGTTCTGGCCGAGGCCTCATGTCGGGGGAATAAAACTTCCTGACCTGGCGGGAGTTCGCTGGAGCGTTGTCGCGGTGCTTGGAGTGACGTGCGTGAGCCGGTGTCCGAAGAGCAGGTAGCCCAGGAGAACCGGTACCAGTGTCATACAGAGCGCGACACCACTGCTCATGGGTCGGGCCTGACGGCGGGCTGGGGGCGAGGGCCGGCTACCGGATCCGGGCTTTCGCAGTGACGAGCAGCAGGGCGGCATGGTCGACTTCGCCGTTTTTGATCTCGCGATTGAGCTTGTGTAGCACCACGGGGCAGCGCAGGCAGCGGATGCCGGATTTGCAGCACTTCTTCTTCGGTGTCATCGCAGCCAGTTTGAAGGGGTCCTTGCCGGCGAGCTTTTTCGCGGCTTTGGCCTCGGCCTTCGAGTATTCGGGCAGACGTAGCGAGGTCGTTGCCGCAGCCTTTTTCGCGGCTTTGGCGGCGTCCTTCTTCTTGCCCTTGTCGCCTTTCTTGCCCTTGGCCATGCGCGTTCCCTTCGTCGCGAATTTTCCTGAATTAGGTTAGCGTCACCTCATGCGATGTGGGGAGGCGTGGGTGCCTGACGGGTGTAATTGGGTGTTGCTTGACGACGGCTCGCTTGTCGGCCAGTGTCGCAGCGGTAAATGACGGCCAAAGGACGCAAAATCGACCAAAACGACTCAGGTCTGTTTACTGTGACCTGCGGAAATGACGAGCGGTAATGAGTTGTTTCGGCGACGGGCGCTCCTCGGCGTGCAGGAGTTCATTGTGCGGCAGATTGGGCAGCATCACCCTGGCCGCTGGGCCGATGTCGCTGCTGTCAAAAGCCTGATCCCATTAACTCGAAGCGTGCATAGACGGCGTTACAACCCGAGAAACACTCGGCCCGTGTGTGACCACCTGGGGGAGGCGCCTGCGGGATTCTGGCATGATCACCAGTCCTCGAAGGTCAACTCCATTCGCACCCGTACTCTGATTGAGAAGGCGGACATGGTTGTTGTCCGTTTCGGCGACCAGTACAAGCAGTGGAACGCCGCCTTCGATGCAGGTTACTGCGCTGCGCGGAACAAACCGGACAGCAACAAGCCTGCTAGGAGATTGCGAAGCCAGATGCTGGTCCTGGCTTTTCGACGGGCTCGCCAGCCTCGTCGACCATCCAGTCAATTTCCAGCTCCAGCTCGCGCTCAATGCCAGCGCGCTTTCGGGAATCGACAACTTCCATCGTGGTATTAAACGATGTTGGCATGGTCATCGTCACCGCGGACTTGCCAGTGCCGAGAGTCATTTCCCCGGCGCGGATGCGAGCCGCCAGCGTCTCCAGCAAATCAGCGAGCTCGTCGCGACTGAAGCTTGCCTTGCTCTTCACCAGCTTTTGATTCTTCGGGGGCGTAGTCTTTTTAGGTTTCCGTGCCATGTCTTTACTTACCTTTCCAGCCGTGTCGGTATTTGTGCAGCGTGGAGAATTGGCCGTCACTCCACACTGTCTTTGAAGATGGTCTAGAGAGCTTTCAGGTAGCCTGCCCATCCCCATTATCCCAATAAAAAGGTGTTTTTACCAGGAGAAATAATAAGAGGCTAGAAATTCCTATAGGTAGGTTATAAATTGTGGAAAATCCTTACGCTATGCTCTGGAGTGCAAGGTTCTGAGTGCCTTAGATGAAGAGCTCTAGTAATGGCGCCCTTCGTCAGTGCTTCAAGTGGGTCGACCGACAGCAATAGGGGAGGAGTAAACATCACATGGTGTCACCCGATAACATCCTGATGTACCTTCTGCCTGAGCAAGAGACGCAAGTAAGAGAAATCTTTGCGCAACTCGCAGAGAGTGGCTTACCGCAGCAGAATCAGAAGCCGCACATCACGGTCACGTTCGCGCCGACCATGCGCCCAGTGGTAATCCAACGAGCAGCCGAAATTCTCCCTCCGCTTATGCCAGCAGAGTTTCGCAGGGTAGGAACGGTAGTGTTCGGCACAAAGAGTAAACAGACTGTCGCATGGTTATTAGAAACAAGCGATGAGCTGGAAGAGGCTGCTCGCGCAATCAGTCGTCTCAACCCTGACGGCCGCGGCTCCCGCTGGATTCCGCACCTGACCATGGGCCTGAGAATTCCACGGGATATTGTGCCGGACTACGTGCGCGCACTTGACGAAATAACGAACCCGCACTTTAAAACTCTCAACGCGCCACGAGCTGCGTTCTGGAGTCCCAAAGTGCAGGAATTGACGGAGTTCTAGGGGGACTCCGGTACTTGTGTGCTGATGCTCCTCAGCGATTGCGTCCCGCTATTTCGCAAAAACTGTGGTTTCAGAAAACAGTAGGCTAAGAAGAAAAACTAAGCAGCATCCATAATCTTCTTTGCCTGGGCATCGAAGACCTCCAAGGCACGCTTCTTTGCCGCTTCCTTAGACTCCGGAGTTGCCTCTGGAATCTGCATGGGATCCGTCGTGTTTTCCATGTTGCCAGTTGGTACATCCGGAGTCGGGGCGGCGGACACCATTACCATTACGCCATTGACGATCCCGACAATGTCGTAGCTGGTGGCCGTAGTATCCGTGCCACCGGCGTTGATGTTCGCACTGGTCTCGTGTGCAGTGAACTCAGCTGGCTTGACGGAAAGATTTGGCTCCCACTTTTCTCGGTGCAGTTTCATTGTGGTCGTCATGTCCATGTCATTAAACATGTCCTGCATCTCAGGAGAAATCTCCTGACCTTCCATGGAGTCTTTCAGAATGTCGGAAGCATCCATCGTAGCCGTCACGTCGGAGCACTTTTCGAGGCTGTCCTCGTACTTCTGGTACGCCTCAGGATTCTTCAATATCGAGACGCTGACAGTGACGTTCTCTTCCTTAATGTCCGTGTAAGCGCCGGCAGCATTCTCCAATTCCTCAGTTGAGTTGGTGAAAGTGGCGCATTCGGCCGGTTCAAACTTCATGGAATCTTCCGAAAACATCTCCATGGCATCTTTGAACCCGGTGATCTTGTTTCCGGAGAAGTCCGCCCCTTGAACTTCATTTGTGAGTAGGAGCTGATCTTCGGCTGCAGCAGGAGCTGACCCATCTGCTTTCGTCATCTTGCTGGTCGACTCTTTGCCTGCCTCACCACCGGCATTGCTGCTTTCTTCCCCCGAGCCACATGCTGTGAGCAACGCGGCGCTTGCCAGACCCGCCACTACAGTTGTCGCAAACTTCTCCCACATTCCAGAGCTGCGCTGCTTCATGATTCCTCATTCCATCGAGCTGAATTTCAACAACCTATGCAACCCGCCCAGGAGCCCTGGGCCGGAGCCAAGCTTTTGTGAAAGAAAGAATACAAGAGCTCGTCTCAGCTCGCTTCCCCAAAACAAGAATTTCAGTCGCGTCTGCTTTACGACGCTCCGTCGGACCTCACCGCAGACTGCGCAACCTTTGCCACGGGATACATGGAGACCATTGCAATGATCGCACCGAAGACGAAAACGGGCACAAACCCGAATTTCGGCGCTGCGAAAGAAATAACAAAAGGAGCGAAGAAACCAACATAGGTCAGCGAATAGTAGATAGCGGTGGCAGCACCCAACTCGGCTGGCGGTGCGATAATTTGCACTTCGCGGAGACCGGAGACCATCATTACGCCATATGCGGCACCGAGGGTCAGAGCGGCGGGGAAAACGCTCCACACGTTCTGGGTGAGTGCGACGATGAGGCTGAGCAACATTCCGACCGTCGTTAAGCCAAGACCGAAAATAGCTGGCGGGATAAAGCTGCTGGAACTGATTCGAGTGACCAGTGGTTGCACCAGAACGCCGGTGCCCATCGTGATGCAGGCGATGAGTCCGGCAAAGGCAATGGGGTAGCTGGATTCGGCGATTGTCGGAAGGACGACGAACGATGTGCACGCGGCACCGAAGACCCACGGTGCCCAAGCGGCGACTGCCCACAGGAATCTCGGGCTTAGGGTGGCAGAGGAGAAGAACCGTTGCGGGGTGTCGCTGTGCGCTGAGGTTGGCAGTCCGCCGGAAGCGTTCCATGTCAGTGGTGTGATGCCAAGCAGCAGTGCGAGATGAACAAGATAGGGGATGACATCAGGGCGGGGAGCAAACTCCGCGACCAACCCGGAAGCCAGGGGGCCGAGGGAGAACCCGGCGGAGAGCGCAACGGTTGCGCGCCGAGCGGAAATTTGAGGTGCGACGGGCGCAATCTCTTTAATCCACGAGGCGCCGGCGGCCATTACCATACCCATCGAAATGCCGACGACAAGGCGTCCTATCAGCAGTGATGGGAAGTGGAACCAGACGCCGGTGAGTAGGACGACGGAGCCGGCGGCAGAGGTTATGAGTGCGGGCCGGATGATGGCGCGACGGCCGAGTCGGTCGGAAAGTGGGCCGCAGATGAGTAGTGCGGGGATGAGCCCTGCGACGTAGATGGCGAAGAGAAAGGTGACCTGGGACTGGTTGAGAGCATCGGTTATTCGATACGCGGGCAGGAGTGGGGCAAAGAGGTTGGCGCCAAATGCAACAGCGAACATGCCCAGGGCTACCCGAATCCAGTCTCGTGCCACGATTTGCCTCCTGTCGACTCTCATCTTTTGGGGATAGAACAGTGTGGTAACAACAATAGGCCAGCTAACAAACGCTAGCTGGCCTATTGAGTTACTCGGGTTGCCTACCCAAGTTAGTCGCTCTAGTTATTGGCGGCACCGAAAAACGCGGTAATCGGTGAGAAGAATCCCTTAGACTTCTTTGCCTTCTTAGCTGCCTTAGTCCTGCCAAGAATACGCTCAGAGATGCGGTCGGTAAGAACCCCTACCAGCTTGCCGCTGCTGACGACGGGCAGCTCGCTGCGACGCCCGTCGATAAGCTGGCGAGCCCTGATAGCAGCTGGATCCTCGGGCTTGACGAAGACCTTCACAGGAGCGCCGACGGTGTTCATGTAGGCACCGCGGTCGGCGTATTCGCGGAGTTCCTTCAGTGTAATATCGCTGGTCAGGTAGCCTTCATCGTCGACGAGGAAGACACAGGTATCGTCATCGAGACCAGCAAATTCAGCTGCGTAGGTGCTCAGTGCCTCACCGACAGTGATGTCCTCCGGCAGCGCAATGTAAGAATCCGTCATGTGCATGCTTACGGTGTCGGGCAGGAGGCTGTACGGGCTGATTGAAGACTTCGGCTTGAAGAAGTTGGCGATGGTGTTCTGTGTCTGTGTCATTGTGGATCCTTTTCCAGGTATCCCAGCTCCTTTGCTAGGAGGGAACTTCTGTTGATTGAAAAATTATAGCTCCTTCGCCTATGAGTGTTGGCAATGTAATGCCGTAACTAAAGGTGGCCACTTGAGATGGACCCTTGCCTCGGGAGTCTTTCGAAACTCTCGATAAAGTGCAGGGCAGCGGCCTATGTAGATATAGGAGCCTTACCTAACGAGGTTGTTCGCTACGCAAAGGTTAACACAAGGTTACGTACGCAGTAAAGAGGAATGAACGAAAAGCTTCCTAAAGGTGGCGGAAGCTACAAGCCCATGAACTCTCGAATTGCTGGCCATTCGGCATCGGCTTGCGCCCGGCCGAGCTTGTAGTTGTGTATCAGCTTCGACCGCTTCCGCTCCGCCTTTGTGATGCTCATATTATTGGCGTAGAAAACATATGCTTGGCCTTTTCGTTCAAGCTCAGCAGCCCAATCGAGAGAGGCGTTGTAGCGCTCGTGCCTGGTGATAAGTAGCTCAGCCACCACCGGGTTACTGCGGAAAATCTGTCGCAGCAGCTGTGGGCGCTTAGGGGTGGTGCGGCGGAATCCCTTCGGACGGGTCAGAACGATGAGGAACTTCTTAAAGCCGTCGGCTTCTGCGGCATCGATTGGGATACCGCCTGATGATCCCAGTGCACCGTCGACGAAGGGAACGCCATCAATATAGGGCATACGCATGACGCCCGGAATCGTCGAACTGGCGCGAGTGTACTTCATCAGCGTGGGTAGATCTGGGATATCGTCCGGCCCCCAGTTGATGGTCTCGCCCGTATCCGCTCGGACAGCAGAAATCCGATAGGGAGTTGGATTGTTCTTAAAAGTCTCGTAATCCAGGGGCATGGCGCCGTCGGGAAGCCCCGCGTCTTCATAGATGTACTCGGCATCGAAATAGCCGCGCCCGCGCAACATTGGGCGCCAGCCGCTGCTGGCCGGCTGTGCAATGAAGTCAGTGAAGCTATTTATAGAGCGCTGGATATCCTGGGAAAGGTAATTGACTACGTGAGAGGCACCGGCGCTTACCCCGCCGACCCAACCGACATCGATGTCCTCGCGAAGTAGCCGTTCGACGAAAGGTGCCGTGTAACTATTGCGAGTCCCTCCGCCCTCGAAGACTAATGCTACATCGCTGACCTGCATTTATATCCCTCCGGTTGCTATCGCGCTGCTGTCTTTCGGGCGTTACGATCGTTCAAGACTACCCGAACGCCATCCATATTAGATTTCGGTTAGCGTAGTTTACGGCGCATCCTGGAGAATGACCGGCAGTAGCCCCTCGCCCATATCTGGGTTCGGCAGTACGCCCTCCGGGTCGTAGAACAAGATCTCCTTGCCCTCGTGGCTCAGACGTCGCATCGCTTCCAGAATCAACGTGCGCCCCACCGGGTTGACAACGCCAACGCGGCTGACGTCGAAGACAACTTCGCTTTCCGACGGTGTGGAAGTCGCCAACCTGTTGAGAACAATCTCGGCCGCAGTGAAGTTGACTGGCCCCTGAATCTCGATGATCGAGCGGCCATTGCTGACGCGCGTACCGCGCAGCGCACGCGAACCAATCGCATCGGCATCCATGAGATGAAGACCCAAATCTTCGGAGAGCTTCCGGAAGATGGCAATGCTGCGGACGCTGTTGCCGTGGTCGTTCAATCGCGGCGAAAAGGCTGCGAGACCCGCCTGTCCAGGCAGCGCGCCCAGCAAGCCGCCGGCGACACCGCTCTTGGCGGGAATTCCGACTTCGGTAAACCATTCACCGGCCTCGTCGTACATGCCGGCAATAGCCATCACGGACAAGACTCGGCGAACAACCGAGCGGCCGAGCACAGTCTGGTTGGTAACCGGGTTAACGCCGCCGTTGGCCAACACTGCGGTCATCATGGCGACATCGTGGGTGTTGACCAGCACGGAGCACTGTGCGGTGTAGCCGCGGACAGCATCGTGGGGCGTGGTTTCGATAAAACCGTAAGCTGCCAGCATATGCGCGATGGACATGTTTCGATGCGCGGAGTCCATTTCGCTTTCATAGGCGTCGTAGTCAACGCGGAGCTTGCGGCCAGCCAAAGTTGAGAGAAGCTCCACCATGTGCTTGGTGCGAGTCTTCCAGTTGGCACCTGGCTGGCATACGAACTGGTTGATCGCCAGTGCGCCGACGTTAATCATCGGATTCTTTGGTCGGTGCGTGCCTTGCTCCAACGACAATTCGTTGAAGGCCTCACCGGAAGGCTCGGTGCCCACAATACTGTCGATTTTGTCTTTGCCGTGCTCAGTGATGGCTGCGGCATAAGCGAAGGGCTTGGACATCGACTGAATCGTGAATTCAGTATCGGTATCGCCCGCGGTGTAGGTGCGGCCTGACACCGTGGTCATAGCTAGTGCCAGGCGGTCGGGATTAGCTTCAGCAAGGGTGGGAATATAGTCCGCCACCTCGCCAGACTCATCGGGGCGGACGGATTCGACGATTTCGGAAAGGTAATCTTTGATCGGCGTTTTCATCAGAGTTTGCTAAGCATCTTTCCTGGGAAAGGTAATCCCAGTTGAGTCAGTGGAGTCCCGTTCGAACCTACACCAGGCAAGGCCGGCCACTGATGCTCACCTCTGTGCACTCTCACCGTGCGCGCCGGAAAAATCAGCATATCCTGGGGTATGTGAAATTCCTCAACAATCAGTCCGTGCCCTACGAGCTGACCTACAGCGATGTGTTCATGGTGCCGTCGAAGTCATCCGTCGGCTCTCGCATGGGTGTCGATTTGTCCACTAATGATGGCACCGGCACAACCATTCCGATTGTGGTGTCCAATATGACGGCCATCTCCGGGCGCCGGATGGCCGAAACCACCGCCCGCCGAGGCGGAATTGCCATCCTGCCGCAGGACGTTCCAGCTGATATTGCCGCTGAGACTATTCGCAAGGTCAAGTCCGCTGGGCTGGTTTTCGACACCCCGATCGTCGTCAAGCCTCACCACACCGCGGGGTATGCGCGCCATCTTCTGCCGAAGCGCGCGCACGGTGCGGCAGTGGTGGTGGAAGACAACAAACCGGTTGGTCTGATCACCGGCCGTGATCTTGCGGGCGTTGACAACTTTGCGCAGGTGGGGACGCTCATGTCCACTTCGCTATTTACGCTTCCGGCCGATATTGAGCCCCGTGACGCCTTCGACCAGCTCACTGCATCCGGGCGCAAGCTCGCTCCGGTGGTGGACGCCGATGGTGCGCTGGTGGGTATTCTCACGCGTAAGGGCGCGCTGCGTGCGACGCTTTACAAGCCCGCTGTTGATGCTGAGGGAAAGCTGCGCGTCGGTGCGGCGCTCGGCATCAACGGTGATGTTGAAGGGCGCGCGAAGACACTGCTCGATGCAGGCGCCGACGTGCTCGTTGTCGATACCGCGCACGGTCATCAGGAATCGATGCTCGGTGCTTTACGACGAGTCCGCGCGCTCAACCCGCCTGTGCCAATTGCCGCTGGCAATGTCGTGACCGCCGATGGTGTTCGCGATCTAGCGGAGGCGGGAGCCGACATTATTAAGGTCGGCGTCGGTCCGGGTGCGATGTGCACAACCCGAATGCAGACCGGTGTTGGGCGTCCACAGTTCTCCGCCGTGCTCGAATGCGCTGCAGCTGCTCGTGAATGCGGCGTGCATATCTGGGCTGACGGTGGAGTGAAGGATCCTCGCGATGTTGCGCTTGCGTTGGCTGCGGGTGCGTCCAACGTGATGATTGGCTCGTGGTTTGCCGGCACTTTCGAGTCCCCAGGAGATGTCCAGAAGGACGTCGACGGGCGCATGTTCAAGGAGTCCTTTGGCATGGCTTCACACCGTGCGGTGGAGAGCCGAAATGCGCAGGTAGAGGCCTTTGAGAAGGCCCGGCGTGAGATGTTCGAAGAGGGCATCTCGACTGCGAAAATCTACCTGGAGCCCGGCCGCGAAGGTGTGGAGGACCAGATCGATCGCATTATCTCGGGTGTACGTTCTTCGTTTACATACGCGGGTTCGGCCACCATCGAGCAGTTCGCTGAGCGGGCAGTGGTGGGAATTCAATCCGCTGCGGGCTTTGCGGAAGGAATGCCGAGGGCGACGCGTTAGCCGTCGTCAAGCCTCTCGGGGCTAAACCGACTAGCGGCGCTGCCGGCCAATTGGTAGGTATGTAAAGACGTTGTTAGGACGTGTTTAGTACCACGTGTGAGATTGGGGAGGGGCTGGCGACTATGGGTCGGCAGTTAAGAGAAAACAGTGCTGTAACGGAGGCCGGATTGGGAGCAGGAAACGGTGCTAGAGCAGGAAGCGGGAACGCATTTTTCGCTCGCGCCCGCGTTACTGATTCCGATTTGTGCCCGTGTGGTGGGGGACTCTACGGGCAGTGCTGTGGCCCGCTGCACCGCGGTGAGCGGGAGGCTTTGACGGCAGCTGAGCTGATGGCAGCGAGGTACAGCGCTTACGCTGCCCACGAGGCGGATTACATCTGGCGGACGTGGCATCCGCGCTACCGCCCGGAAGTTATCAATGTCGATGACGGTGTCGAATGGGAAGGACTCACCATCATCAACACTGTCGATGGTGGCGAGGACGACCGCGAAGGCATCGTGGAATTTGAAGCGGCCTTTCATGACCATGACGGTGTCGGCACGATGCACGAGCGTTCCCGTTTTGTTCGTCGTGCGCGGCGTTGGGTCTACGTCGACGGTGAGGTCACCTACTCCTAAGCGTCAGCTTTCCTAGGCAGAGGCCTTCGCTGCATTTTCCTGGTCAGACTTGTCGTGCTTGCCGTGGCCGAATGGCAGCACGGCGACAATCGCCACAATGATTGCACCCCAGATAGTGCCGAAAATCAGTGAGCCGGTGGTGTTGGCCAACCAGCCGAGGAAGCCACCGGTAAACAGCTGCTCAAGGTTGTGGACCAGCTGGTAGGGGAGGTGCCAGCCCAGCTCGTCGAGACCGACCACCATGATGTGGCCACCGACCCACAACATGGCAAACGTGCCGATAATGCCGATCGTGTTCAGAACGATTGGCATGGCTTTGACCAGCGCCGCACCAAACTTGCTGATACCGGCTGACTCCTTGGACTGCAGGTGCAGGCCAATGTCATCAATCTTGACCAAGAAGCCCACCACGCCGTAGACCGCAAGCGTGATGATGAGTGCCACCACGATAAGAATCAGCGCGCGGTTGAGCAGCGGCTGATCAGCGACCTCATTGAGAGAAATCACCATGATTTCCGCAGAGAGAATTAAGTCGGTGAAAATTGCAGACTTCACCAGCGAATCTTCATTCTTCGGTGTGCGGTTGGTCGCCGCCTCCATCCGTTCCTGCTCAGTCTGATCGGGAGAGATCCGGTGCTTAATCTTCTCCCAGACCTTTTCCATGCCCTCAAAGCACAGGTATGAGCCACCGAGCATCAAAATCGGCGTCAGCGCCCAAGGCAGAAACTGACTGAGCAGCAGCGCAATCGGCAGAATAATGACAATTTTATTGACCAAGGAGCCCTTGGCGATACGCCAAATAATCGGCAGCTCGCGTTTCGGTGAGACACCCTCGACGAATTTAGGCGTCACCGCAGCGTCGTCAACCACAACACCGGCGGCTTTAGCGCTAGCCTTGCCGGCCGCAGCCGCAATATCGTCTGTTGTTGCCGCTGCAGCCCGTGCAATCGTGGCAACGTCGTCAAGCAGCGCGACAAGTCCGCCTGCCATAAAAACCTCCCGCATTGGAGGACGCGACCAGGAGTCGTCGTCGTATCAAAGAATTACCGGAGCAATTTTAACCGCTTTCCCGGATTGACTCTTTGTTGTCGGTAGGGCGTCGATGTCCTATCGATAGTTGGCGTGCTCCTCTGAATGTGAGCACGTGGCAAGATATAGGCCATGAACGCTTCCTTCTCCGAAATCTACCGACAGGTCAACGCGGACAACGCCGATAACGCGGACACCGGGGCAGACACCAGCAACGACGCCCACTCCGAGGAACAGCAGCGCCCGGCGCGTCCCCGCATGGCACTGGTAATCGTCGACGCTCAAAATGATTTTTCCGCCGGCGGCGCACTTGCCGTCGACGGTGCTGAGGCAGCGTACACCGCTACATATCTGCATGTCGCGGGCACAGCGAACAAGTACTCGGTTCTTGCGACCACCCGTGACAATCACATCGACCCAGGCACTCACTTCTCTGAAACCCCGGATTACGTCGATACCTGGCCGAAACACTGTGTCGAAGGTACCCCGGGTGCGGAAATTCACCCCGGCATGCAGCGCGCCATCGCGTTTTTTGAGCAGCTCAACCCCGCTGCTGTGCGCATCGATGTTACGAAAGGGGAGTACGCCGCCGCTTACTCCGGTTTTGAGGGAACAACGGAGGCTGGCGTTTCGCTTGCCGACGCTCTCCGCGCCTCTGACATCGAAGAAATCGATGTGGTGGGTGTTGCGACTGACCACTGCGTCCGCGCCACTGTGCTGGATGGTCTCAAGGAGGGCTTTTCCGTCCGCGTTTTGAGCAATCAGGTCGCGGCGGTGGACCCGGAGCGCGGCAAGGCTGCACTAGCGGAATTGGCCGCGGCGGGCGCGACTGTGGTCTAGTTAAAAGTCACCATATCCAGGTCGACCTCGCGGAGGTGGCGGTGGTTGGACGCTGTTTCCACGTAGCGCCCTGCATGGGCGATGAAGCCCTCTGCTTCCTCAGCCGAGAGTTGACGACGCACCTTGGCGGGAACACCTGCAGCCAGCGACCTGGGGTCGATAACCTGATCTTCCAACACCACGGCACCTGCGGCAATGAGGCTGCCAGCGCCGATACGGGAACGCGAAAGCAGGGTGGACTTCATACCGATGAGGCAACCATCTTCAACCGTGGTGCCGTGGACCAAGGCCATGTGTCCGACGGTGACATCATCGCCGAGAATCGTGGGCACGCCCCGGTCGACATGGACTGTGGAGTTGTCCTGAATATTGGTGCGCTGGCCAATGCGGATCGGTGCGACGTCACCTCGGAGAACAGAACCGTAGAACACGGAGCTATCCGCACCGATTTCGACATCACCGATAATGACCGCGCCGGGCGCAATCCAGGCGCTGGAATGAATGCGTGGGGTCTTATCTTGGTACGTGAGAATGAGCGGAGTGTTCATCATACAAACCAATATAACTGTCACCTGAGGTCAGCGTAAGAAAAATTCTCAGCGAAACTCTATTCGTCGAAGGGTGCAATTCTGCTTGGACGCGCATACAGTGGGCGACATGATTTTCATCGTTGTGAATTACCAAGTTAAGCCGGAGTTTGCCGACGAATGGATGGACCACGTCGCTGAGTTCACCGCTGCCACCCGCGCAGAGGCTGGCAACAAGTGGTTTGAATGGTCCCGCAGCGTAGAAGACCCCAACCAGTACATTCTCGTCGAGGCATTCGATGATGACGCTGGTGAAGCCCACGTCAATTCCGAGCACTTCGCCAAGGGCCTTGAGGCGATGAAGCCGCTGCTCGCTGAGACCCCGAAGATTGTCTCGCAGGTACTGCCAGATAAGCAGGACTGGGATCGCATGGGCGAGCTGCAGGTCGACTAATGTCCTCAGACACCATTCGCGATGGCGCAGCCGCTTCCAGCAGCGACACCTATTCTCTGATTGGACGCGGCCTGCGTATTGGCTCTGCGGTGCTGGCCTCTGCGCTCGTCGTTGGACTCAGTGCCTGTGGGGACAGCGATGAGGCAGCTTTGGAGGGCAGCCAACATCAGTCAAGCCAGGCGCCGAGTGCTGTTGCCTCCACCGCCGCTATTCGGGATAACTTGGCTCAGCTGGCGGCGGATACTGCGGCGCTGAAGAAAGCATCGCAAACGCTAATTGCGAAGGAAACGGTCTCGGAAGAGACCCGAAAGATTGCGCAGCAGGCGGAGCCAATCTTTGCTGAAGAGGAATCGCAGCTAGTCAAGACTCTCGGCGTCGATGTCGATCCGTCTGAGACCAAGCTCGACACCGCCACCATGACTCGCCTCGAAAACGAGGAGGGGCCACACGCAGATATGGCTTATCTGACGTTGATGGAAGGCAGCCTCGATAAGATGCTCGGCCAGTGGGAAGAACTGGAAAAGCATGGCGGAAACGACCTGCAAGAATTGGCACGCTCTTCTCAGCAGCAGCTGGAAGATATTCAGCAGGCGCTGGAAAAACGTATGCAGTACTAGCCGCTGCCCAAACCTCGTGGGGGAAATTCAAGTAAAAAGTCCTGCAAAGCGTGCCCGGGGAACCGGGGAAGTGAGTAGCGTGTAAATAAAGCCAGTGCGCTGTGATCGTCGTCAAGCGAATGCGCACTCGGATGAAGCACAATGCTGACTAATAACCCAGAGTAGAAGGTAGGAAAATACGCCAATGGCAAATAGCATCTCGCGAGTAGGCATCGTCGGCGCCGGTCAGATGGGCTCCGGCATCATTGAGGTCTGTGCGAAGGCCGGCAGTGATGTCAAGGTCTGGGAGGCCAAAGAGGAGTTTCTCGAGTCCGGCCGCGCCCGTATTGAAAAGTCGCTGGATAAGGCCGTTTCCCGTGGCAAGCTGGAGCAGTCCGCACGTGATGAGATTATGGGCCGTATCAGCTTCACCACCAAGCTGGAAGACTTCGCTGACCGTGAGCTGGTCATCGAGGCCATCGTGGAAAACCCGGAAGTAAAGGCCAGCGTCTTCTCGCAGCTCGATGAGATTGTTGAGTCGGACGATGCCATCTTGGCTTCCAACACCTCCTCGCTGCCGATTCAGTCCATTGCTGCAGCCACTAAGCGCCCGGAGCGCGTCATGGGTCTGCACTTCTTCAACCCGGTTCCGGTTCTGCCGCTGGTAGAGCATGTCGTTACCCTGACTACGGGTGATGTTCAATCGGAGCGCGCGTACGAGTACGCTTCCGAGGCGCTGGGCAAGACTGTCATTCGTGCGAAGGACCGCTCGGGCTTCATCGTCAACGCCCTACTCGTTCCGTACATCCTCGGCGCTATTCGCATGCTGCAGGACGGCATTGCTACTGCAGAAGACATCGATGCCGGAATGGTCAATGGCTGTGCGCACCCGATGGGTCCGCTGACTCTGGCCGACATGGTTGGTCTGGACACCATCAAGTTCATTGCCGATGCCATGTTCGATGAGTACAAGGAGCCGACTTACGCGGCACCTCCACTGCTCAAGCGCATGGTTGAGGCGGGTCACTTCGGCCGCAAGTCCGGCCGTGGCTTCTACGACTACTCCAAGTAGTCCACGCTTTTAGCCCCGTTTGGGGCGAGTATTGAGTTCTTACCGGTTGACGGGCGTTTCTCCCGCCAACCGGTTTCTTTTATGCATTTATCAGTGAAAACCCGGAGTCTGAGGGGGAAAGCTCCCACGATCGGCGCTAGCATTTTGAAAACTTGTTTCTTTTCAACGCGCCGAAACCTCACAGTGCGCTTAACATAAGTGAAGATTTTGTCAGACCTTGGCTTATAGAGCACTTCACAACTGGTGCCTCCCACGCAGCAATCTGGAAAGGAATGCTTCAGTGTCTTCTTTGAAGCCGCACAAGCGCACTGCAACACGTACTCGCGTCGGCGCTGCTACCGCAGCAGTGGCAGTTGTAATGGGGCTTACACCGGCAACGGCCGTGGCAGCTCCGGTCAACCCGTTGGCCGAGCACGGCAACCGCCTGGACTCTGTTTCTGATCTTCCAGCTAATGTGGCAGCTCCAGAGGGAATCAAGCTCCCCGGCGGTGGCTTCGAGGTCCCGGATTCCATCTCGCTGCCGTCATCTTCCGGTGAAAACACCGACCCGAATGCGCCGAAGCCAACCTCGTATCGCCCGGACCAGATTGCACGCGCGTACCCGTCGGATGCCGCCACCGATAACTGGTTCTACTTCTACGTTGTGCATCCTTTCGTGGAGCTGGAGAAGAACCACCCAGAGGTTATGGACCAGAACCTCGAAACGGTCGTCCGCATTAACAACGCTGCCAAGAATGACCCGCAGGCACAGGAACTCGCTCTTGATGACGACTACCTGGACCCACTGGCCAATATTTCCACTGCTTTCGGTGCAAACCTGGGCCAGCACTTCCGTGATGCCTATGACGAGGATCGCCTGCCGAAGGTAAAGGCCCTGCTGTCCGGCAACCTTGCTCGCGGCGGCGGTCTGGTCAGCTCGACCTTCTTCGAGAAGTACGTCTACGGCTACGATCGCCCGTTTGTGGTGGCGCCGGAGCGCATCGAGCGCTACTACCGCGAAGGTCAGGACGACCCGTACTCGACCACCCCGTCCTACCCGTCGGGCCACACCAACAAGGCTGCATGGACTTCAACCATGCTGGCCATGATGCTGCCGGAGGTTGCACCGCAGATTCAGGCGCGTGCGTCCGAGGCTGGTCATTCTCGCCTTGTCATGGGCGTCCACTACCCGCTGGACGTTATGGGCGGCCGCATGATGGGCAACCAGGCCGCAGCTGATCGTTGGGCAGACCCAGAGTTCCGCCCACTCATCGAAGAAGCCATGGATGAGCTGCGTACGGAGCTCGAGTACCGCTGTGGCGACACCATCGCCAACTGCGTTGCCAAGGACACTCCGTACATGAGCACCGCAGCTGCCGTTCAGCAGTACACCGAACGCATGACCTACGACTTCAAGCAGGTTGGCCCGGCTAACGAGCCAGTTGTTGTTCCGAAGCGGTACGCAGGTTTGCTGGAGACCCGCTTCCCGCAGCTGACTGAGGAACAGCGCAGCTCCGTCCTCGCTCAGACCGCAATCCCATCCGGCTACCCGCTCGATCGCACTGACGGTGAGGGCCAGCACGTTCGCATGAACCTGGCTCGCGCTCTGGCCGCCAACGTTGTTGTCAACGCCGACGGCAGCGTCACTGTCACCAACTAAAACGTCAACTACAAGCGCAGGGCCGCGTCAAGACGGTCCAGGGCCTCACCGAGGATTTCCGGGGAGGTCGCAAAGTTAAGCCGCACATGCCCAGCCCCGCCTTCGCCGAATGCGAAGCCGGGGTTGAGTGCTATTTTGGCGTTTTCAACCAGCCACGCAGCTGGGTCCTCACTGACAACACCAGGCACGTCACCCAAGTCCAACCACGCCAAAAATGATGCTTGCGGTGGGGTAAAGCGAGCCTGCGGCGCAATAGTGGACAAACGTGTTCGCAGAGTCTCACGGTTGGTGCGCAGGACATCGACAAAATTGTCCAGCCAGGGCACGCCATCGCTGTAGGCGGCGGTGGCCGCGGCGACACCAAGAATAGAAGCGCCTTCGCGAACAATGAAGGGCAGCTCCAGCCAGGTTTTGGCATCTTCGTCGTTAAAGATGATCTGCGCACACTTGAGGCCGGCGGTATTCCAGCCCTTCGAGGTAGCAGTCACCGTGATAGTCACGGCCGCCGCGGTATCCGACACCGACGCGGTTGGAGTGTGAGTGCCATCTAGAACAACTGGGCCGTGAATCTCGTCTGAGATAACGCGCGCACCAAAGCGAGCGGCTAAATCAGTAATCTCACGAAGTTTTTCGGGGGAGTAGGTAAAGCCGAGAGGATTATTCGGGTTACACAAGATCAGGCAACCGGCACCGTCGGCGAAGGCGCGTTCGAGGGCGCCGAGATCCGGGCCGTCGGCAAGCGTGGGAATGCACACTGTCTCACGTCCCAGCGCGGGACCTACCTGGAAGAACGGCATATAAGCGGGAGTGGGGACGACAATTGCGGAATCGGGGCGGGTGAAGCGTTCAACCGCGAGCGTGACACCGCGGACGACGTCGGCGACTGCAAAGATATTGTCGGGGTTCGGGCGCCATCCGTAGCGTGCTTCGGAAAAGTCCGCGGTTGCGGTCGTAAGCGCGGTGATGTCGTGCGAGAGGTATCCGAACTGTTCGCGCTGACACGCCTCGTCGATTGCGGCGCTGACCGCAGGGCAGGTTGTGACATCGGATTCGGCGACCCACAGTGGCAGCACGTCCGGGGGATATGCGGTCCATTTGACTGTCCCGCGGGAGCGGAGTTTATCGAGGGAGGGGAATGTGACAGCGTTATTTACACTCATAGTTTCCGTGTATACAGAAAAAACGGGAAGTCCGAAGACTCCCCGTTTTATCCAGTAGCTACGGCCACATCAGAAGCAGCCACAGCAATGACTAGCGCTAGGCCAGCCTCAGCGCCTCCTCAGCAGCTGGCAGGGCAGCTTCGCGATCAGCCTTGACCAGCCCCAGACGTGTGCGGCGATCGAGAATATCGTCGACACTGAGAGCTCCCTCGTGCGTCACATGCCAGGCGAACTCGGCGCGGGTGACATCGAGACCCTCCGCTACCGGGGCGAGCGGTCGATCGAGCGGACAGGATTCGATGACCTCGGAGGATTCGGCACCGTAGCGATTAAACAGCGGCATCGGGATACGGCCTGCAGCGGCAGCGGTGCGAGCGCGGTCGAGCTCCTCCGGCTCGGAGCCCAGCACAGGGATCGTGCGGGTGGAGCACGGGGCAAGCGAAACACCGAGCTTCTCTTCGACCTTGTCCACGGTTTGCTCAGCCATAAGACGGTACTCGGTGAGCTTGCCACCAGTAATGGAAATCAGGCCGTTCGGGGCCTCCAACAAGGCGTGTTCGCGGGAGAGGTCAGCGGTGTGCGCCTCGCCGGCGTCGATGAGCGGACGCAGGCCGGCGAAAGCGCCGATGACATCGTCGCGAGTGAGCGGAACCTCAAGTGCTTGGTTGATGACATCGAGCAGAAAAACGATGTCATCCTCCGGTACTTCCGGAACATCCGGGATCGGGCCCGGTGCATCCTCATCTGTCAGGCCGATGTAGACGCGGTTGTGCTCTGCGGGCAGGACAAAACAGAAACGGTTGGTGTGACCGGGCACCGGTACCGTGAGAGAGCCGCTAGGGTTGCCTAGCTTCGCGGCGTCGAGAACCAGGTGTGTGCCGCGAGATGGACGAATCTTGATGTTCGTCGCCAGTTCGGCTGCCCACACACCAGTGGCATTGACCACTGCGTGAGCCGGCAGCTCGAAGGGATCGCCAGTGAGCTCGTCGACTAGTGTGGCGCTCGTGCCAGAGGCAGTCTCGCAGCGCACTCGGGTCAGAATAGTTGCACCGTAGCTAGCGGCAGTTCGAGCGATAGCGGTGACCAAGCGTGCGTCGTCACGCAGCTGACCGTCGTAGTTGACGTAGCCGAATCTCACCTCGCGCTTACGTACGGTCGGCGAAAGCTGGCTGACTCGGCGGGAACCGACAGTGCGGGACAGCGGCAGGGTAGTGGCGGCGGTACCAGCGATAATGCGCAAAAAGTCACCGGCCAAAAAGCCTAACCGTGGCAAAATTCGGGTCAGCGGTGCAAACTTATCCATCACCGGTACGACCTGCGGCAGGTTATGCACCAGGTGCGGAGCGGTGACGTCGAGCAGCGCACCACGTTCAATAGCTGAGCGGCGAGCGATACCGACATTGCCGCTGGCAAGGTAGCGCAGGCTGCCGTGGGCGAGCTTCGACGACCAACGAGAGGTACCGAAAGCTAGATCCTTCGATTCGACGAGAACGGTATTCAAACCCCTCGATGCTGCATCTAAAGCGATGCCGACACCAGTGATACCGGCGCCGATGACCAGCAGATCTGGGATGTTGCCCTTAGCGGTTTCTTCGCGCAGACGATTCAAGTCCGCTTGCCGACGAGCCTTGTTCAAAACCGCAGCTGAGCGATCGCGCTGAGGAGCGTGCGTGGCAGTCATAGTCTTTCTTCCTCGACTTTCCCGAAGACGGTAATAGTGATGAAACGATCTGGCGTACGTGATGAAGTTGTGGAGTGCGTAGTGAGCGTGAACTATTTCGGGGCGTAACCCATTGCAAGGCAATTAGAAATAGACTAAGTTGTTCATTATCAACGACCGGCACGGATATTGATTCAAGAAATCTTTCTTAGTTGCGAATCATTTCCCGGGGATTACAAGGAAGGAGACACCTCGATGGCTATGCACCCAGCGTCCAACCGCTCTGAGTCCATGAACCGAGCTTTCGCCGCTACTGCACCATCGCTGCAGATGTGTTGCTGCTGTCTCCAGTCCGTGCCGCCCCAGACAGGTCGTAACTAAAAAGACGCGCTTAGGCATGTAAAACGCCACGCTGTTTGCGGTCGCACGGACGAAATCGCACCGATTGAGCCGACCCATCCCACCATCCGAGCATTCTCGCTTGGAATTCTAGGAAGAAGCGACAGCGACAATGACCGCAGCACTCGAATCTTTTACCCTTGACGATTACGTTTCACTGTTTATTTATGACGGCCCAACGTCGCCAGAAATCTACGCCAGTGAACTGGTCAGTCTAGCTCGCTAACCGAGGCTGGCGGCTAGACAGGCCGGGTTTTGCCGTGGTCAGCAGCAAATAGCGGTTGGGCCGAAGCTGGCGGCGACAGGGTTAGATCATGTTGCCGTCGTAACGCTCTTCCAAGGAGCGCGGGCCGGTAGCCAACTTGCCCGGGTTGAGGATGCCAGCGGGGTCGAGTTCGTCCTTAATTGCGCGCATGACCTTGGCGAACAATTCGGTGTTCTCCTCGTAGTACTGCGGGCTGTGATCCTGGCCAATGCCGTGGTGGTGCGTGATGGTGCCGCCGAATTTCATCATGGCCTCTGATGCCGCGGACTTGATGTCCATCCACTGCTGGAGAATCTCGCCCTCGGTCTCGCGGAAGAAGTACGTGAAGTACAGCGAGCAGCCGGATTCGTACATGTGCGAGATGTGGCAGAAGACGTACACCGGGGTGCCGTGCTTCTCGCCAGCGGCTTCCATTGCGGAGGCGATTTCGCGGCGCAGTGTAGCGGCGTTATCCCAGGTGGTGGCGGTCTCCAGGGTGTCGACACCGACGCGGCGGGTCATCATGACATCGCGCAGGTACGGCGAGGAGAAGCGGTGGTTAACCCAAGCCATGCCCGGAATGGAGCCCATGCGGACGCACTTCTTGGTCAGCAGGCGACCGGCCAGGCGCTCACGGGTGACGCGGGCGCCGACCGGATCAGTCTGGGCGAAGCCAAAAATCACCATGCACGGGGTATCGATGCCACGCAGCTTCAGGTACTTTGTGACCTTCTCGGACATGCTGGCGGAGCCCAGCTGAGTGAGGCCAAACAGCGTTTCCTTCTCGTCGGAGATGCGCGCTAGGTGCGGGATATTTCCGCTCTGCTCCAACTTGCGCAGCTCCTCGGCGGCTTCCTCAAAGGAGTTGAAGAAGTAGGTGTCGAAGAGCATCTCCTTTTGCGGACGCTGATTTAGGGCAATCGTCACATGCGTGATGATGCCCAGGGTGCCCTCCGACCCCAGGAAAAGCTCACGCGGGTTTGGGCCGGATGCCGACGACGGCATGTCGCGGAACTCCATGGTGCCGGCTGGCGTGACGACGCGCATGCCAATCACATTGCGGTCGATGCGACCGTAACCAGAGGATTCCTGGCCTGCAGAGCGGCAGGAAACCCAACCGCCGACAGTGGAGTACTCGAAGGACTGCGGGAAGTGACCAGCGGTGAAGCCGGCCTTGGACAGTTCCTTTTCCAAGTCGGGGCCGAAAACGCCGGTCTCAACGGTGACGGTGCCGGCGACCTTGTCAATGTCGATGATCTTGTTAAAGGCGGTCATGGACACTGCGATGGCCTTACCCATGCCACCGTCAATAGCCTCCACGCCGCCGACGACCGAGGTGCCGCCGCCGAAGGGGACGACTGCAATCTTGCGCTCAGCGCAGACCTTGAACAGGTTCTCGATATGCTTTTCAGTTTTCGGTAGTACAACAGCATCTGGGGCGACATCGAGCTTGGCTGCGCGAAGGCGAACCAGGTCGGGGTAGGAGCGGCCGACCGCGTGCTTGACACGGGTGTCATGGTCGGTGGCGACGGCATCCGCGCCGATAATAGCCCCCAGGGCCTCGATATCCTCGTTGCTGAGGCGACTATCGGGGATAATGACATCGGCGATATTGCGCGGCGGGTTGTTTGCGTCCAGCGACATACCGATTTCGCGCTGCAGTAGCTTCTCGCTGGCTGCGGTGATTGGCTTGTCGTTGCCGTCAACACCCCAGCCCCACCAGCGCATGCGGTACGGAATCGTGAGCTTGTTAGACATCCTGAGCTTCTCCTTGGGCATCGGTGCTGAGAGCCTGAACTGCGGAATTATGTGTAACTTGTGCAGAAGCACATCTTTACATGTTCGTATTATAGCGGTATTGCGTTACGTTTTCTCAAAAAATGTCAATCATTCTTGGTAGACTTTAGTTAGGTGCGGTAGCAAAACCGCATAAAGGCCAGTTTCGGCCGGTCAAAAGCCCACGTAAAAGTAGGTAATTCTTCGATGAACGCTAACGACAAAGATCTCAGTTACCCGCTGGGAACAACTGAGATTCGTACCCTCGCTCTGGTCACTAACCCCCACGCCGGTCATGGCGCCTCGCAGATTGCCTCAGCTCGGGCAAGTCGGGTGTTCGCGGATCGCGGTATCGACGTCATCGCTCTCCAAGGTGCTAACCCCGACGACGCCCGCAAGCTCATTCGTGAGGTCATCGCCGACGGCCGAATCGATGCCTTGGCAGTTTGCGGCGGCGACGGCATGATTAACCTCGCGCTGCAGGAACAGGCACAGACCGGCATCCCCCTCGGCATTATCCCCGCTGGCACCGGAAACGACCACGGCCGTGAATACAATCTGCCGCGTGGCAATGCTCGCGATGCTGCTCACGTTATCGCCGACGGTTTCTGGACAACCACTGACCTCGGTCGCATTACGAGCGCAACAGGGGACCGGCGCTGGTTCGGCACCATCATGTGTGCCGGCTTCGACTCCATTGTCTCCGACCGCGTCAATCAGATGACCTGGCCACACGGCCGCAACCGCTACAACCTGGCCATCGTCCGCGAATTCTTGGCTTTCCACTCCCTGCCATTTCGCCTCACGCTTGATGACGATCGGGTTCTCGAAGATCCCATCACGCTGGCCGCTTTCGGCAACACCCGTTCTTACGGCGGTGGTATGAAGATTTGCCCGTCTGCAGACCACTCCGATGGCCTGATGGACATCACCGTCATCGGCAAGGCCGGACGGATCAAGGCCGCCCTTGCTTTCAAGTCCGTATTCGACGGCACCGTTGAAAAAATCGGTGAGGTCAGCACCTATCGCGCTAAGAAGGCTTACGTGGAATATATCGGCCCACCACGCCAGATGAATGCCTACGCTGACGGCGACCTCATGTTCCCGATGCCAGTTACGGTGGAAATCGTCCCAGGCGCTGGCCGCTACATCGTTCCCCGTCCGTAAAAGAACGCAAGGGGGTTCTCGTCGTCAAGCTTTTCCCGCATGCTTGACGACGTCGCGTTACCCCTTGATTCCGTAGCTCTTCAGGCGCAGACGATCCGCCGCAGAAGCCGAGGCCGTCAGGCGCAGCAGCTCGGCGTAGATACCGTCAGTCTGTGCCAATTCGGCGGGTGCGCCCACCTCGTCGACGTGACCGTCACGCAGCGTAACGATGGTGTCCACATCGGAAATCGTGGACAGGCGGTGGGCGATGATAACCGTGGTGCGCCCCTCCATCAGCTTGTCTAAGCCACGCTGAACTTCGCGTTCTGCCTTGGTGTCCAGC
The DNA here is from genome assembly GCF_001838325.1 of Corynebacterium sp. HMSC074C05. NCBI lineage: Bacteria > Bacillati > Actinomycetota > Actinomycetes > Mycobacteriales > Corynebacteriaceae > Corynebacterium > Corynebacterium sp. HMSC074C05. Next base: position 124,756 of record NZ_KV836284.1, read on the forward strand.
GCCGAAGTGGCCTCGTCCAGGATGAGGAGGGGAGCATCCTTCAAAATTGCGCGCGCAATAGCGATGCGCTGCTTCTGGCCACCCGAGAGCTTCAGCCCGCGCTCACCAATAGTGGTGTCGTAGCCGTCGGCGAAGCTGCGAATGAAGTTGTCGGCATTGGCCTTTTTGGCCGCAGCGATGACTTCCTCATCGGTAGCGTTGGGTTTGCCGTAGGCGATGTTCTCTCGAATCGTGCCGGAGAACAGCGAGGAGTCCTGGAACACGACGGCAGAGCCGGCGCGCAGAGTGGAACCGGAAACCTCGGAGACATCCGAACCCAGGACGCTCAGGTGGCCTGCGGTCGGCGCATAGAAGCCGAGTAGCAGGTTGACAATGGTGGACTTGCCGCCACCCGATTCGCCGACCAAGGCGATTTTTTGACCTGAGTACGCCTGGAAGCTGACGTTGGAGAGCACCGGCTTGTCCTCTTCGTAGGCGAAGTCCACTGCATCGAAGTCGACAATGGGAGCGCCGGCAGCCTTCTGTTCGGCCGCGCGTTCCAGGGAGGAGCGGTAGGCGCTGTCGCTAGCGGCGTTGGCTGAGATGGAACCAACAGATGCGGGGGCGAAGTCGCCGTTATTCGCGGTCGCCGCATTGAGGAGCTCCGGCTGCGTGCGAGCCTCTGGGGTAAGTTCCATGACCTTGAAGTAGTCCCGGGAACCGGCGACTGCGCGCTGGGCAGCGTCGACCAAGAAGCTCATCATGGTCACCGGTTGGCGCGCCATATTAATCAGCTGAATGAGCATGACCATGGTGCCGATGGAGAATTCGCCCGACAGCGTGCGCAGGAAAAGCAGCAGGTAGATACCTGCGAAGATGACGTTCAAAATGCCGCCGCGCAGGGCATCCATGCGGTGCCACCACGTTGACTGCTCGTGGGTCAGGGAGATGGTGCGGCGGAAACGGGAACCAAAGAAAGCGATTTCGCGCAGCTCCGCGGTGAAGGATCGAACAACCTTGACCTGGCCGATGACCTCGGCAAAACGGCCACCGGCGATATCGATTTGTTCGTTTTTCTTGGCTTCAACCTTTTGCCAGCGTCTCGACGTCAACGCGGTGAGCAGGGTGTAGACCGGGAAAACGATAATCAGCAGCACGGCCAGCGGCCAGTAGTACCAAGCAGTGATGGCCAGCACTGCACCGACGGTCAACAACATCGGGAAGAAGTTGTTGGAAAACGCCTGGAGGAATTGCGTGATATTGGTAATCGAGCGTTCCAGGCGGGCGATAATTGTGCCGGTGACCTGGCTGTCGAAATAGCGCTGCGGCAGAGACAGCAGCTTTGCATAGTAACGGGTCGACAGAATCTCGCGCATGCGCGCAGTCATCACATCGCCCAGGTAACCACCGATGTTATGCACGATGGTTTGCGTCAGATCGGCAATCAGCAGTCCGATGATCAGCCAAATCACGGTGCGAGTGGTGTTGGACATCGCCGCTTGGCTCAAGCCTTCATCGCTGGACACCGCGCCGACGATGGCGTCGGTGGCATCGCGGATGAGGAAGGGGCTAATCAACGACGCGGCGGCGGTGGCCAGCGAACAGATGATGACCCCGATATAGAAAGGCCAGAGCACTCGCGTGGTGGATAGGATTCTGCTGAGCAGACGCACGAAAGACCTCTATCTTGCGGGATGATGACTCCCCGCTATGAAATTACTGCGACAAGAGCCCTATCCTAACAGCGAGCGCACAGCACCAAGCGGCAGCGGTAGCCAGTTGGGACGGTTCTGGGCTTCGTAAAGGCACTCATAGATAGCCTTATCCAGAACAAACGCTTCCAACAGCACCGGGTCGCTGCTGTCGCCATAGCCTTCCAGGAAGGCATCGATATTGCGGCGAGCCCACTGCTCAACACGCTCGGTCGCTGCCTCGGTGTCCTCACGTCCCGTCAGCAGCGGGTAGTGAGCGGCGTAATCGAAGGAGCGAATCATGCCGGCGATATCGCGCAGGCGGTGGTCCGGCAGACGGCGCTCCTCCCACGGGCGCGACGGCTCGCCTTCGAAGTCAATCAAGCGCCATGAGCTTGGAGTGCGCAATACCTGCCCCAAGTGCAGATCACCGTGGATTCGCTGGACGACGGCACCACCTTCCGGTACCGCAGCCTCTGCGCGATCGAAGATAGCCTGCGCCTTATCCTTGACCTCCGCAATTTGTGGCACCACACCAGCGACGAAGTCCAGGCGAGCACGCAGGGGAGCCACCAACTCCGCACCGGTCAGGCGATTCTTCACCGCGACAGCGGCGGCGAGGCTGCTGTGCACCGAGGCCACTGCTTCGCCGAGCGCACGGGCTTCGGAGGTAAAGTCGGTGCCCAAATCTTCCAGCGGGGTCTGGGCGTCGCGGATGGCGTCGCGGACTGCGCCAAGAGCCAGCTCCCAGCCATCGACCGAGTTCGGTGCGAATTCCTGCAGCATGGCGGTGGTGTAGGTGTCCTCGCCAATGGTGGTCTCTACCCAGGAGTAGAGCTCAGGGACGAACTTGCAATCCGCCTGGGCCAGTGCGGCCAGCATCTCCACATCGGCATTAGTGCCGGGGTAGAGGCGACGGAAGAACTTGCACATCACGCGGTCGTCGAAAATGACCGAGGTATTCGACTGTTCGACTCCCATAGGGCGGCCGGATTCCGGTCGGGGCTGCTCAGAGCCCGGCACACGCCGCAGTTCCATGCGGCCGAGCTTGCCTTCGTCGGAAAGCTTCTGGCCGAGTGCCGTAATGGCATCCGAATCAATCAGAGCGTCGTAGCCGACGACGCCCTCGGCGCGAACCAGTAGGGACTGCTCGTGGCCCTCGGGGACGTCCTGCGCCCAAGCGATGGGCAGCTGATAGGTCGGTGCGGAATGGGCGGTGTGCACCCTCACCAATGCGATATCGACATCCGGACTGTTGGGATTGTCGCGCAGTACGGGGTCAAGCGCGAGGATCTCGACGTGGTCGATGTCGGAGACCTTGTCAGCGAAAAAGCGCATCCTGACCAGTGTGTCTGCCAGCTCTTCGGCAATGAAATCGGCGGTGGGAATAGTCATTTCAGTTCATTCGCCTTTCGGGACTTAAAGATCACTCTCTATTATCGGCGTTTGTGACGGCATCGGCATTGGCATCGGTAGCGGTGCCAGAGTGCTCGCGTGATGACGTCACCGGCGCGTCCGATATCGCCTGTGCAACCGGGATTGTCGGCGCGGACATTGAGACGCTCGATTCGGCGTTTGTCTCCGGCGGAAGCTGGATTTCGAACCAGTAGAAACCGTGGCCAGGAAGCGTGATCTGGTAGGAATCGGTGCCAATCGTGGGGAAGGGAACCGAACCAGTGAGCTCTACCGGGGTGGAACCGGCGAACTCGGACAGATCCAGTGAGACGGCCGCGGGGTAGGAAGACAGGTTGTTGACGCACAGCAGCACTTCGTCGCCGTATGTGCGCAGATAGGTCAGAACAGAGGCGGTATCGCTATTCAGCTCGCGGAAGTCACCGAGGCCAAAAGCCTCATAGCGCTTGCGAACCTGAATTAGTCGACGCACCCAATTCAACAGGGAGTTGGAGTAGCTCGCTTGGTTTTCGACATTGACCGCCTGGTAGCCGTAGGTCGCATCCTGAATGGTCGGCAGATAGAGCCGACCGGGGTCGGCCTTGGAGAACCCGGCGTTGCGGTCGGGCGACCACTGCATCGGTGTGCGCACGCCATCGCGGTCGCCGAGCCAGATGTTGTCGCCCATACCGATTTCATCGCCGTAGTAGAGCACCGGCGAACCCGGTAGGGACAACAACAGGGCGTTGAAAAGCTCGAGTTGGGTGCGGTCATTTTGCAGCAATGGCGCTAGCCGACGGCGAATGCCGATGTTGGCCTTCATCCGCGGATCGTGGGCATACTCGGCGTACATGTAGTCGCGCTCTGCATCAGTGACCATTTCCAACGTCAGCTCATCGTGGTTGCGCAGGAAAATACCCCACTGAGCCGAAGAGGGAATCTCTGGCGTGGACTCCAGGATCTCCGAGATGGGAAAGCGGGACTGCTTGCGCACCGCCATGAAAATGCGTGGCATAAGCGGGAAGTGGAAAGCCATGTGGCATTCGTCGCCACCGACCTCCGGGTCGCCGAAGTATTCCACCACATCGGAGGGCCACTGGTTGGCCTCCGCCAGCAGGACGCGACCCGGGTATTCCTCGTCCATGACCTTGCGGCAGCGCTTCAGAAAAGCGTGGGTCTCGGGCAGGTTCTCGCAGTTAGTACCCTCGCGTTCAAACAGGTAGGGAACAGCGTCGAGGCGGAAGCCATCAATGCCGAGATCCGACCAGAAGCGCAGCACATCGAGCATTGCTTCCTGCACCGCCGGATTGTCATAGTTCAGATCTGGCTGGTGGGAGAAGAAGCGGTGCCAGTAGTACTGACCACGCACCGGGTCGTAGGTCCAGTTGGAATCCTCGGTATCCACGAAAATAATGCGTGCGCCCGAGTAGGTGTCCGGGTCATCGGTCCAGACATAAAAGTCGCCGTAGGGGCCATCGGGGTCAGTGCGCGACTGCTGGAACCACTCATGGCTATCGGAGGTGTGGTTCATCACCAGGTCAGTAATAACGCGGATACCGCGCGCATGGGCCTCGTCGAGAAGCACCTTGAAATCCTCGACCGTGCCAAACTCGTCGAGAACGGCGCGGAAGTCGCGGATATCGTAACCGCCGTCGCGCAGCGGGGAGTCGTAGAAAGGCGGCAGCCAGAGGCAGTCGACACCCAGCCATTGCAGATAATCGAGCTTTTCCGTCAGCCCTTTGAGGTCGCCGGAGCCGTTGTTGTCGGAGTCAAAGAAGGCTCGGACGAGCACCTCATAGAACACCGCGCTGCGGTACCACTCGTAATCTTTCTTGGCGATAGTCATGCATCCCAGCGTAATGACTATGCCGCTAGCCTGCAGAGGGAGTTTTCCTGCGAGATCCCACAAAACCGCGCGAGTCGGCGGTCCTGGGAGACCTCATGAAACACCTTTTAAACAGCCTTGTGTTCCTGAATCAGCGCGGCGAGTTGATACGCATCAGCCAGCGCCAACTCCGTTGCCACCGGTGTGACGGTTCCTGGCACCATGTCGATTCGCACGTTCGCCACTCCCGCCGCTTTCTTCAGCGGAGAAATGGTTAGTGTATGCCCCTGGATGCGCTGCCATGGGACCATGAACCGCGTATGCCAGAACCGACCCTTGGTCACCAACAGCCCCCGCCGCGTGGCCTGCACCTTTTGAAATTTCCAGTCAATTGGGCTGAGCCACCATGCCGTGCGTGGAGTCTGCCAGGAGCCCAACAGGTCATCGGCAGAGGACGGTCCCGCAATCTCAGTCATCAAATCATCGACAATCGTATCGGTCTCCGCCGCCGGCGCCACGGGCACCAGTGCGTTGTTCGACTGTGTGCTGTCCAGGCCATAGCCCGCCACCGAGACATCGGCACGGGACCATTTCCACGGGCGCCACCAGAGCGGTTGCACCACTTTGAAGCCATGAATGCGATCAATGGGAATGGTTTGAGCGCGTGTCGACAACAGCCCGGCGGTAATTGCCAGACGCCTGCTTTCCGACGACACCTTCAGCGTGAAATCCCACGACTGATTTAGTACTCCGAAAAGGCCGAGCGCGAAACTGCCAATCACAATCAGAGTAGTGATGGTTACTCCGCTGAGGATTTCCACGATGAAGTCGGTAAACAGCGCAGAGACAACGGCGAGGAGGATGAGAGCTATGCCGACGAAAAGACCGGGTCCAATGGCCACGGATGCGACCAACCGTCCGACATCGACCGGGCCAAAAATAGTTTTCGCGTCGGACATGCGGGAGGACATGTGGGCACTGGAGTCTTGAGCAGCGGCGGGGCTGTCGCCGTCGTAAAGCGAATGTGCCAGTTCGGTGTCCAGCTTTTCTACCTCGCCCAACACGTCAGCGCGGAACTGTTCGCATTGCGGGGGAGTGAGGTATTTGATCGTGAAGTGCGAATCGGAGCCGCCGGCTGTTTCGATGACAATTTCGGCGAGCCCGAAAATGCGCGCCAACAATGGTTGGTTGATATCCACCGCCTGCACGCGGTCGAGCCGTGCCGCGCGTCGAGAACGCAGTAGCCATCCGGAGCCGTAGCGAACCTCATCGTCGGTGAGTTCGTAGAACGTATACCGCCAGGACAACCACGAGAAAAATGCAATTAGACCAATAATTATGGCGACCGCACCGGTACCGATAAGGAGACCGAGCCATGCCCAGTCGTAGAGCTGAGTCACGACAGCAACGGCCAATTGCCACTGATTCGCAACTGCGAATGCAGTCACAGCAGCGATTGTGGCGAAGCTTTTGAGCAGCGGGGATAGTGGATGAACTCTATGCCTCATTTAAAGACCCGCCATCCGGTCGTGGGCGCGCTGAGATAGACGGGCGCGCAGGGCGAGAGCTTCTTCGCGTGGCAGACCGTGGACGGCGGCATCCGAGCTCGCCGATGCTGTGTTGAGCTTCAGCGTTGCCAGTCCAAACAGGCGAAGCAGCGGTCCTTCATCGATGTCGATGAACTGGATTCGTCCGTACGGGACAATAGTGACCGAGCGCCACCAGCGTCCGGACGCAACGATGAAGTCGTTATCTCCTTCGAGGTATCGGTGGGCACGAACTCGGCGGCCGATGAGCCAGTAGATATATGCGAAGTAGAGCACGCAGGCGAGGACTCCCAACCACATCCACGGAGTCCACGCCACCGCGGCTACGGCAGCTGCAACCGTGATAAATAGCAGGGGAGCAGCGTGCGCGATTCGCTTCACCTTAGCCAGCGCGGGGTCGACCGGCTGCAGCGCAGAGTTTTCGGGGACTAGTAAATCAAGTGGCTCCATGGTTGACAGTTAAACACAATTGGTAAAGCTTGCGCCCAACCAGGTGCTTCGGTAAGAACGGTGGCTATGGATCGCAGGAAACTCATTGCAGTACTCATCACGCTAATTACCATTTTGGTCTGCGTGGAGATTTACCAGTACATGCAGACTCTGCCGAGCTAAATAGCAGCGCTAACCGGTGCGGCCAATGGCAAGCCTCAGCCGTCTCATGCGCCTAATCCCGTTTTATGCACCAAAGAGCTGGCGCGGAGCCGCCCACGCATCGATGGCAATGCCCTCGACTGCCTGGGCGTCAGCGCCGGCAAAGGTAGTCACCTTGCGGTCGTCGTTGTAGCGGGGCATGTGTGAGGTGCCTTTGCGGATGAACTCGACCGCCACTTGGTGGAAGGGATGGTTGGGTTCCTTCATACCGAAGAAGCGTGCAATGTCGATGCAGTGCGGAGCACCACTGGTGCGGCCAGCAGGTGCATAGCCCAACCCTTCTCCCGGTTCGAACTGTGCCGCCCACACATCCAGCTCAGCCGCCACGGACCGTTCGGCGACTTTAACAGCGTATGAGCGAATCGCTGAGTCAGAAATGACATTCCCCATCGGACGCTCGGCATAGGCGGTGGCCGGAAATTCGCCGTGGCCGCGATGCCCCTTGGCGTAGCGCCGAGCCATCCACTCCCGCATGGGCAACTTGTCCATCGCCACAACCGGCGGTTCTGAGAAGAACTCTTCGCTGGTGGCGGTCACCATCGTCGGCAGTGTGGGAGCAAAGCTGTCGAAGCGAGGCCCAATTGCCGGATCCGAAGGCGAGGATGCCGACACCAATTTCTGGGCCCGAGCGACCCTGCGTTCGTCGGCACGCGAAAAGACGTCGGTGGACGGCACACGTCCCACGCCGATGCCGGCCAACGTGCGGCGGAGGCGCGAGCCCGACAGCAGCGAGAAGGCCGGCGACATGGCAATGGTGCGTTGGATCTGGCCGCGCGTGCGATCGTCGGCAGCCAGAGTGAGCGCCAGCGCCGCACCCGCCGATTGCCCCGAGATAGTGATGTTGTCGATATCGCCGCCGAAGGCAGGCGCGTTACGACGAGCCCACTGCAGCCCCAGATACAGGTCATCAATGGCCCGGTAGGTCTCTGTTTCACTGTCACGCCAGAAGCCCTCGAGGCCCTTGCGGTATCCAAGCGAAACGGTGACGATGCCCGCCTGTGCGAAGGCCGTCGCGTCCGTCCAGGGTTCGGAGGGATGCCCAAACTCGTAGCTACCACCGTGAATCCACAGCAATACCGGATAGGAGGCGTCCGCGGGCTCAGCCGGTGCGGTGACGGTGAGAACTAATTCGCGCTCGGGTTCACAGCGCCGAGTGCCCGACTGTGGGCCGTCTGCCACCGGTGCCGACGCGGCGAACGGAGAAGCATCTGCGTAATCGATATTGAAAACTTGTATTGCGCCATCGTGAATACGGCCGGTTAGCCTCCCGCAGGGAGCGGAAATAGTCGTCTCTGTCATGGCGGAAAACGCCTCCTCGTCACTGTTGGTCCTGCCAGAAGGGCGGGGAGCCTGTGGTAGTCGCGCTCGCGTTTTCGAGCACGCTACAGTTGAATTCACTATGACTAATGATGCACGAAATCCACTGTTGACACCGTCGGAATTGTTCTGCGAATTGCCAGATTTTGCGGCAATCGATGACAGCCACGTCCGCGAGGCGTTTAGCGAAGCAATGCGCAGCCATGCACGCGAGATTGACGCCATCGCCACGTCGTCGGAGGCACCGACCTTTGTTAACACCATCGAGGCAATGGAGAAGGCGGGCCAAGATCTGGACCGCGTCGCTGCTTATTTCTTCAACGTTGCCGGCACGGACGCCACCGATGTCCGCATGGAAATTGAAGCCGAGATTGCCCCGCAGCTTTCGGCACACCTGGATCAGATTCGCATGCGCAGTGACCTGTGGCAGCGCATCAATGCCATTGACAGCGTTGACGATGCCGCCAACCCGGAAGAGGCGAAGCTGCTGCTGAAGAAGGTCCGCGAGGACTTCCAGCGCGCCGGTGCGGACCTCAGCGACGAGGACAAAACCGAGCTTAGCCGTATCAATTCCCGCCTCTCTGAGCTTTCCACCGCCTTCGGCGAAAACCTGCTGAAGGACACCGTTGCGCGCGCCGTGGAAATCTACGACCGCGAGGAGCTCGCCGGGCTTTCCGACGATGCCATTGCGTCCTTCGCCGCCTACGCGAAAAAGGCAGACACCGATGCGCCGTGGCTGATTCCACTGGACCTACCATCAACTCCGGCACAGCTGGCTGACCTGGATAGTCCGGCTACTCGTGCCAAGCTCTACGAAGCCTCACTGGGACGTGCGGGTGCTGCCTCCGGCAAGTTCGACAACTCCGACATTGTGCTGGAAATGGCACGCCTGCGTGCCCGCCGCGCCAAGCTGCTCGGCTACGACACGCATGCGGATTACGTCATTGCCAAGGAGACGGCAACCACCGCAGAGGCTGCTCGAAAGCTCATTGCAGACCTGGCACCAGCTGCCATTGCCAATGCTGAAGGTGAGTACAAGCGGGTCGCTGATTTGGCTGGCGATGAGACGGTCACGGGCGCTGACTGGCCGTACTGGGAGCGCCGTCGTAAAGCGGAAGAATTCGCAGTCGACACGGAGGAGCTCAAGAACTACTTCGAGCTGCACCGTGTCATCGAAGACGGCGTGTTCTACGCTGCCCGCAAGCTTTACGGCATCGAAGTCGTCAAGCGCGAGGATCTGCAGGGATACGCGCCGGGCACGACTGTGTGGGAGGTCCGCCAGGGCGGAGGGGAGACCATCGGCCTGATTATCACGGACTACTTCTCGCGTCCGACCAAGCGCGGTGGTGCGTGGATGAGCTCGTTTAGGGATCAGTCCCGTCTGCTGGGCCGCCTGCCGGTCGTGGTCAACGTGATGAACATTGCCGAAACCGAGCCGGGAACCCCGGTGCTGCTGACACTCGACGAGGTCACCACTGCTTTCCACGAGTTCGGGCACGCCCTCCACGGTCTGCTTTCCGACGTCACGTACCCGACCTTCTCGGGCACTAACGTCCCGCGCGACTTTGTGGAATTCCCCTCCCAGATCAACGAGAACTGGGCGCTTGAGCCGTCCATTCTGGCCAACTACGCCGTCCACGTTCGTACCGGTGAGCCGATCCCAGCAGAGCTAGTCGAGTCGGTGAAGAAGGCCCGCACCGCTGGTGAGGGATTTGCCACGGTTGAGTACCTCGCAGCGTGCGCAATCGATCTGGCCTGGCACAGCCTCACCGAGGAGGAAGCGGCTAAGGTCACCGATGTCGACGCTTTCGAAGCGGAAGCACTTGCCGAACTTGGCCTCGATGTTCCCCACCTGGCCCCGCGTTACCGTTCCCGCTACTTCAACCACATCTTCGCCGGTGGGTATTCGGCGGGCTATTACTCCTACCTGTGGGCAGAGGTGCTCGATGCGGACGGTTTCGGTTGGTTCACCGACAACGGCGGTGCCACAATCAGCGGCGGCAGCCACTTCCGTGAAGAGATCCTCTCCCGTGGTGGTGCCATCGACTTCATGGCTGCGTACCGCGCTTTCCGAGGCCGCGATAAGGACATCCAGCCGCTCCTCGAACGCCGCGGGCTGTCGGGCACTGATGCCTAGCTTCATGCTTTACGACGAGCCCCGCGACCGCCGCCCACTGGTTATTCCGGTCACCGGCAGGGTAGGTTGACACTCATGGCAGAAGCATTCGACAGGGTAGGGCAGTGGCTTATTCAATTGCCACTGCTTGCGCAGGTCAGCGCGCTATGCGTGGTTCTGCTGGTAGTCGGAGGTTTTGTTGCTTTCGTTCTCGTTGGTGCAATCGATGTTGTCAGCGGTCGTCTGTGGCAGTGGTCGGTGCGCCGGCGGGAGCGTTCGCAGGAGTGTCGAGGAGCGGGCAGCGACAGCTAGCCGATGCGGTAGTGGCCCGCGGATAGCTCACTGGGAGGCCCGAAGAATTGAGCTGGGACAAGCCCCCTTTAAGTATTGGGTCGCTATCGCTGCCCTAAGGTATGTCTTAAAGTATTAGGAAATTTGCCCAACAGGCTAGAGTTGGGTAGTTCGCAAATATTTCGCAGTAGGGAGCTGAGTTAGCATGCATCGGTCGAGGCACTCGAAGGTCCTACTTGCCCTAATCGTTTTGCTTCTTCTCATCCTCATCGCTGGTGCAGTCACCGATTTCCAGTTTTAGCCTCGGTTTTAGTACCGGGCACATAACCTGAAAAATCGGTGAACGGCAAAAATGAGGGATTAGGCGCTCACGAACCAATTAACGCTTGAATCCGGGGAAGCGAGGCAGGTCCTCGACAAGCACGGCCTTGCCCTCGGCATCGGTTAGCGGAATGCACCAGTTCGGGTACTGGTCGTGGGTCGTGCCCGGCTGGTTCTGGGTACGACGATCGCCGACCATGTCCACCAGGGCCTCACACTTCAGCGCGGATGGAGTCTGGTCGAGGAAGCGGTGCAGGCCCGTGACCAGTGCGTCAATTGGTGGCAGATTATCGCGGGTGAGGGACTGAACATCCATGTCCGCGGCAGCCGTGTCACCAAAGCAGCCAGCTTCTTCGGCAGCGCCCAAAACCTTTCGAATCCACTCGAAGTCCCGGCGGTCTTCCTCCGCGACGTCGGAAAGCAATAGCCCCAGGCGTTCCCGCAGCTTGATGTGCTCGCCTGCGAGGTAGCCTGCCGTCGGCGGCAAATCGTGCGTGGTGACGGAGGACAGGCACAGGCTGCGGTAGGCGCTCGGTGGTTTCGGCTGGTCGCCCTCGGATTCAAACCACACAATCGAGGTGCCCATGATGCCCCGCGAGGCCAGGTAGTCCTGCACCCACGGCTCGAAGGTGCCCAGGTCTTCGCCTACGACGACGGCCCCAGCGAGCTCGGCCTCAAGTGCGAGAATGCCGACCATGGCCTCGTGGTCGAAGTACAGGTACGTGCCATTGACTGGGGACTCCATCCGCGGCATGACCCAGAGGCGGAACATACCCAGCACGTGGTCAACACGAATGCCACCTGCGTGGCGAAAGATTGTGCGCAGCATGTCGCGCCAGGGGCGGTAGCCGGCCTCGGCTAGCTTGTGCGGGTTCCACGGCGGCTGCGACCAGTCTTGGCCGCGCTGGTTAAAACCGTCTGGCGGTGCGCCAACAGAGATAGCAGGAGCGAGCCAATCCGCAAGGTTCTCGGCATCCGCGCCGCCAGGGTGTACGCCGACGGCAAGGTCGGCCATGATGCCGATGCGCATACCCGCATCCAGGGCTGCCTCTTGTGCCTGACCGAGCTGCTGATCGAGGATCCACTGCACCCAGAGGTGGAACTGGAAGATTTCCTCCCGCAGAGATTCGACACTGGCGTGGTTGCCCAGCGGTGGAACCAACTCGATATCGTTCTCGGCTACGGCACCAGAATCGGAAGTGGCAGCGCGTGCAGCATCGCGGGCAGCAGCGCGATCCGCGAGCTCACGCTCGGTGCACCACGACGCGTAGTCGTAAATGCCCCGGCCCTCGGCCTCCAGCCAACGGTCAAATTCCGCCTGGCGCGCGCTGGACAGGGGGATCTTGTGGATTGCCCGCAATACCTTGAGCTTTGCAGCGTAGATGGGGTTGCGGTCAATCTCATCAGAGCTGTGATTGAGCTGGTGGAAAGAGTTCGCTAGCGCACGGGCTTCATCGGCCTCGTCCTTGTCCAGGTACCCGAACTCGTCGATAAGCTCTGGCCGTGCGTACAGCGGATTGACATAGCGGCGCGTGGTGGGCAGGTACGGCGAGTCTTCTACCGGAGGCAGCGGTTCTGCGGCGTGCAACGGATTGATGAGGACGAAATCAGAGCCTGCGTGCTGAGCGCTGACCTGTGCCAAGTCGCCGAGGGTAGCGAAATCGCCGATACCCCAGCTGCGGCTGGAACGTACCGAGTACAGCTGTGCCATGACGCCATGCGCAGGATTCTGCACGTACTTGTCGGCAGTAGCGAGACGGTTGGGGGTTACGGCCACATCGCACTCAGTGACGTTGTCGTCGTTGACTGCACGCAAGCGGTGCCAACCAAGTGGCAGATCCTCTGGAATTGCGAAGGCGGCTTCTCCCATCAACACATCGCCGACCTGGCGTGGTGGAACCAAGTGGTGCACCTGTGCGCAGGGCCATTCTGCGCCATCCTCCAGTTTCACAGTCACGCTGACATTGCTGCCGTGCGGTACGTGGACCAGAACTCGGTGGAAGATGCCCTGGCGGGTAACTACCACGGGCGGGAGAAGGCGAGACCACTGCGTGTCCGCCCACTCACGACGGGCATCGTTGATTTCGGCATCACTGGGATCTGGGCCCAAATCGATGTCGAGAGCAGCGAGAGTTTTTAGCACTGTCTCACGAGAGACGTGCACGAGTTGGCCCTCGGTGGAGTAGTAGGAAACCCCAACTCCGACATCTTTAGCGAGGTCGGCGAGCGGAGAGGAAAGGGGAGGATTGGAAGCTGCCTGTGTCACTCTTTCCATCATGCCAGTTTAGAAAAACTTTGCCAGTAGTAAGGCAAATCACTTCGTTATCGAAATATTTAGTGAAATCACAACGGCGCAGGGTTTGATGTTCTAAGTTGATTCCTAACGAAACCAACGACGGACAGAACTACCGAAAGTAGGGGTTTGTAACTCGATGCGTGAATATACTACTGAGGCGAAATACGTCATCGGCGAGGACGAAACGATTATTACCTCGCTGCAGGAGCTGGTGCAGAAGCGCCCGAAGCTGGTGCTTTTCACCCGCCCCAAGAACTTTGAGTGGGTAAATGTCACCGCTCAGGAGTTTTATGACGAGGCAAAGGGGGTCGCTAAGGGGCTAATCGCCAATGGTGTTCAGCCAGGCGACCGCGTAGCGCTGCTCAGTGAGACTCGCTACGAGTGGAACCTGATCAATACCGCTATCTGGATGGCGGGCGCCGCTGTTGTCCCGATTTACGGCTCCTCTTCCTCTGGGCAGATCCGTTGGATTATTGAAAACTCCGGTGCGGTCTTCGCATTCACCGAGTCGCGTGAGCACACCGACCGCATGAAGCCGCTGCTGGTCGAAAAAGGCACCGAGAACCCGGAGGGTGAGTCTCAGCTGCGTCGTGTGCTGGAGATTAACGCTTCCGCTACTGACACCATTAGCTACGAAGGCCGTGACATTGACGGCGACGAGGTCGAGCGTCGCATCAAGGACACCAAGGCCGACGACCTGGCAACCGTGATTTACACCTCCGGTACCACTGGCCGTCCGAAGGGCTGCGTGCTCCTGCACAGCAACTGGCTGGCGGAGGCCCGCGCCATCCTCACCAACGAGATTGGCCTGATTGCCCGTCCGGGTAACCGCATTCTGACCTTCCTGCCGTTGGCGCACGTGTTGGCTCACGCAGTGTCCCTGGCTTCGATTATCGCTGGTGCTACCCAGTCTCACTGGGCCGATACCAAGACCGTCACCCTGGAGTTCCAGCGTTCTCGTCCGCACCTGATTCTCGGTGTGCCGCGCGTGTTCGAGAAGGTTCGTGACTCCGCCTACGCCTCCGCTAAGGAGAAGGGCGCATTCGGTCTGGCCATGTTCGAGCGTGCTGAGGCCACCGCCATCGAGTACTCCAAAGCACTGGATACTCCGGCAGGTCCGTCGCGCGTCTTGAAGCTGCGTCGCCAGCTCTACGATCGCCTGCTGTTCTCGAAGATTCGCGCAGCTATGGGGGACGCCGTTCAGTACACCATCTCCGGTGGTTCGGCTCTGTCCTCTGACCTCGGGCACTTCTTCCGCGGTCTCGGTGTGCCTGTCTACGAAGGCTACGGTCTGACCGAGTCCACGGCCGCCATCACCGTGAACAACCCGGGCGAGCAAATCATTGGCACCGTTGGTCGTCCAGTTGGTGGCTGTTCCGCCGCTATCGCTGATGATGGCGAAGTTCTGCTGCGCGGTCCGGTTGTGTTTGACCGCTACTGGAAGAACGAAGAGGCAACCAAGGAAGCCTTCATCGACGGCGAATGGTTTAAGACTGGCGACCTCGGTGAGCTGACCGAAGAAGGTCACCTGAAGATCACCGGCCGCAAGAAGGACCTCATTGTCACCGCCGGTGGTAAGAATGTCGCGCCGGGCCCGATGGAGGACCGCATGCGTGCGCACCCGCTGGTGTCCCAGGCAGTCGTCATCGGCGACGGTCGTCCGTTCGTCTCTGTGTTGGTCACTCTTGATGAGGAAGCACTGGAGAAGTGGAAGATTGAGCACTCCGTCCCCGAGCACACCTCAATCCGTGAACTCGCTGCCTCCAGCGCAGTTTTGCGCGCCGAGATTCAGGACGCCGTCAACTCCGCTAACGAGCTGGTTTCTCACGCAGAGGCTATTAAGAAGTTCCACATCCTGGACAAGGACTTCACCGAGGAAAGCGGCGAGCTGACCCCGACCATGAAGGTCAAGCGCAACATTGTCATGGACAACTACTCGCGCGACATTGAGGCTCTCTACCAGCGTTAATTCGCTTTCAACCCGCTGTCGATAGAAAACGGCAGCGTGTTGTTACCGCGCTAGCGCCCCTCACCCCATTAAGGTGAGGGGCGCTAGAAATTTTTAAGGAGTTTTCAGTTTTCGAACGCCGAAGTTCGCCGATATTTTCCGGCATTCGCCGAAATTCGTCGAAGTTCGAAAGACGAAACGAAAATGATGTCACCGAGGCCGAAGATGTCGTGGGAGGGCGGGCAATGATTAACCACTTCGATGCTCGGCTACGCCTGCGCGAAGTGACCCAAGAGCTCTACGACATTGGTGACGAAGTTGCCGAACATATCGAGCACCTCGCTCAGGCGGTTGCTGATGTAGATCGTGAGCTGGTGGACGAATGTGTCCTCGAGCTCGCTGACATCGTCGACGAGGCCGTTGAGGACTGCCGCCCTCTGATTGGTGAACTCGATGGGCTACGCCAAGCGTTTACCTCCGGCATTCGCTCGGGGCGCATCGGTACTCTTTCCTCTGCTTCGGCACCGCGGCGTCACCCGCATCCGGCACCGAAGTCACCGGATGTGCAGTCGCTGTCACTCATCCCGGCACCGTTGAAGCATCCGGTTGCAGTCCCTACGGTCACGCAGGCAATGATTGCTCGCTCCGATGCCGTGGCCTCCTACCTGGAGGAACTCGCCGACTGGGTTTCCGCCGAAAACATCCGAGGCGTGGAAAAGCTCGGCAGTGTGGTGCTTCCGCAGCTTTACGCGCAGTCTGGTCGCCGTGCACTGTCTGCTGCCGCTGCCTGGTGCGTCGCTGTTCCCGAGACTCATCCTGCAGTTGCAAATGCGCTGCGCGGCCGCAGGCCTCCGGAGTTCCTGATGGAACGCGCCCGCATCGATGAAATTGTCCGCCGCGTCAAGCAACGTCGAGCCAAGGAGCATGCGTGAGCGAAGCCTCCGCACACACCGATTCCTTCGGTGTCTATTTACACGTACCATTCTGTGCCACCCGTTGTGGCTACTGTGATTTCAACACGTACACGCCAGGTCAGCTGGGCAGTGGCGCAACGCAGGGAGACTACCTCGATGCCATCGTGGCTGAGCTCGAGATGGCCGTCGTAAAGCACCCTGAACTCGCGCGTGGCGCCGACACCGTATTCGTCGGCGGTGGTACGCCGTCGATGTTGGGGGCGAGCGGTCTTCGTCGTCTGCTCGACGGTGTGCGCAACAGTTTTGGGCTTGCCGACGACGCCGAGGTCACCACCGAGTCGAATCCCGAGTCGACCTCTCCGGAGTTCTTCGAAGGCCTGGCCGAGGCAGGGTTTACCCGTGTGAGCTTGGGCATGCAGTCGGCTGTGCCGCATGTGCTGGCCACTTTGGATCGTACGCACACGCCGGGGCGTCCTGCGGCAGCGGTGGCGGAGGCCCGCGCGGCCGGTTTTGAGCACATAAACCTCGACGTTATCTATGGCACGCCAGGGGAGTCGATGGCTGACCTCGATACGACGTTGGAGGCAGTCCTGGCCACGGAGGTCGATCATGTTTCGGCGTACTCGCTGATTGTCGAGCCAGGTACCGCGATGGCGCGTAAGGTTCGTCGCGGTGAGCTGCCGATGCCCGACGACGACGATCTCGCCGACCGCTACGAGCGCATCGATGCTGCACTGAGTCAGGTCGGTTTCTCCTGGTACGAGGTGTCCAACTGGGCAAAACCGGGCGGCCAGTGTCGTCACAACATGCTCTACTGGCGCGATGGAAATTGGTGGGGTGCGGGACCTGGTGCACATTCGCACCTGGATGGCACGAGGTTTTACAACGTCAAGCATCCGGCTCGCTACGCGGTGACCATTTCCGGCGGCGAGTTGCCAGTCAAGGATTCAGAAGGGCTAACGGCCGAGGATCGACACACCGAGAAGATTATGTTGGGCCTCCGCCTGGCCGAGGGTATTGATGCCAGTCTGCTCGGTGAGGATGAACTGGACAAGGCACGTCGGCAAGCGGAAGCGGGCATGGTGGAGTTTGTTTCCGTCGATGGTGGTCAGCGGATTCAGCTGACCAATCGCGGCCGTTTGCTGGCCGACGCAATAATTGTTGACATCCTTAGTTAAACTATCCGCATGTCATCTCAGACGGATAAGCGCAGGCAGGAAGTTCTTCGGGCAATTGTCTCGGATTATGTAGCTTCCCAGGAGCCGGTCGGCTCGAAGGCTCTGGTGGAGCGCCACAATCTGGGTGTGTCCTCGGCGACCATTAGAAATGACATGGCTGTGCTGGAGGCCGAGGGGTATATCCAGCAGGAACATGCATCGTCCGGGCGTATCCCGACTGAGAAGGGCTACCGCCTTTTTGTGGACAACCTTTCGCAGATTAAGCCGCTGTCCCGGGCTGAGCGCCGAGCTATCCTCGAGTTCCTCGAAGGTGGCGTCGATTTGGAGGACGTGCTGCGCCGAAGTGTGCAGCTGCTGGCCCAGCTAACCCGCCAGGTCGCAGTAGTGCAGGTGCCGACGCTGGAGGTCTCCCGCGTCCGACACTGCGAGGTCGTCCAGCTCGCCGACGCGCGATTGTTGCTGGTAGTCATCACCGACACCGGGCGCGTGGAGCAGCGCAATGTCGAGCTGCCAGCACCGATGGATCCCGATCTTGTGCCGCTGTTGCGTGAGCATTTCAACCGTGCAATGTCGGGGCACACACTTGCCGACGCGTCGATTGCGATTTCCGATCTTGCGGCTAACGCCCCGCGCGATTTGCGGGATGTAATCATCCGCTGCTCGACGGTGCTGGTGGAGTCGTTAATTGAGAGGCCGAATGACAGGCTCATCCTGGCCGGGGCGTCGAATTTGACCCGTGGTAATATGGCCGGTCGCTTACCTTCTACGTTGCCCATGGTTCTTGAGGCTCTCGAAGAACAGGTGGTCGTGTTGAAACTGCTGTCGGCCGCGCAGGATTTACACCATGTCCGCGTTTCTATCGGTGAGGAAAACGAGGACGAGGAGCTGCGCGCTACTTCAGTTGTTTCAACTGGCTATGGCACCGGCACCGAGATTTTGGGTGGCATGGGAGTAGTTGGCCCCACATTTATGGATTATCCGGGAACAATTTCCTCGGTTGCTGCTGTTGCACAGTACGTTGGCCGGGTATTGAAAGGAAGTAGCTAAAGTTGGCACGCGACTATTACGGCATCCTCGGAGTGGAGAAGGACGCTACGGACGCTGAGATTAAGAAGGCGTACCGAAAGCTGGCGCTCAAGTACCACCCAGACCGTAATCCGGGTGATGAAGAAGCTGCGGAGAAGTTCCGTGAGGCCTCTGAAGCGAACGAGGTCCTGCTGGATCCTGAAAAGCGCCGGATTGTGGATATGGGAGGAGATCCTCTCAATCCGCAGGACGGTATGCCAGGCGGTGGCTTCGGCGGTTTCGGCGGCGGCGGAGTCGGCGATATCTTCGAGGCATTCTTCGGCGGTGCCGGCGGTACCCGCCAGCGCCGCTCGCGTGTGCAGCCAGGTGCAGATGCGCTGCTGCGTATTTCTCTGGGCCTCGATGAGGCATTCACCGGTGTCCGCAAGCCCATCACGGTGGACACCGCGGTGCTGTGTGAGCAGTGCGAGGGAACCGGCTCGAAGTCCAAGTCCAAGCCGAAGATGTGTACCAGCTGTGATGGCACTGGCGAGATTCAACAGGTCCAGCGTTCTTTCCTGGGCAATGTGATGACCTCGCGGCCGTGCCCGACTTGTGAGGGCACCGGCGAGATCATCCCCGATCCGTGTAACAACTGCGGTGGCGACGGTCGCGTTCGCGCTCGCCGTGATCTGACGGTAAACGTTCCGGCAGGTATCTCTGATGGCATGCGTATTCGCATGGCAGGGCAGGGCGAGGTCGGCCCGGGCGGTGGCCCGGCGGGTGACCTCTACGTGGAAGTTGCCATGGACCCGCACCCTGTATTCGAGCGTGAGGGCGATGATCTGCACTTTAACGTGCAGGTGCCCATGGCTGATGCCGCTCTTGGTACCGAGTTTGAGGTCGACGACCTGCTCGGTGAGCCAATGACCATCAAGGTTGATTCGGGAACCCAGCCGGCAGAGCAGATTCGCCTGTCGGGCAAGGGAATGCCACATTTGCGCGGCGAGGGCAATGGCGACGTGGTCGCACACGTCGATGTCACAGTGCCGACGAAGCTGGACCGCAAGTCCCGCGAGCTGCTGGAGAAGCTACGCGAGCACCGCGATGATGATGCCAAGGTGGCAGACTCGAATGAGCGCCACGGTTTCTTCTCCCGTTTCCGCCGCCGTTAAAACACGCCATCTCCAAAGCCCCCTCCAGTGAGTGTGAAGCACGCATGAGTTTGCCCGTATTTCTCGGTGAGTTCACCGAGCTGCCGCGCCCGGAAGAAATCATTCGAATCCTCGGGTCGGAGGCCAAACACATCAGCGTTCGCAGGCTGAAGGAGGGCTCGGAGATTCTTCTTGCCAATGGTGCGGACAAGGTGGTGCGAGCACAGCTCATGCACGTAGACCCTCGTGAGGTCCACGTTCGTGTGGTTGCCGCTGAGGAACGTCCACGTCCGCGCCCGCACGTCACTGTGGTGCAGGCGCTGCCGAAGTCAGATCGTGCTGAGCTTGCGGTCGATATGATGACCGAGGCCGGGGTCGATGAGATTATCCCCTGGGCGGCCGTGAATTGTGTAGCCCGATGGCAGGGTACCGCGAAGGTCACTAAGGCCCGCACCAAGTGGCAGTCGACTGCGCGCGAGGCAGCCAAGCAGGCTCGTCGTGCATGGATTCCGCCGGTCGCGGACCTGCATAGCTCCGCCGATATTGAGCAACTCATCCGGGAAACCACATCAGCAGGTGGTGTGGCAGCAGTTTTGCACGAGGAGGAAACAGCTCCGTTCGTGGACTTCGCCGCGCAGGCAGCAAACGCTGACAAGGTTCTTTTCATCGTCGGCCCAGAAGGGGGAGTCAGTCCTGGGGAACTCGAGGCCTTCCGCGCCGCAGGTGCTAGCTCGGTAGTACTCGGCCCGACAGTTCTCCGCAGCGCCCTCGCGGGAGCTGCTGCTCTTTGCGCACTGGGCCCGTTGACAAAGCGCTGGGGCGGCGCACCCACGCCTGGTCAGTAGGATAGACGCATAATGACAAAGTATTCAGTAACTGCTCGTACCACTGCCGTCGTCGAGCTCGATGACAATCTCGCGCCGATTGTGGTCGGTCATGCGGATCAGAACCTACGTCTGCTGGAATCTCTGCTGGCAGCGGATATTCATGTCCGCGGCGGAGTTGTGACAATCAAGGGTGCTCCGGCGGATGTTTCGTTGGCTGTCCGCGCTTTCAAGGAGTTAGAGGCAATGGCCCGTCGTGGGCACGAGCTCTCCCCGGAGTCGGTGCGGCACGCGGTGGGCATTGTGGATCGCGGGGAGAAGTCCGCCAGCGAGGTGCTCGGTGGCGGCATCGTGACGCATCGTGGCAAGACCGTGCGTCCCAAGACTGAGGGACAAAAGAACTACGTCGATGCCATCGACCGCTATAACGTTGTTTTCGGTATCGGCCCCGCCGGTACGGGCAAGACCTTCCTGGCCATGGCCAAGGCTGTTGCTGCGCTGAAGAATAAGCAGGTCGAACGCATTATTCTGACTCGCCCCGCAGTGGAGGCGGGTGAGAACCTGGGCTTCCTGCCGGGTACGCTGCACGAGAAGATTGACCCCTACCTGCGCCCATTGCATGATGCGATGCGCGAAATGCTTGAGCCAGAGTTGATTCCAAAGCTGATGGAAACTGGGGTAGTGGAGGTCGCACCGCTGGCGTACATGCGCGGTCGTACCTTGAACAATGCTTTCATCATTCTCGACGAAGCACAGAACACTACTCCGGCGCAGATGAAAATGTTCCTCACCCGCCTGGGCTTCGGTTCGAAGATGGTCATCACCGGCGATGCCAGCCAGGTCGACCTACCCCGTGGGCAGAAGTCTGGCCTGGCCGTCGCCCGTGAGGTGCTGCGCGGCGTGCCGGGAATCGCTTTTCCGGCGTTGGCCGCCGCAGATGTGGTGCGCAACCCGCTGGTGACCGCAATTGTCGAGGCCTACGATGACTACGATGCCTATAACGAAGGTATTGAGCAGGGCGCCGAGTCCCCACAAAAGCGACAGTCCGCCACAAAGCGATAAAGGACGCTGAAATTACATGAGCATTGAAGTTTTCAACGAGTCCGGTCAGGGCGTCAATGAAGAGTCGCTTATCGACGTTGCCCGGTATACGCTGGGGCGCCTGGACGTGCATCCGGCAGCTGAGCTGAGCATTCATATTGTCGACTTGAAGACGATCGAAGACCTCCATGTGCGCTGGCTGGATCTGCCGGGGCCGACGGATGTGATGAGCTTCCCGATGGATGAGCTCACTCCTGGCTCTGGCCGACCGGATGCAGCTAGTCCAGGGCCTGCGATGCTGGGCGACATTGTGTTGTGCCCGGAGTTTGCCGCGGGGCAGGCGGAGCGTGCAGGCCATCCGCTGAGCCACGAGTTGGTTTTGCTCACCGTGCACGGCGTACTGCACCTGTTGGGCTATGACCATGTCACGGCGGAGGAAGAGCGCCAGATGTTCTCCCTGCAGAATGGTCTGTTGGCGGACTGGTACGACGACATCGATCGTCGTGGCGTGAGCTTTTCCGAAAAACCAATCAACCCCAATGCGTTCCCGGAGCGTTCTAACGAGCGATGATCACTTTGGTAATTGTCGCCGTTGTGGCGATGATCTGCGCTGGCGGACTCAACACAGTCGAAACTGCGGTCGCAGGGATTTCCCGTGCACGCGTGGCAGAGCTGCAGCGTGACGAGGTCGCGGGTGCTAATGCGCTTCTCAAGGTCGTAGAAAATCGGGCTCGGCACGTCAATGTGCTGGTGATTTTGCGGACGCTGTGCGAGTCAATCGGTGCAGTGACGCTTGCGGCAGTCTGTCTTAAGCTTTTCGAGCCGGAGCGCTGGGCCATTGTGGCTGCAGTGGTGTTGCTGGCTCTGTTCACCTTCCTGGTCCTCGGGGTGTTTTCCCGCACGATGGGTCGGAAGAATCCATACTCGATTTCCCTTGCCACCGCGGTCGTTCTGAGTTTTATGGCCAAGGTGTTGGGGCCACTGGAAAAGTTGCTGATTTGGTTCGGCAACATCATCACCCCTGGTGGTGGCTTTCGCGATGGCCCGTTCGCCACCGAAGTCGAGTTGCGCGAGATGGTCGATATCGCCCAGGAGCGCGGCATTGTGGAGCACGATGAGCGCCGCATGATTCAGTCTGTGTTTGATCTCGCGGAAACGTCGGCACGCGTTGTTATGGTTCCGCGCCCAGAGATGGTGTGGATCGAGGCAGATAAGCACTGTGGTCAGGCAGTGGCCCTATGCGTGAAGTCAGGGCACTCGCGACTGCCGGTGATTGGCGAGAGCGTTGAGGACATCGTCGGCGTCATTTACTTGAAGGACATTGTCCAGCAGACGTACTCGCGTACTGATGGCGGCCGCGGTGTTCGCGTCTCCGAGGTCATGCGCAACTGCGTTTTTGTACCCGACTCCAAGCCACTGGATGATCTGCTCGATGAAATGCAGCGCACCCGCAATCACATCGCCATTCTCATCGACGAATATGGATCGGTCGCCGGCCTTATCTCTATTGAGGACATCCTCGAGGAAATTGTTGGTGAGATTGCCGACGAATACGACGAGGCCGAGCAGGCCCCCATCGAACCGCTGGGGGATGCCTCCTACCGCGTGCAGGCGCGCCTCAGCTTGGGCGAGCTCATTGAGCTTTACGACGAAGCCCACGGGCGCCAACTCGTTTTCGATGATGAGGTCACCGATGAGGTGGATACGGTCTCCGGTCTGTTGGCCTATGCGCTTGGACGTGTGCCACTACCCGGTTCGTACGTAGAATATGCAGGACTGAAGTTTACCGCCGAGGGCTCGCGTGACCGTCGTGGTCGTATGCGGGTACGCACTGTGGTGGTGGAGCCGACTGCGGAGTTCTACTCCGAGGAAGAAGATACTGATGGGCAATCTTGATGACATGCTGGCCAATGCCGGACTTGGCGGCGATGCTGATGATTACAGCGCGCCGGAGGGCTTTCGCTCCGGGTTCGTTTCCATTGTGGGACGTCCGAACACGGGTAAGTCCACGCTGACCAATTCCCTGGTGGGCGAGAAGATCGCTATTACCGCTAACCAGCCGGAAACCACGCGTCACCCGGTGCGCGGTGTGGTTCACCGCGAGAACTGTCAGATTGTTGTCGTGGATACGCCCGGTCTGCACAAGCCACGCACGCTGCTCGGTGAGCGCCTCAATGACATGGTTCAGGAGACCTATTCCGATGTGGATCTGGTCGCGATGGTCGTGCCTGCCGACGAGAAAATTGGCCCCGGTGACCGTTGGATCTACGAGAACGTCTCCAAAGGCTGCAAGAACATCATGGGCATTGTGTCCAAGGTGGATAAGGTCTCTCGCGACACCATTATCGAGCGCCTGATTGAGCTGCAGGAGTTGCTCGGTCCGGATGCTGAGCTGGTGCCACTGTCGTCGAAGTCCGGCGAGAACATCAACACGCTGATTGATGTAATGGCTTCCCAGTTGCCGGAGGGACCGCGACTGTACCCAAAGGGGCACATCACCGATGAGGATCTGCACACTCGGATGGCAGAGCTCATCCGCGAGGCGGCCCTCGGCGGTCTGCGCGATGAGTTGCCGCACTCTGTGGCAGTCCAGATTGATGAGGTGCTACCAAGCCAGGACCGCGAAGGCGTCCTGGACGTCCACGCCGTTATCTATGTCGAGCGTTCGGGGCAGAAGTCCATTCTCATGGGGCGCGACGGTCGACGCATGGGCACCACCATTCACAAGGCTCGTAAGGAACTCATCGCGTTGCTTGGCCAGAATGTTTACCTTGACTTGCGCGTGAAAGTGTTGAAGGACTGGCAGTCGGACCCGAAGCAGCTGGGCAAGTTGGGATTCTAAAAAATTGGTCGAGCCGTATCGCGACCGTGCGCTGGTCGTACGCCGCTACGACCTCGGCGAAGCCGACCGCATCATCGTCCTTTTCACCCGCGACCACGGCCTAGTCCGCGGTGTCGCCAAAGGCGTGCGCCGAGCGAAGAGCCGCTTCGGCTCCCGCCTGTCACCATTCGTCGACGTGGATGTCAACATCTACCCACGCCGGGGGCTGTCCACTATCGCAGGCGCAGATACCGTGCGCACGTGGGCGGCACCGCTTGTCGACGACTATGCGCGCTACACCTGTGCGTGTGCAGTCCTGGACGTCGCCGAACGTATTGTCGGTGAGGAACAAGTGCCGGCTCCCGAATTGTGGGATCTCACCACCCAATCGCTCGACGACGTTGCGGCCGGTCGCCATCGCCCCGATTTGTTGTTGACCTCCTACATCCTGCGGGCAATGGCACAGGCCGGTTGGCAGCCAAGCCTCTTTGAATGCGCGGGCTGTGGCAAAGCCGGGCCTCATCATGCGTTTTCTCCCGCACTGGGTGGAGCAGTGTGCACCAACTGTAGGCCACCGGGCGCAGATACTCCGCCGACCGAGGTTCTGCATCTGATGTGGCAGCTCGCTCATGAGCAATGGGCGGGCATCGATACGTCGTCAAGCGAATTTGAGGGGCGGATGGCGACGGCGCGTACCCTAACGGCGAAGTACCTGCAGTACTACCTGGGCCGCCGGGTGCCGGCGCTGGAACATGTGGATGCTTTTTGGCAGTAAATAGTGGCGGTGGGGCACAATAGGAAGCGTGTTGAATCCTCCTGTACCGCAGCAATTCGTGCCCAATCACATCGCGCTTGTGATGGACGGCAATGGTAGATGGGCCGAGCAGCGTGGGCTCAAGCGCACCGAGGGGCACAAGCGCGGTGAAGCCGTGCTGATGGAGTGCGTCGATGCTTGTTTGGAGATGGGCGTTAAGCACCTGTCGGCCTACGCATTTTCCACTGAGAATTGGCGCCGTTCTGTCGATGAGGTCCGATTCCTGATGGGCTTTAATCGTGATGTGCTGCGCCGACGCCGTGATGAATTGGATTCGAAGAACGTTCGCGTGCGTTGGGCAGGGCGTCGTCCGCGCCTGTGGCGCTCGGTGATTAAGGAGCTTGAGATCGCCGAGGAACAGACGAAGGACAATGACGCGCTAACTCTGTATATGTGCGTCAACTACGGTGGTCGCGCTGAGATTGTTGACGCTGCTAGAGAGATTGCTCGTCAAGCAGCAGCGGGGGAGCTCAGCGAATATGACTTGACTGAGAAGTCTTTCGCACAGTTCCTGGATGAGCCGACTATGCCGGATGTTGATTTGTTCCTGCGTCCGTCGGGTGAGCAGCGCACGTCCAACTTCTTGATCTGGCAGTCCGCGTATGCGGAGATGGTCTATCAGGACAAGCTTTTCCCGGATTTCGGTCGGGATGACATGCGCGCCGCAGTGGTGGAGTACGCCAAGCGCGACCGTAGGTTCGGCAAGGCCTAGAGCCGGTATTTTTCGGGGAGGGGAGCCGGGCTACTTCTTCTGGCAGTCCCTGCACAGGCCGAAGACCTCGGCAGTGTGTCCGGTCAGATTAAAGCCGTGCTCCTCTGCCAGGTTGTGAGCCCACTGCTCGACGGGTCCGCCAGCGACTTCAACGGTGCTGCCGCAATCGGTGCAGACTAGGTGATGATGGTGGTGGTCACCGCACAGCCGGTAGAGAGCCTCCCCGGAGGCATTGTGCAGAACATCGACAATGTCCATTTCTGCAAGGGACTGGAGCGTCCGATAGACCGTCGTCAAGCCGACCTTGTCCCCACGTTCCGTCAGTGACTTATGAATGTCAGCAGCGGAGCGAAAATTAGGAGCTTCACTCATAATCGACACGACGGCGCGGCGTTGGCGAGTACTGCGCTGGCCGATGCGCGTTGCGGCCGGCCGCGCGGAGGCGTGCGCCCCGGGGCTAGCGGAGGAGCCCGTACCACGTGGGTTTTCGCCAGAACTAACTTCGTGCATATCTTCGCCAGCCATGTAAACGACACTACCCGGTATCGGTTGGGCAAGATGCGCTAGAGTATAGGGGAACTTTTAACTGGCCTCTCGGGGTCAGTACATTTTGCTTTTCATTACGTCGTTCGCCGCACGGAACGGGCCGAATCGAGTGTCCGGAAAAGGCGTGTGGTGTGCGATGCGAAGCCATTTATAAGGAGTGGTCTAGACCGTGGCACCTAAGTCAGTTGTCGATACCGTCGCCAACCTGTGTAAGCGCAGGGGATTCGTTTACCCGTGTGGTGAAATTTACGGCGGTACCCGCTCGGCATGGGATTACGGTCCCCTGGGTGTGGAGCTGAAGGAAAACATCAAGCGCCAGTGGTGGAAGACCTTCGTCACCGGTCGTAAGGATGTCGTCGGCCTGGATTCCTCCATTATCCTGCCGCGCCAGGTCTGGGAAGCTTCCGGTCACGTCGCTACCTTCACCGACCCGCTGGTGGAGTCCCTGCACACCCACAAGCGCTACCGCGCTGACCACCTGCTGGAGGCCTACGAGGCCAAGCACGGCCACCCGCCGGCCAATGGTCTGGCAGACGTTCCGGACCCGGAGACCGGACAGCCGGGCAATTGGACCGAGCCGCAGATGTTCTCCGGTCTGATGAAGACCTTCCTCGGCCCGGTCGACAATGAGCAGGGCCTGCACTACATGCGCCCGGAGACCGCTCAGGGTATCTTCGTCAACTTCAAGAACGTTATGACCACGGCTCGTATGAAGCCACCGTTCGGTATCGGCCAGACCGGTAAGGCATTCCGCAACGAGATCACCCCGGGTAACTTCATCTTCCGTACCCGCGAGTTCGAGCAGATGGAGATCGAGTACTTCGTCGCACCGGACCAGGCTGAAGAGAAGTTCGACGAGTGGGTCGACGCCTGCTGGAACTGGTTTATTGACCTGGGCGTTAACCCGGAGAACATGCGTCAGTTCGACGTTCCGAAGGACGAGCGCGCGCACTACTCTGCACGCACGATTGACTTCGAATACCGCTTCCACTTCCAGGGCAACGAGTGGGGCGAGCTGATGGGTGTCGCCAACCGTACGGACTACGACCTCGGCTGCCACATCGAGCACTCCAAGGAAGATCTGCGCTACCACGACCAGGTCACCGGCGAAAAGTACGTCCCGTACGTCATCGAGCCGTCCTTCGGCCTGACCCGCGCCCTGATGGCCTTCCTGTGCGATGCCTACACCGAGGAAGAGGTGCCGAACGCAAAGGGCGGCACCGACACCCGTACCGTGCTGAAGCTCGACCCGCGTCTATCTCCGGTTAAGGTTGCTGTTCTGCCGCTGTCGAAGAAGGACACCCTGACTCCGACTGCTGAGGCTGTCGCGGACAAGCTGCGCCAGCACTGGGCCGTCGATTACGACACCTCCGGTGCTATCGGCCGTCGTTACCGTCGCCAGGATGAGATTGGTACTCCGTTCTGTGTCACCGTTGACTTCGATACTCTCGAAGACGACGCTGTGACCGTCCGTGACCGCGACACCATGGAGCAGGAGCGCGTCAAGATTGACGAGCTGGAAGGCTACCTCGCAGCTCGCCTGGTGGGCTGCTAATGGCCGAAGAAGTTTTTTGGGAATCCTATAGTCTCGGCGATGGCTCTCGGGAAAAATCCGAGCAGACCTGGCCGATTCTGAAGGAAAGCACCGAAATAGGCACGTACAGCCGTGATGAGCAGGGCGATCGCCTCAACACCCCGGAAGGGGAGTGGGTTATTGACGCCTCTGCTGATCACCGTGTCTCCGCCACGCTTCCCGACGGTCGCGTGTTCTCGACCGTTGCTGCTGACCGTGACAAGATTTCGCGAGCCAAGCAGCTTTCAGTGACCTTTGGGCCGGATCGCCCCGAAGGCAAGCTGGTGTGTGAGGGATCGACGAACTACGTCATCGAGAATGCAAAGACCGGCGAGAAGTGGGGCCAGTTCACCGGTGCGTCCCGTGGCGTGCGCCACGCAGAGGTGCAGTTCGACACCGACGAAGGCCGTGCGCTGCCGGAAGAGGAGAAAATCTTCCTGGTCTACAGTGCTCGTCGAGTGCTGGAGTCCCGCATGGTTTCCTCAACCTGGATTCTCACTGTCTGCTTGCTCTTGCTGATTGCCTATATGATTTGGGTGTGGATCGTGTAGCAACTATTGCAGACGGCGTCGTTTACGACGAGAACAAGAAGACCCTGTCCGACGGTTGGAGCTGTCAGGACGGGGTCTTTAGTGCTTTTTGGATCACCTCGCCACAAGGGCGTGGTTGGCAGGTGAAAGCCCGCTTTTTTAGCACGAACGCGCTAGTAATGACGAATTCGGACGAGGGGGAGTCTTTCGTCCTAAACAGAGAAGGACGGGGAATTCGCACGGTCTTCGACGTCGAGCGTCCAGGCTATGAGCTCGCCCGAATCGTCAGAGAGGACAGCCTAGGCCGAGGGGTATTTGGTGTCTATGCCCAGGAGGGAGACTTCCGGGGGAGTTTCGAAGACTGGCTGATTGCCGCCGCACTGGCGACGTGGTCTGTGGATGGGCCACGCCAGATGCGAATTTAGGCGGGAATCTAGAAGCCCATTGTGCTGCCGGAGCCGCCTGGTCGGCTCGAACCTCCGCCGAAGCCGCCGAAGCCGCCGATGCTGCCACCAAAGCCGCTGTTGTTGCTGAGCATGCTGCCCAGCACCATGCCGGCGACCATCGAACCGTTGCTGCCGCCACCGCGGCGCTGATCCTGGTAGCGGCGGATGTCACGGCGAGCTAAGTCAGCGGCCTCAGCGGCGAGCTTGCGCGCACGACGTGCGTAGGCCAACGCCTTTCGCGGATCGCCGTTGGCCAAGCCCTGAGCAGAGCCGTAAGCACGCTGTGCCTCCGCGAGGCGAGTGCGAGCCTCAGCGCCAACCACACGGCGGCGGGTAGCAATCAAGTCAGCTGCGGCGCGAATGTGATTGTCGGCATCCTGCATGCTGTGCTGCAAAGTGGCGGTAGCGCGGGCGAACGACGCGGCCTTGTCTCGAGCGGAGTCCAGGGCTTCGTCGAGCAGCTCATCGGCATCGGTCAGTGCGGTCCAGCAACTCAGCGGATCCACTTCGGACTTATTGGCTGCCACGCCGAGTGCTTCACGGCCTGCTTCGATGGCCGCATTGAGACGCTCGCGGTTGATGTTGGCGCCGTGCGGTGCTGACATCAGGTGCGAGGCCTCATCGATTTCACCGCGGACCTCGGCGATAAGGGAAGCCAGTCCAGCGACTGCAGCGTGAATATCGCTATCGGCGTGTTCAATGGCGCCCAGCAGGCTGTCAGCCTGTGTGAGGGCAAAGTCGGTCGTCGACAGTGCATCAATCAAACCGCTCTGCTCACCGGCCGGTAGGTCAGCCATGCGACGGGCCTCAGTCATTGACTGTTCAGCCTGGTTCAAGTGCTCCGTGGCCATGTCAATATTGTCGGTCACAGAGCTGAGCATCTGCTCGTCATAGCGTGCACGCAGCCCGTCGAGAATTTCGCTAGCACGCGGCATGCGGGAGCGCAGCTCAATACTGCGCTGAGTGAGCTTAGTGATGGTCTCATCAGCGTTCATCAGCTCCTGGCGGAGCTTCTGGAAGTTCGCGGCCTCGCCGTCGAGATGATCATCGGCAACACCACAGGTGGAGATAATCTCCAGCAGGACACTGCGGCGCTCGATTTCGTCGGTCACGGAGCCGTCGTCAAGCTGTTGGCGAAGCGTGAACGCGCGCTCGAGAGTGGAGCGGGAGTGCTTCAGCGCGTTGTCAAAACTGCGGACGCGCTCGGTGCCGAACTCGGCGCGAGCGAGGTCGAGTTCAGTGCTGGCCTTGCGGATGGATTCATCGGTACTGACGATCTCATCGTGCGCGAGAACGTCGAGTGAGCTGGTGCTTAGCGAGTCCAGTGAAGAGACATCCGCGGGATTGATGTTGCGGCCTCGAGCGATTTCCTCCTCGTCGCGCTTCTTCTTGTTGCGACGGCCCACAGCCCAGGTAGCGCCACCGACAACAGCGGCACCACCGAGGCCGGCGCCGAGCGCCCACCCGCCGGCGGAGTCACTGCCACCGCCGGCCTCGGCGATAGCAGCTTCACCTGCAGCTGCCCAGTTGTCGCCTTCTAGCAGTTGCCCTTGAGCTGCACTGTTAACAGCTTCTGCGTTACTGGGAAAGGAGTGTCCGACGAAAGCGCCCAGATTGCGGTCTTCGACTGCGACGACCATGACACCGCGGTTATCGGCAGCGCCGAGTTGCTCCCAGGCCTGCTGCGCCCACTGCTCGCCCTGAATGCCGTCGAAACTCTTGATGTAATACACCGAGAACAGGAGCCGCTTGTCGGTCTTGAGCTGCTGAATCTGCTCCTTTAAGCGAGCCTCTTCGCCGCCGCTCAGCACACCTGCGAGATCGGCCACCTCACCGGATACGTCCGTTGGCGCCTCAGCATGTGCGAGCGATGCTGACGGCGCGATTGCCAGAAGTGAAGCGGGTGCATGAACCGGCGGTTGGGTCGGTAGTGCAGCAGTGATTAGAGGCATGCTCAGGCCGAGGAAAGCACCCGATGCGGCAAGGTAAAGGGGGCGAAACACGCGATTCCTGTCAGACATATCTACAAGGATACGTAAGAATAATTACGTGGCCGGTAAATTTTCGTATTCATCTTTTGAACTTGCCCGTATTGTTGAGGAGTCTCCGAAGCAGTCGTTGCTGCCCGGGGTGCAATCCTTGGAATCTCATCGGGCGGCGTTTGCACGAGATCGCGCCCGCGTTTTGCACTCCGCAGCGCTGCGCAGACTGGCGGACAAAACCCAGGTCGTGGGGCCAGGGGAGGGCGATACTCCGCGCACACGCCTGACTCACTCGCTGGAGGTCGCGCAGATTTCCCGTGGAATCGCCAGTGAGCTGGGTGCAGATGAGGATCTCGCAGAGCTGGCCGGCCTGACGCACGACATCGGGCACCCGCCGTATGGTCACAACGGCGAGCGCGCCCTCAACGAGATTGCTGCTGGTTGCGGCGGGTTCGAGGGCAATGCACAGACGCTGCGTATTCTCACTCGCCTGGAGCCGAAAGTGCTCGATGGCACAGGGGAGCCCTGCGGACTCAATCTCACTCGGGCGGCGCTCGATGCAGCCTGTAAGTACCCGTGGACACCAATCGGTCCCGATGGTCAGCTGCGGCACAAGTACGGCGCCTATCAGGAAGATGCCGCGATTCTGCAGTGGATTCGCCAGGGCGTTCCGCACGGCAAGCAGTGTCTTGAGGCGCAGATTATGGACTGGTCTGACGATGTCGCCTATTCCGTCCACGATGTCGAGGATGGCATCGTCTCTGGCCGCGTTGACCTTGGCGTTCTGTGGGACACGGTGGAACTGGCCGCGCTCGCTGACAAGGGCGCTGCCGCATTCGGTGGCGATCCAGCGGAGCTCGTCGAAGCTGCCGGGCGTCTTGCCAGCTTGCCGGTGGTCTCCGCTGCGGCGTCCTACGACGGTTCACTGCGCTCGCTGGTCGCGCTGAAACGGATGACCTCGGAGCTGGTTGGCCGCTTCGTCACGGCTTCCGTCGCGGGTACGCGTGCTGCCTCCGGGTCGACGCTTCCGCTCGGGCGTTACGACGCGGACCTTGCCGTGCCCAGCTCGATTCTGGCCGAGGTCACCATGCTGAAGACCATCGCCGTGCTGTATGTGATGGATCTTCCGCGTCATATTCGCCGTCAGGAGCGTGAGCGCGATCGCCTTTTCCGGGTGGCCGAGTATCTGCAGGAGGGTGCTCCGGGAACGCTTGATCCGATGTTCCAGTGGCTCTATTCCCGCGCGGAGAGTGACCAAGCGCGGCTGCGGGTGATTGTTGACCAGCTGGCGTCGATGACGGAGTCGCGTGTAGAGCGGCTTGATCGCCAGATTGCTGGTGTGGCCGCGGCATGGGGATAGTGCTGTCGGCAATTACTATTTTTGAAGTATCCGCTGAAGGCTACTACTGAGGTCATCGGAAAGCGCCTTTGCAGTCTCTGCGTCGGGCTTTGCATGCATGTAATCGAGAGCTAGTCCATTAACGATAGCTGTGATGAGCCGGGCCGTCTGAGCTATATCTCCAGGGACGTCTGCAGCGGACAGTGCTGAAATGAGATGGTCCCGGAATCTACCGAGTTCGTTCTGGTACTCCTGGGCCAGGACTTTGCGTGTTGATGCAGCGGCACCGAGGATAACCCACAATGCTGCGTCTTCGCGCTGTATTGGGCCGATGGGGAGCAGTTCGAGCAGTGAGCGGTGGAGCTGTTCTAGCGGCGAGGTGTTTGATTGAAAGCGTAGCGACGAGACTCTTTCATGCTGTCGTGCTGCCGAGCGCAGGAGTGCCCTGCTGAGTAGTTCGTCTTTCGTGCCCATAAAATACTGCACTGTTCCAGGGGCTACGCCCGCCTGTTGAGCCACTTTTCGAACGCTGACAACGTCGAATCCCTGGTTAACAATTACTTTGATTGCTGCATCGGAAATGGCTTTTTCTTGAGGTGACATCGTGCTCATATCCTAAAACTCCTTTGGGGTTTCATTCGCGCTACTTCCCATACGACTGTATGATAGTTCACTATACGAATGTATGAGGGAGTGATGGAGATGGATTATCTTGTGCTAGTGGGGCTTGCGCTTCTTGACAGCCTCAGTGCTGGAACCCTGCTGATTCCAGTAGTGCTGCTAATCGTCTGGCGGCGGATGAGGGGCGCCGCATACGTCACTTATTTAGGGACAATTTCCTTGTCCTACTTTGCGGTTGGCATCGCGCTCTTTTTCGGCCTGCGTCAGGCTTTAGACGCAGTCTCAGGCATTGCATCCAACACTTGGTTCAGTTGGGTGATGATGGTCTTGGGTATTTTGTTAGCTGCTTACGGAATCCTGGCACCGAATCCCAAGAAACGGACTGTCGAAGAGATACTTGAATCTCGATCGGAGGACACTAAAAAAGGTTCTGCCGGTCTCCCAGCGATGGTGGGGTTGGCCTTAGCGGCAGCAGTTGTCGAGGTCGGTACGATGTTGCCGTACTTGGCGGCAATCGGAATTATTGAATCGATGGCAGTGCCTTTCGCAGTGCAACTGCTTATCCTTGCACTCTACTGTGTAGTGATGATTTCGCCCGCAGTCATTGTTGGAGTGCTCTTCGCGGCCTTCGGAGACAAGCTCTATAACCAGGTAGTGAGCGTTATCCCCCGGTTGGAATATGAAACAAAGGTCACTGTTTTGTGGGTGGCAGCAATAATTGGCATCGTTCTTATTGCCCGGAGCGCGAATCAACTCGGTTTTATCGGCTAGCGCTAATCGCCGCCGTACTACCTTGGCTCAGTCCTCCGCGTCTGGAATTTCGCAGAAGCTCTCGTAGTGGTCGTCGGTGTAGTACCAGACATCCGGGTCATTTTCGGAACCGCCGCCGACAACAATGCGACGTGCACCGCGGCTGGAATTGCCCGGGGTGGTCACGGTGTATTCGCGGTAGTAGTCACCGCGCTGCCTCGGCAGGCGTCCCTCGTAGTTGCCGAAGTGCTTGCCGTCGTGCTGCGAATAGATGTGGTCCTGGTCGGTCAGGATACGGTCGATAACATCGTCGGCCTCCTGCGGCAGAGTATCTACTGCGCAGGTGGCACCCTTGGCACCAGCCTTGTTGCTGCCCGAATTAGTGCCAGGCTTCGGACTCGATTTCGAGCTGGGCGCAGCGGAAGTCTGCGATTCGGAATTCTGCGACCCCTGTGAGTCCTCGGATGCCTCAGAGTTTTGATCTCCGCCATCGAGCCCGAGATAGCTACCAGCCAACACCAGGGCGGCAGCGCCTACGCCGCTCGCAATCTTCTTCCACTCAGCCATGGCTAGTATCTTTCCATATCTGTTGCTACCGGCACGTTTTTGGGTTGGGCGCGGGCGGCTCGTCGTTAAGCGAAACCTTTACGGCGGAGTCAATTGGACGGGTTGGGTAAGGTTATTTTCATGGCTAGGGGAAGAATTCCGGACTCCGATATCGCGGCAATCCGCGAGCGGACTCCGATTGAGGAGATCGTTGCGGAATACGTGAACCTCAAACCGGCTGGCGCGGATTCTCTGAAAGGCCTTTCGCCTTTTAAGGACGAGCGCACGCCGTCGTTCCACGTACGCCCCAATCATGGCTATTACCACTGCTTTTCCACTGGCAAGGGCGGTGATGTATTCAGCTTCCTCATGGAGATGGAGCACCTGTCTTTCCCGGAGGCTGTCGAAGCCTGTGCGGAGAAAATTGGCTTCCACATTAACTATGAGGGCGGCGGCACGGGTCGTCGTGAGGAACCGGGAACCCGCCAGCGTCTCATCGCCGCAAACCGCGAGGCACAGAAGTTCTACCGCGAGCAGTTTTCGACTCCAGCGGCAGCGCCCGCTCGCGAGTTTCTGGAAAATCGTGGCTTCACCGCCGAGCACGCGGCCCAGTTCGGCTGTGGCTACTCGCCGGCCGGCTGGGATACTCTAACCAAGCACCTGCAGCGCCTGGGCTTCAGCTTCGAGGAGCTGGACAAGGCGGGTCTTTCCAAGATGGGGCGCATGGGGCCGATTGATCGTTTCCACCGTCGTCTCATGTGGCCGATTCGCAATATGGCCGGCGATGTCATCGGCTTTGGCGCCCGCAAGCTTTTCGACGATGACAATCTGGGCAAGTACATGAACACGCCCGAGACCATGCTGTACAAGAAGTCCAAGGTGCTCTTCGGCCTGGATCTGGCCAAGAAGGACATTGCCGCTGGCCACCAGGCTGTGATTGTGGAGGGCTACACCGATGTCATGGCCATGCACGCCTCGGGCGTGACCACAGCCGTCGCCTCCTGTGGCACCGCTTTCGGCGAGGAGCACCTCCAGCTGCTGCGCCGTCTCATGCTCGATGACAACTTCTTCCGCGGCGAGCTCATCTACACCTTCGACGGCGACGAGGCAGGGCAGAAAGCCGCCATGCGCGCCTTCGAGGGGGAGCAGAATTTCACTGGCCAGTCCTATGTCGCAGTCGCGCCGGACGGCATGGATCCGTGCGATCTGCGCCAGAAGAAGGGCGAGGCCGCAGTGCGCGATCTCGTCGCTTCACGACGGCCATTGATCGAATTTGTCCTCCGCACACTTCTGGCCGACTATGACCTGACCACCGCTAATGGCAGGGTCTCCGGGTTGCGCCGCGTGGTGCCTGTCCTGGCCCAGCTCAAGGACGCGGCGCTGCGCGATGAGTATGCCCGCGAAGTTGCCGGCTGGATCGGCTGGAATGATGAGGCTGAGCTGGTGCAGCGCGTCCGTGAGGAGGCCAGTCGGCCACAGAGCGAAAAGCGCACGCCCTACCAGCGTCGCCAAGAAGAGGCCCGTGCCCGTGAAGAGGCGGAGGAAGCGCGGCGCCGGCGCAACCCGGCACTGCCGTATCCAAATCCGCGGGACCCTGTGCTCTATGCGCAGCGTGAGGCCCTTAAGCTGGCAATTCAAGAGCCCGCCACCACCGGTCCGGTATTCGATGCGCTCGCACCCGAGACCTTTGGGCATCCGACCTACCGAGCGGTATTCGACGCCATCATGGCTGCAGGTGGTGCCTGTGGGGAAGCGGCCACGCAGCCACATAGTTGGGCGACCGCAATTATGGATCAGGCGCGGGAGGACGTCGTCAAGCATCTCGTGACTGAGCTGGG
The DNA here is from genome assembly GCF_001838325.1 of Corynebacterium sp. HMSC074C05. Lineage (NCBI taxonomy): Bacteria > Bacillati > Actinomycetota > Actinomycetes > Mycobacteriales > Corynebacteriaceae > Corynebacterium > Corynebacterium sp. HMSC074C05. The sequence goes on from NZ_KV836284.1 coordinate 160,764, forward strand.
AGTGGAGCAAATCGCTGTCGATGCAGAGACGCTGCGCCCGTATGCGCAGGCGATTCTGGCGCGACTGCAGGAAGTGTGGGTCGGTGACCAGATTGCACAGCTGAAAGCGATGCTCTCGCGAATGCGCCCCTCAGACGACGAAACCGCCTACAACTCGCTGTTCGCGGACCTGCTCGCGATGGAACAGTACCGCCGCGAACTGCAAGCAGAGGCGGTCAAGGTTGTATTTGAGTAGCTAGTGGTTAGCAGTCTCTAGGCGCCAGCTACCCGTCAGCAGCTAGCGACTAGTAGCCGCGGCGAATCCACTCTTCCAAGTGCGGAGCCTCGCGACCAATCGTCGTGTGATCGCCATGACCCGTGCGGACAGTCGTTTCCGCAGGCAGAGTCAGCAGGTTGTCGCGGATGGAGTTAATAATCGTGTCGAAATCCGAGTAGGATCGACCGGTCGCTCCAGGACCGCCGGAAAACAGCGTGTCACCCGAGAACAGCTCCGCGGCCTCCGGCACGTACAGACAGCACGAGCCAGGGGAGTGGCCCGGAGTGTTAATAATGACAACCTCCGTGCCCGCAATCTCCAGGCGCTGACCGTGTGCGAGGTCCTCGTGCGCCAGGTTCGGCCAGGACTGCTCCCACAGCATCTGGTCGCCCGGGTGGACCAGCAGGGGAGCGTCGAGCTTTTCCTGCAGCTCAGGTGCCACAGTGATGTGGTCGTTGTGTGCGTGGGTGCACACGATGGCCTTTACCTTGCGGCCATCCACCGCATCAATAATCGGCTGCGCCTCATGCGCCGCATCGATGACAATGACCTCACGGTCATCGCCGAGCACCCATACGTTGTTGTCTACGTCCCACGTGCCACCGTCGAGCGAGAACGTGCCCGACGTGAGAACGTGGTCGACCCTCAAATCCTTGTTCACAGCGTCACCACCGATCGCAGTACCTTACCGGCCTTCATAGTTTCGAAAGCCTCATCAACATCCTCAATGCCAATGCGCTCCGTTACGAAGCCCTCCAACGGCAGGCGGTTTTGCAACGACAGATCTACCAGCATCGGGAAGTCCCGCTCCGGCAGGCAGTCGCCGTACCAGGACGACTTCAGCGCACCACCGCGGCTAAACACATCCGCCAGCGGGATGTCCAGCTCCATCGTCGGCGCCGGAACACCGACCAGCACAACACGTCCAGCCAGGTCACGGGCGTAGAACGCCTGCTTGTAAGTTTCCGGACGGCCGACCGCATCAATCACGACGTCAGCACCGAAACCGTCGGTCAGCTCACGCACTCGCTTAACGACGGGATCCTCTTCCCCGGTGCCCTTATCGCTCTTAGCCAGCTCCGCAGAGTTAATGGTCTCGGTCGCGCCGAATTCGCGGGCGGTGTCGAGCTTCTCGTCCGAGATATCGATGGCAATAATCGTGCTAGCGCCAGCCAGCTTGGCACCGGCGATAGCGGCGGTACCGACGCCACCGCAGCCGATGACCGCTACTGATTCACCGCGCTTGACCTCGCCGGTGTTGATGGCCGCACCGATGCCGGCCATGACGCCGCAGCCAAGCAGACCCGCAACGGCCGGATCGGCTGCCGAATCGACCTTGGTGCACTGGCCCTCGTGGACGAGGGTGGCATCCGCAAAAGCGCCGATTCCAAGTGCTGGGGTGAGGACGGTGCCGTCGGCAAGCGTCAAGGGCTTGGAGGCGTTGAAAGTGCTAAAGCAGTACTGTGGCTCACCACGCTTACAGGCGCGGCACTCGCCACAGACAGCGCGCCAATTGAGGACGACGAAATCGCCGACGGCAACATGCGTGACCTCTTCGCCAATCTCGGAGACCACGCCTGCGGCCTCGTGGCCGAGGAAGAACGGGTACTCGTCGGTGATATCGCCGTCGCGGTAAGCCAGGTCTGTATGGCAGACGCCGCAGGCCTGGATGTCGACAATGACATCGTTCGGGCCCGGGGACGGGATGTGGATATCAGTAAGTTCTACAGGTGCGCCTTTTTCGCGTGCGATAACGCCGCGAACAACGCGTGCGGTTTGCTCGGTGTTTTCGGTTCCGTTGGCTTGTTCAGACATAAGCCCCATCGTATGAACGCGGTATGAAAAGTGCATGATGGAAAGCGTTTTCAGTACTGCTGGGGGCTTCGTTGGGCTGTGTGAGATTGCGTGGATTGCACGGATTGCACGGATTGTGTGGATTGCGTGGATCATGTGGATTGCACGGATTGTGTGGTTTCAAGAACTCACAACAATGTCATGGCCGATGGGTATGAGATGTCTAAATTAACCTTTGACCTGGCGATTTGTGAGTTTCAAGGGGTCTGGGTAAAGTATCTATCCGTCGCAAGGAACGGCGTGGCCAAAGTATGGGTTAGCTGGTTCTTGGCGGTGAGTATTCCTCCATAGCTCAATGGCAGAGCATTCGACTGTTAATCGAAGGGTTGCTGGTTCGAGTCCAGCTGGAGGAGCAATTAGGCCAGGTCAGGGAGTTTTTCTCTGGCCTGGTTTTTTATTCGCAGTGTTAATCCACTAAAACAATCATTAAATATTCGGGCCAAAGGACAAAATTCGTGTCTTTCCCCGACGCGCCCCGGCTGGTTATTGAGGGGTTGGGCCGTGGGAGTGAGCGGTCTATTTTCTATTCCGCCACTTATGGCCAAGTTTCGGGGTCTTGTCGATGGTGTCGGTGACTTGTCGATGGTTTTTCGGCACTTATGCGCACGGTATTGGCTGGGTCTCTCACATGTCGATGAGGTATTCACTTATGGCCACGCTCCAGCGCATCGATAGGTGAATACCTTGGCCACAAGTCGCTGGAGTCTTGGGCCAGAGCGCTGGAGCCGAAAGCTTGCCACTTACTCGCCACTTATGCGGGGGTTCTAGAACCCCAATAGCGCAATGACAAGTGAAGAGGAGCCATCACGGCATCGCGGCAGCACGCCACGTATGGCTCGAAGATGACGTATGGCTCGACAGTAACGTTTGGCTCTGTATACGCGACCATATGTACACATTGGCGCAACAGGTCACTTTTGGGCCATAGGCGGACAGTTAAGCCATAAATGGACAGGCGCATAGGAGGCGATGGAGCACTTTTTTTTGGGGGGGCACAAAGCTGCCCGAGCTAGCCAGTACCTGAGTACTTAGAGACGTGGGCGCTATGAGTTCCCCAGCCGAAGCCGCAGGTGGCGCGGTTGGGCTGGGGCGCGGGGACCGTCGTAAAGCTAAAGGTTAGACCTGATCTAGGAGGTCCCAGAGTGTCGAACTGTGGATAATCTGCAGGTCGTGGGCTTCGGGCTCGACGTTGATGTGGCCGGGCGTGAGCGTCACGGACGAATGCGTGTGACCGTGAACGATGCCGGTCCAACGATTAGCGTGCGGAGCCCAGCGGACGGCATTCTTGGACGCGGTCCGATCCTTCAGCGCGGGGTAGTGGTTGACGAGATAGGCCTTCTTGCCCTGTTTAATCTGGAGATTCAGGCTGATGAGGTCAAAGACGTTCTGGTCGGCGCCCATCCATTCCATCTGCACCGCAGGCTGGAACTTGGGGTGAATCTGATTGTGGTTACCAGGAGTCAGAATCATGGTGAGGTTGCGCGCTGACTTGACCTCGGCCAGCTTCTCCAGCGCGTAGGTATCTTCGTGAACCGAAATATGGGTTAAGTAGCAAAAAGTGTGTCTGGTCGGCGTTTCGCCGGTGGGCACCTTTTTCCGTTTAGTCCCAATGCGAGTTACTGACCACGTTTATGACCGGTGGCGTTGGGCCGATCCGAGTTACTGACTGCGTTTATG
>NZ_KV836285.1:0-312321 GCF_001838325.1 Corynebacterium sp. HMSC074C05
AACTCGCACAGTTTCACATTTGCAGCCCGTTGAGCTGGGCGTGGACCCCGCCTTTCCACACTGTTGGTTGTTGATTTCCATCGCGACGAAGCCCCGCGTGCACGGACTCCGTCGCTTCCTGTTACTCTCCGGCGAATGTCTCCAACTGCCGAATAGCGCCGGAGACAATCAACAGGTCACCTGCGGAAATGCGGTCGTCGGCAAGCGCAGGGCGGAAGCGCTGACCGCGCTTTTGTACGGCGACAACCGTAATCGGTGCGCTCTGGTTAATCTCCGCCACCGTCTTATCCAGGCAGTGGATTGGCGGCGCGACCTTGCCTACTGCGTAATCGCGGTCGAACTCCAGGAAGTCCTGGACCTTGCCGCCGATGAGGTGCGCAATACGACGACCGGTGTCGGCCTCCGGGCGAATGACGTGGTGGACACCAATCTGGCCCAGGATTTTGGCGTGGGCCTGGTTGTCGGCCTTTGCCCAAATCATGGGCACGCCCATGTCTACCAGCGCGGATGCAGTTAGCAGCGATGCCTCGATGTCACTGCCGATGGCGATAACAACACGTTCGGCTTCATCGACACCGAGCTGCTTCAGTACCTCCGGCATGGTGGTGTCGGCGGTGACCACATGGTCGAAGGTCGAAGACAGCTCCTGGACTACCTTTTCGCGATGGTCTACGCAGAGAACCTCGATACCGCCAGCGACCAGCTCCTCGCCGAGTGCCTGTCCGAAACGTCCCATACCGAGGATGACAACAGGCGAAGAGCTGGCTTGGTTGGAGAAATGCTCCGCGAAACCTGCGAACGGATTGAATTTCGAGTTAGCCAATGAAGGGCCTTTCTTCCGGATATTCATAGACGCGCTGGCGTGGGCGGGCGGCCAAGGCCGTCGCCAAGGCGATTGGGCCAACACGACCGGTGAACATCAGCACGATGAAGATTGCCTGTGCCGCCACCGGCAGGTCAGCGGTGATACCTGTGGAAAGGCCCACCGTGGCGAAAGCACTGACTACTTCAAAAAGGATTTGGTCAGTAGAAAACTGTGGCGCTAGGAAACTGACGGCGATTACTGCCAGGAATACCTGGCCAATACCGAAGGCCAGGACGACGAGGGCCTGGCGCAGCACCTTTGGGTTGAGGCGCCGCCTAGCCACGGACACGGAGGTGTCACCGCGAATCTCCGCGAGAACAGCGGCGAGAATGACTGCCGACGTCGTGATTTTCACGCCACCTGCGGTACCACCGGTGCCGCCACCAATGAACATGAGGAAGTCAGTGCCCAGCAGTGTGGACGGGTGGAAATCCGCGTAATCGAGCGCGTTGAACCCCGCGGTACGCGGGCTCACACCAGCGAAGAATGAGTTGAGTATCTTCTCCCCCGTAGTGAATCCAGACATGGCATTGGACCACTCCCCAAAAGCCACCATAAGCGTACCCAAAGCAATCAGCAGAATCGTGCCTTTAATGGTGAAGCGAGTAGTCAGCGACCAGCGTTTAGGCAGCTGTCCTCGAGTGCAGACACTAAGCCACGCTTTGCCGTGCCGCCAGGCCTCGAGCAAAACAGGAAAACCCAGACCACCCACGATGAGGGCGAAGGCCAGTGGCAAAAGCACCCAGGCATCGCTATAGAACCCGATGACATTGTCGGTATACAGAGCGAAGCCGGCGTTGTTAAAGCCGGAGATGGCATGGAACAAGCCTTCCCACACAGCTCTTCCCCAGCTGTACTCATAACCGAAGTGGAACCGCAGCGTTAGTGCCACTGCGACCACAAACTCCACCAACAGAGTGAAGCTAACAGCAGCACGGACAACCCATGAGATTTCCCCCATGTCCATACCGCGGCCTTCAACGCGGGCACCGGCACGGCGGTTAAGGCCGAGCCTTCCTGCTACGAAGAGGCCGAAAAGTGAAGCCAAGGTCATGAACCCGAGACCACCCAGCTGAATCAACAACATGATGACGACCTTGCCGAAGGTTGACCAATGGGTGGCCGTATCTACGGTGATCAGGCCGGTCAGGCTTGTTGCTGAGGTGGCTGTGAACAGCGCATCAGACAGCGCCGTGGGCAAACACATATCCCCAGGGCTCGGGGCACACTGCCCCGTGGGATGGCTATTGGCCGCCGAAATCGGCAGCATTAACAAAACCGTGCCAGCGGTTATCAGGGCGACATAACACCACACCACCAACGTCGTGGGACGAACTCCCCGACGTGATTTAGTGGCGTGCCGCGACAGCGTAATCACCATCGGAACGTTAGTCCTCGTGGCCAGCGATGTCGAGGGGAATGCTGATATTCCGCCTCTGCATATGCCGGGACTTAGCGGGGAGCTGCTTTACGACCCCAGACACCGTTGCAATATCCCGTACACATTTCGCGCCCCATCCCCGCCCCCACACCCCACCCCGCTTTGGCTACTGCGGAAACCTTGAGTTATGGTCAGATTCATGATGACACCCCTGATGAACACACCCGCGCCGTGCGGCGCACAGTGGTGGTGGCTCGCTTAAGTCCGCGAGCAACGTCACGTCATCTCATTAATGTCGACGGCAAACCCGTCAAGTACGAGCTCGCAAGAAGATAAATCTGGCGGGCTCTTTTCTTTTATCGGTTCGGCGAAGAGAACCAGGGCCCGCTGAAATAAACAACAGCAACGAAAGGCTCTCTTCAATGACTGATTACAACCCCAGCGCGGATGCCATCGCCAAGGCTTCAGCACCGACTGCAACCAGGGTGCCGTCGGCAAGCGTTAACGGCGCGGGCGAGGTGCGCGAAACCCTCTTGCCTGCATTTTTCGGTCGCTTCGGTGGACAGGAAGTGCCGGAGTTCCTGCTGCCAGCACTCGATGAGCTGGAAGCGGCTTACATCGAGGCGATGAGCGATCCGGAGTTCCAGCGCGAGCTGGAAGAACTGCGCCACGATTTCCTCGGCCGCGCAACCCCGCTGTTCGAATGCCGACGTCTATCCACGCCGAACACGACGATTGTGCTCAAGCGCGAGGACTTGAACCACGGCGGCGCGCACAAGGGCAACAACGTGGTCGGCCAGGCGCTGCTGGCAAAGCGCATGGGAAAAACCCGTCTCATTGCTGAGACGGGTGCAGGCCAGCACGGCACGGCCACCGCGATGGCCGCAGCGCTGCTGGGACTTGAGTGCGAGATTTACATGGGCGCACACGATGTCGCCCGCCAGCACCCCAATGTCGAGCGCATGGAGCTCATGGGCGCGAAGGTCGTTCCCGTCACCACCGGCGAGGCCGGTTTGAAGGATGCTATTGACGAGGCACTGGTCGAGTGGAGCAAGACTCTCGACTCCACTTTCTACCTGCTAGGCACAGCCGCTGGCCCGCACCCATTCCCCACTATCGTGCGTGAATTCCAGCAGGTTATTTCAAAGGAATCGCGCAGTCAGATGGTCGAGCGTTACGGCAAGCTTCCCGACGCTGTCATCGCAGCCGTCGGTGGCGGCTCCAACGCCATTGGCGCATTTGCTAACTACATCGACGACTCCGATGTCGCCCTCATTGGCGTCGAGCCTGCAGGTGAGGGACTCGACACCGACCGCCATGGCGCGCCCATCAATGGGGGCAAGACTGGTGTCCTTCACGGCATGCGCTCATTTGTCATGCTTTCCGACGACGGCGAGGTGTTGCCATCGCACTCCATCTCGGCGGGCTTGGATTACCCGTCCGTTGGCCCGGAGCAAGGCATGCTGAAGGAGAATGGCCGCGCCAGCTATGTCGGAATTACCGACGAGGAGGCGCTGGAAGCGTTCCAGCTGCTCAGCCGCATGGAGGGCATTATTCCGGCGATGGAATCCTCGCATGCGCTGGCGCAGGCCATTAAGATTGCGCGGCTCCGTGAAACCAACCCTGCCGCTGGTAGCGAGCTCGGGCTGCCGGTTCACGAAGGCGATGAGCCTTTGCTGTTGCTCGTGAACCTGTCGGGTCGCGGTGATAAGGATATGGAGCAGGTCCGGGAGTTCCTAAACCAGTAGGGATTGCTTCCCCACTAGCTGCCTAGCAGGAATCGGACCAAAGCTAATTCTTGTTAGGCAGCACGGCGATCGTCGGCGGCGATGCCCTGCTTCGGGTTCGCCTCCACGATGGCTTCGGCAAGCAGCGATGCCAGCGCATCCTGCTTGGATTCCTTGCCGTCCTGGAAAATCGGGGACACAGTATCCATAATCTCGTTGAATGCGTTCATCAGAGGTCACCTCTCTTAAGATCTCTTTGATCTTTATTGTTGGACTTATCCAACCGATTCTTTGCGATTCCGCAGTTGAAACAATGTTTCATCGAACCGTTTGGAACTTATGACTTGCAACCGTAGACGACAACACAAGACCTGGCAAGCACTAAACTTTATTTTTAGTTAACCTTTTGTTAACTTTTGGACGCTTTTTAGCTCAGGCACTGAGCCACAAACAGCGCCCCCAACGCCACCCCATGCCTCGCTTTACCGCCGTTGATAACGGCTTCAAAATCACGCTTTTTACACAGCCGAAAGCCAGGCGCGAAAGTCTCTTTTGGTCGAACATAAACTATCCCCACTGAAAGCGCTTGTAGCCATCGTTGAATGTGGGTTACATACCGCACTCAATCGTCACCCCGCACACGAATAGCCACCAGCTTCCCAGGGGCCTACCCCAGCGTCCGTTAAAGAAAAAGAACCCCCTGCCAGCATAAATAGTCCACCGACAGAGCTGCCGACCGCCGAAACCACTACCGTGAAGGCCATCCCACCCCTCTATCAACTCACCCCTAGCCTCGCTGGATGTGACCGCAGCCACGAAGCCTTCAACCTGAGGCAGTTTTCCGCCTTTACAGCGAACGAGCAGTCAGGGAAACAGAGCCCCAACGCCTCCCTCCCAAAACTGCCCCAACATCAGCCCAGCAAGCGGTTACCGACACAGGATTTAAAGCAGCGATTCGTCCACCGAGCCCCTATCCCAACCGACCTCAAAAACACCCCTGAAAGGGTGAGGTAAATCACATCACAAACGTCGCTAACGGCCGCTTAACCACGACCAGTGAACACCCCAATACGCCGAATAGCCTCTTCCATCTCGGAAGTCTCACCGGCGAAGCAGAGGCGAACCCACTCATGGCCGTTCTCTGTGTCGAAGTCGATTCCAGGGGCAACGGCCACGCCCGTTGCAGCCAACAGTTCCCGAGCCCATGTCATGGAGTCGACGGAGTTCGGGTCGTCGTAAAGCCCTGCAATATTGGCATAGATATAGAAACCGCCGTCGGGCGGGGCGATATTACCGAGACCGACGCGGGGCAGCCCCTCGAGCAAAACGTCGCGGTTGCGCGCGTAACGCGTCACGTGCGAATTGAGCTCGGCAATGGACTCGGCGCTGAACGCCTCTACCGCGGCTTCCTGCGAAATTGCCGGTGGGCAGACAGTGAGGTTGGCTTCGAGACGATCCAGGGGCGCACGCAGCCACTCTGGAACGATGAGCCAGCCGACGCGCCAGCCGGTCATCGAGAAGTACTTACTGACACTGCCGACTACGACCGCCGCATCAGAAAACTCGCGTGCTGACGCACACTGTCGACCATAGGTAATGCCGTGATAAATCTCGTCGGAGATGAGCAGGCAATCGTGCTGCTCGCACCACTTCGCAATGGCTCGCAGCTCGTTGGCATCGATAATGGTGCCAGTGGGATTGTCCGGACTGGTGACGATCACGGCCTTGGGCACGCGCGGAAGTTCCTGCAGGTGCTGGGCGGTGAGCTGAAAGCGGGTCTCGGGACCACAGTCAATCTCGACAATGTTGGCGCCGAGCGCCTGCAGAGTATTGCGGTATGCGGGATAGCCCGGGCGCGCGAGCACAATATCGTCGCCGACGTCGAGCGCTGCGAGGAAAAGTGCCACGAAACCGCCGGAAGAACCGGTGGTGATGACAACATCAGCAGCCTCCGTGGCCGTGCCATAGTTTTCACGATGCCAGGCGGCGATGGTTTCGCGCAGCTCAGGCGTACCGACGGCCGCTGTGTAGCCCAGAACCTGATTTTCTAAATCAGCACGAGCACGGGCAATCGCGGCAGCCGGGGCCGCAGTCGCGGGCTGCCCCACACAGAGGAATAGAGCGTCACCGTGAGTACGCTGACGCTCCTGTGCGAGCGCGAGAACATCCATCACATGGAAGGGTGCGACTTCACTGCGGCGGGATGCTAGATCGCGCTCGGGCTGGGATGCCTGCAGAGGCCCCGAGGGGTTTAACGGCTGCGGTGACTGCGACGACTTTGGCGACTGCGGAGATTCGGCGTGCATACCTTCATCTTTGCAGCCACCGAGGCCACCCGGGAAATCCAGTTCAGTCCGGGTGGGTGCACCAGTGAGGTATCCGAGTGCAGCCTGACCGCCTCGAGCATTATTTAAATGGAAATGCGGCCCTCAACTGCAGGTAGTGCAATGTCGGTGCGGTAGTGCGAGCCCTCGAGCTTAATGGTCTTGATGGTCTCGTACGCCTTGTCGCGAGCCTCTTCCAGCGTGTCACCAACGCCGATCACGTTGAGCACACGGCCACCAGCGGAGACCAGCTCACCTGCAGCATTGCGGGCAGTACCTGCGTGGAGAATGCCATCTGCCTCGCGACCAGGCTCTGCACCTTCAATGACATCGCCCGTGCGCGTCGACACCGGGTAGCCTTCAGCTGCCAGCACAACAGTCAGAGCGTACCCATCACGCCAAGACAGCGGACCGAAGTCCGCCAATGTGCCGGTAGCAGCGGCGTTGAGCAGCTGCGCCACCGGGGACTCCAGCAGCGCCAGCACGGCCTGGGTCTCCGGGTCACCAAAACGGCAGTTGAACTCAATGACAGCCGGGCCGTCCTCGCCCCAGGCCAGCCCCGCGTACAACAGCCCCTGGAAAGGGCAGCCGCGAGCGGCCATCTCACGAGCGACCGGCTCGCAGACCTCGGTAACAATGCGCTCAGTTGCGCCTTCTGGCAGCCAGGACAGCGGGCTGTAAGCGCCCATGCCACCGGTGTTCGGCCCCTCGTCGTTATTACCGACGCGCTTGTGGTCCTGAGCCGGCAACAGCGGAACGACGGTTTCGCCGTCGACCAAGCAGAACAGGGAAACTTCCGGGCCATCCAGGAAGGACTCCAGCAGCACCGGGTTACCGGCTGCCAGCACCGCCTTTGCGTGTTCAAGAGCTTCAGCGCGGTCCTTAGTGACCACAACGCCCTTGCCAGCAGCCAGACCGTCATCCTTCACGACCCAGTTCGGGCCAAAGCGGTCAATGGTGGCCTCGATGTCTTCGTCGGAAGCCTCCGGCTGAATAGCCTCTGCCGAGGCGGTCTTTACTCCAGCCGCCTTCATGACGTCCTTAGCGAAAGCCTTCGACCCCTCAATCCGAGCCGCGTCCGCGTTCGGGCCGAAAACTGCAAAGCCAGCGTCGCGCAGCGCGTCTGCCACACCCGCGACCAGCGGAACCTCCGGGCCAATAACAACCAAATCGGCCCCGATTTCCTTGGCCAGCGCAACAGCGCCAGCGGGGTCATCCACGACCAGTGGATGCATGGTGGCAATTTCACTCATACCCGCATTACCAGGGGCTACGTGAAGATCAGTAGCCTGCGGGTCCTTACTCATTGCGTACAACAGGGCGTGCTCACGGGCACCGGAGCCAATTACGAGGATGCGCATAGCAATCATCTTACTAATCAGCCCGGATAACTCTCATCGCACCCAACCCCTCAATCCGCTATTCGGGTTACCCTTGGCACATGAGCACAGTATTTACCAAGATCATCAACGGTGAACTCCCCGGTCGTTTTGTCTACCGCGATGACAAGGTCGTCGCATTTTTGACCATCGAGCCAATCGCACCTGGTCACACTCTGGTTGTCCCTGTTGAAGAGGTGGACAAGTGGACAGACGCCTCGCCTGAGCTGTGGGCTCATCTCAATGAGGTTGCCCAGAAGGTTGGTCAGGCTGTTGTCTCCGCTTTTGACGCTCCACGTGCTGGCTACCTCATCGCCGGCTTCGAGGTTCCGCACACCCACATCCATATCTTCCCTGCCCACGACATGTCCGGCTACAACCTCCAGTCGGTCGATCGCAATCCTTCCGCAGAGTCCATGGATGAGGCCGCCGCTAAGCTACGGGAGGCGCTCGGGACTGACGAAGACGGAAAGTTGGTGCGCTAATCGCCGCTTCAAACGAGGATTTTCGGGAAGAACAACTTCCGGTAGTCCCTGCCCCTGAAGCGCAGGAACCGGAGGCGCAAAAACCGGCTGCAGCTGAAGGATCAGCATCGCTCCCCTATGCCATCTTCCGTCCGCTGCGCGGTGTTTTCGAAGATAACTGGGGAGCCAAAGTGTCCAAATCCCGGCCGTGGCCGGTCATCCTCCTGCATGGAACAGGCCAGGTCAAGGGCATTTGGGAGACCCTCGGCGGTCAGTTACGGGAGGATGGCTGGGCTGTCTTCGCGCCAGATTTTGGGCACCGTGCAACAGACCCCATCAATCAGTCCATCGACATGCTCGTGCCTTACATCAAGGCTGTCCTGCACGCCACTGACGCAAAGCACGCCGTTATCGTGGGGCACTCGCAAGGCGGCTTAATTGCCACCCTGCTTTCTCTGCGCATTTCCAAGGACATCAAGCATGTTGTCTGCCTTGCCGCGCCCAATCACGGCACCAATCTGGGCGGCATCGCTTCCGGCATCACTAAGATTCCCGGCACAAAGTCGCTGATGAGCAACTTTGTGCAGAGCTACTGGGGCGTTTCCGGTTTGGAACAGCTCACGGGTTCAAAGATGGTTTTGAACTCCAATTCCCACGATATCCTCGGTCCCGGTGTTACTTACACCTGCATTGCCACCAAGTATGACCAGCTCATTTCCCCGCCACAGTCCTGTTTCTTGGATGATGGTGACACAGGCATGGTCACCAATCTCTATGTGCAGGACACGTTCCCTCAAGCCATCGTTTTGCACGAGCAAATGGCGCACGATTGGCGTCCCCGCGCGCTTACTCGCGAGGCACTATTCAAGCTGGTAGGCGAGGATTTTGACCCAATCGAGCATGCGGAATAGACCGCTCCTAACGCGGATTTTCCCACCGACAGCCGCACATCCGTCCTCACCAAATCCGAGTCCAGCGTCGGGGGACCTCAGAGACCCCGTTCCGGTTATCGCACTACATGGCACGCTCGATAGTCCCGGCGCGTGGGCACCGCTTGCCGACGGACTCCGCTCCCGCGGCCGCCGAGTCTATGTACCGGCCTACGGAGACCGTGGCACTGCTGCCCTCGTAGATTCTGTCGCCGAAGTCGAGTCCTATATCAACGGAGTCTGCACTGAAACGAACTCGGACACGGTCGATATTGTGGCTCACTCGCAGGGTGGGCTACTGGCTTTCCTGCTGTTTACGCGTCTTGCAAACCATGAATGCGAGCGTTTTTCGTTTCGACGTGTCATCAGTGTGTCGGGCTCTGTCGGCGGTGTAAATCTGACTGAGATCTCCCGCATTTTGGGCTGGTGGAATGGGGCTCCTGCCCGCTGGCTAATGGGACCGGCTTTAGCCGATCAAATTGCGGTAGCGGCAGGACAATATGAACTTCCTGCAGCCAACACCGCCCCACACCTCCGAGGGCGCAAGGCAGCCACACCTGACTGGATTAATGTCATCAGCCACCATGACAACCTGGTCATTCCATGGTCCGATACCGCGCAGAGCTTCCTGCCGGACAGCCAAACTGTTTTGCTCGAAACCGAGCTGAAGGGCAGGTCTGTTGCGCATTGGAAGCAGCAAACAGACTCCGAGGTGATCGACCTAATCACTCGGCTATTGGCGTAGGGCTTCGACCTAGAACTTGGTCAGCGACTCGCGCGCGGTGACGACATCCGCAAGCAGCTGCTGCGCGGCTGGCGAGGGGTTATCGGAGGTGAGGGCCTCGATGACGACGTCGGGAAGCCCTGCGGCGCGGTAGTCGTCGACAGTGACATCGCCGTACTCGAGGACCCCGTGGAGCCATGCGACTGCACGCGACTCTGGCGAAATGCAGCGTCGTGCGGTGCGTTCCTGCTGGACGAGCACATCACGGTTTTCCACCCCGCGCATCCCCAGCCGCGCAAGAGTGCGAGCAGCAGAGATGAGGTTCTCACCGGCAACACGATCCTGCTGATTCGGATTGGCCGGCGGCTTCTTACGACCACGACGGCGCACGTAGAGCTCCTGCTGACCAATACCGACCAGGGAACCATCGCGGTTTCGGATTACAGAGGTGTATGGAACGACCGTCGAATAGCCACCTTCGGTTTCGGCCTTAAGCTTTTCGACCATCTCATCCGGCACCTCTACCTCAAGGTACGCACCATTCTTACCCGGCCGGATAAATTCAAACGACCCAGTTCGCGTCCACGCCTCGTACTTCTTGACATCCAGACGCTGCATAACCAGCGTGCCAAACAGCACATCCGTCATCGAAAACAGTGCACCGCCAAATGCCGCGCCATGCATATTCGCAGTCAGAGCGTTTAGGCGCAGCTCCAATCGCCCCTCAGACCAGTCATCCGCAATCTCGGTGATACGGATGCCGGTGCCAAACAGCGGCGGCCAAATGTTCAGCAAGAACTTTGCCTTAGCCGGGGACATCTCTTTCTCAGCAAGTTTGTACAGGGTGCGTCGCAGCGATGGACCAATAGACATAACTACTTACATTAGGTGTTGACCGGACGAACGCGGGCATTATTGTCAGAAAACAAAAGTGTGTCAGCTTCAACACATGCTTTACGACGGTTCCCGCGCCCCACCTTTTATTAAGACAGCGACTATTTCAGCGACTATTTAGGCAGCAAACCGTTCCGCCAGCGTATTGACGCGCAGAGTGAAGAAATCCCGCAATTCCGCGTAGCGGGAATAACCATAAATCCCGCGGTCAGCTGGGTCATCATATTCCCAGCGCTCAGTCTCTACATCTGGCGCGATGTAGTCCGAAACGTCGATTTTCCCCACAACAATGACCACATCCGCACTGTCTGCGAGAGACGGCGTGAGTTGATGAGGATCGCCATCGCACCGTGCCCCCACCTCACAGAGCGCACGCCGCGCGTCTTCATCCAGACCGCGGTCATCATCATCGATGCTGATACCTGCTGACAAAACTGTCAGGCCTGGGGCAGCTTGCCGCAGCAGCCCTTCTAGTACGCGTGAGAGTCCCATGTTTGAACTACTGACAAAGAGCACCTCTGACATGGCTCTATCGTAGAATATTTTTCTCGGAGAAATCACCCCAGCTTGTGGGGTTTTCTGGAAGGTTTTGCAGAAAAATGCCAAAAGCGCCCATAGCGCAGGCCCTTCCCCGAGACCAGCCCTATCGACGCTTATGACTTAAAAACAAAGTCCACTTTACATGCGCATGTAACCCCTGTGAAGCATGGGGCTAGAGTTGCAGATGTGAACGCTCCGTGGCCTGTGATTTTCCGGCTGTCGGCGTTGCGTTACCCTGCTGTCGGTGTTGCGCTGTCCTGCTGTCGGTGTTGCGCTGTCCTGCTGTCGGTGTTGCGCTGTTCTGCTGCCGGTGTTGAGTTGTCCTATCGATGCAATATTCACCTATCGATACGCAGCAGCGTGGCCATAAGTGAATAGCTCATCCATATGTTGACCGGGACTTCCGACAACGTGCGCATAAGTGACAGAAATTTCCCCGACACCCCGCCCCGCCCGACAGGCATTTGCCCTTTAATCCGCCTTCAAAAGAATCCTTTGCTCCCCGCCCGACCTCATTAAACCGGATAAAATTGGCGGGGCCGATCGCTCGCGAATAGGAGAATCACCGTGACCGACTCTCGCGATATTAAACCTTTTGCATCCAACCGCGGCCCCAAAGTGACCTCCATCGGTGCCATCATCGGCGCAGCAGCAGTGGGCGGCCTGCTTCTCGGAGGTGTCGGTGCGGGCACCTGCTTGGCGGTCTTTGATTCGCCCGAGCGCTCTGACTACGTCATGCAGCCCGCGCAGCGTGAGGTGCAGGCTGACATCATGGACTCAGACGATGTGCTCACCCCGGAGGAAGAACAGCGCATGCTTCGCGATGTCTCCCGGATCGCCGCCCCTGACGTGGTCCAAGGGCTGCACTACATGGTCTTTGCCGAGAACAAGGAAAACGTTAATGACTCCGTAGAGGAGTACCTGCGCGATAACCACCAGGAGCTCATCGGCAAGGATAAGTTTGCTGATGGCCAGGTCTTCGTCGGCGTGGGCCTTGATCCGCGCCAAGCCTTCGTCTTCGCGGGTGAGGACGTGGCTGCTCAAATGAAGCTACGCAAGAATGACAGCCATCTGAAACAGTCCATCGAAGCAATTAAGCCGGGCGTGCGGGATGACAACATTCCTGCTGGCCTCTTTGCTGGCGCAGCGGCTGCAATCGACGTAGACCGTGCTGCGGATACTCAGTACGAGGGCGCAAAAGAGGACCGGATGGCGGCGGCCGTTGGCCTCGGGGTGGCGGGCCTGAGCGTTGGCGGCGCTGGTGTCGGCCTCGCCGGCGGTGTACGCCGCAGCCGGCAGAAGAAGACACAGCAGGCACGCGAGGACTGGGACTACGTGTCGCAGACCTACACCGATGTGGCGCAACGGCTAAGGGAGATTGATATTCGAGCGCACTCGCTCCAATCAGGGCTGGTGGATGAGCGCCTGCGCCAGGACTGGGAGGGTTTGCGCGATGACTTCCTAGCAATCGATAGCCAGGTTGGTTCCCTCATGTCGATTCCGGCGGATGCGCCAGATGAGCAATTCCGCTCACACTCCGAGCTCATCGCCAACGCGCGCCAACTGTGCGAGCGCGTGGAAACCGCTGAGGCCAATATTGAAAAGCTGCACCGCATTGAGAACGCTGATGCGGATGCTCGCCGCTATGAACTCTACGAGCTGGAGAAGGATCTGGCACAGGCAGGCTACTTGGCCGCAAGCATCGACTCGGCGCTTGAGCGCCACGCGAAGGAGTTGGAAGATGCCGCCACTGAATTATCCAAGGAACCACACCATCCGCAGTTCATGGAGCGCTACCTAGAACTCTTGGATCGCTCCGCGCTCTTGTCGGAGCACGTGCAGTCCCAGCTACAGAAGCGCAATGAGGCCGACGAGCGCCCCGAGCGCACGCGCATCTACGACTCTGATTTCTTCGCTGGCTCTGGCTACCACGGCTACGTGCCCTTCTATGTCGTGAGCACCTGGGATAGCGATGCCACCACTGCCCGCGACAGCTCTTCCAGTAGCGGTGGCGTCAACAGCGGGTTTAGCTCGGGGTTTTCCGGTTCAGGCGGTTCTTCCAGCTTCTAAGCCGACTTACGGGACAGAAGGGATGCGGACGTTCTGTTAGACGATTTCACCCCTCACGCTACTTACCCCCTACATTTTCCCCTTTAAACCAAAGAACCCCAGGCCGGAAAACTTCCTGACCTGGGGTTTTGGAGCCGGAAACGGGACTCGAACCCGTAACCTACTGATTACAAATCAGTTGCGCTACCAATTGCGCCATCCCGGCAACTTTAAAGCGACCCGTTTGGCGTTAGCCGTCGCTGGCTCGAAAGAATCAGAGTCAACCTGAGAATCGAACTCAGCTGTGCCGCTGACAGGCGATTGTACAGGTTGGCAAGCAGAAGTTAAAAACGACACCACAGGAATACTGCAACCGTACTTCTTGAACACTTTTCTGCACACTAAAAGCCCCGCTCAGATAAGTAAATTCGCCGCCTCAAAAACGAATTGAGATTCTCGGTCGTTGACGGGGTAGTGTGACTATCGCTAAAGCACTGGGGCTATGTTTCTGCAACGTCTCCGCATCGCGTCTTTGCAGCATCACTGCAACGCACCCCAGGCAGTATCGGGGAAAGGAAGTGTCGACATGCCATTCGATGGTGGCAACAACTCCAACGCCGAAGAAAACTCCGCCGCGAAGGATGATGCCTACGATGCCGAAGCCACTATCGCTTACGACACTGAAGCCACTGTCGCTTACGACGACACTCCACAGACCCAGTTTCCTGCAATCGAAGATCAGTCCACCTTCAAGCAGCGCGTGATTGATTTCGTTTCCGGCCCAACGGCAACTGTCGACCTAGTGCACTCGACCACTACCCCACTGCCGCTGGCACCGATTGATTATTCCGACCCCAGCCAGGTCACGGCCGTACTCGATCTCGCTGCTCGCATCGGCGGGCTGCTGCTGGCATGTGGCTCGGGCAACCGCGACACCGAGCTGCAGATTAAGGCCGTGACCTCAGCCTATGGTCTCACCCAGATTCAGGTTGACATCACGTTGACCTCCGTGACCGTCTACCACCTCATCGGCGCACGCCGTACCCCTATCACGGCCATGCGCGTTGTCACCTCACCAGTGCCCGACTTCGAGCGCTTACGTCACACCGATCGTGTCATCCGCCGAATCCGCGCGGGCCATCTGAGCCTGGAGGAGGCTATTGAGGCTATCGACAAAGTCGAGCGTGAGCCCGCAAAATACCGCCTCCGCGTCATCTACGCTGGCTGGGCATTGCTGGCTTCATCTGTGACAGTGCTGCTCGGCTCGAGTTTCGAGGTTGCCCTTATCGCAGCTGCGGTCACACTGGCCATCGTCATCGTGATTGGCGAACTCGCCGCCCGCGAGTTGCCCACATTCTTCCAGAACGCAGTCGGTGGTCTCATCGCCACACTCTCCGCTGCTGTACTCAATGCGGCGCAGGCGTATCTCCCCTTTGAAATGCAGCCATCCAGGCTAATCGCTTCGGGAATTATCGTGATGCTCGCCGGCCTAACCCTCGTGCAAGCACTGCAAGACGGCATCACCGGCGCACCTGTGACTGGCTCGGCGCGCTTCTTCGACACCATGTTGTTGACCGGCGGCATCGTCGCTGGCATCGCAATGGGCATCGAGTTTTCCGGAATGCTGGGCATTCCGCTTCCCGACGTCATCGCGGGCTCCGACCTCAACCTTGCACAGGCAACAGTGCGGGTGATAGCGGGAACTACCGCCTCAATCGCATTTGCGTTGGCCTCGAATGCTGGGTTCACCGCGTTGGCAGTGTCCGGAACGGTCGCCCTGCTGGGGTCAATGACCTACTACTACGTGTTGACTCCACTGGGAATTCATCCGGTGACCAGCGCCGGCGCGGCAGCAACGCTGATTGGTCTCATCGGCGGCCTGCTGGCACGACGTTGGTCCATCCCACCGCTGATTACGGCAGTGGCAGGCGTCACCCCGCTGCTTCCGGGTATGACAATCTACCGCGGTATGCACGCACTGCTGCACGACCACCCGACCAAGGGGTTTACGGCGCTGGCCTCAGCGCTGGGCATTGCGACGGCACTAGCTGCGGGCATTGTCCTCGGTGAATGGATGGCGCGTAGGCTCCGTCGCCCTCGCGCACTGCGCGAAGACAGTGGCCTGACCCGTCCAATCCGAGCCGGTATGCGTCGCATCCGTCCTGTGAATCCGCGGAACAAGCCTCGCCGTCCACGCAACTACCGCTTCAAGGGCGGTATGAACCCGCGCCTGGACTAGTCGCTGCGTGAACTGGTCGCTTCCGGAACCAGGTTGTCCACACCGCGCGACCTATCAACAACGTGGTAGAATTAGGTTTTTGAATTGTAAGTAGCGCTTAAAGCCGAAACTGCGTCATCACAATCCCATTCCTTCTCCGCTGAACTCGGTTGAGCTCAGTGACGGGAGCATATGGCTAGATGGCTGGCAGAAGTAGGTGTATTGGGCGCAATTAAGGCCATGCTTGCCAGGAGGATTCGTGCCACCGAAGGTCACAGACACTCGCACTGCTCAGAACGAGGCTCTTCACAAGGTCGAAGAAAAGACCGCTGCTGGCGCACGGCGAATTGTGGCTACCTTCGCCGAGGACTTCTACGATGCCGTCACTCTGATGTGCATGCTCGGAGTGGAGAAGGAAGGCCTGAGCTTCAAGAAGGTTCACGAGGAGTACGAGAAGGAAAACGCTCCGAAGACCGCAAAGCGCACACGCAAGTCCACTAAGAAGACCGCAAAGAAGACTGCAAAGAAGCCGGCCAAGAAGGCAGCAAAGAAGACCACTCGTAAGACGGCGAAGAAGGCTACAAAGAAGGCCGCCAAGAAGACGACGAAGAAGGCTGCTAAGAAGAGCACCAAGAAGGCAGCTAACTAACGGGGTCACGCAGCATGGGGCGGAGCGGGAAAAAGGCGGTTGCCACAGTAGCTGTCGTTGCGGCGGTGTCCATGACGGCTACCGCATGCCAGGCAAAGCCGGCAGCGGAGATCGTCGGCAAGCAATGGCAGATAACCGCGATTTTTGATGACCCAAACCTGCCCCACGGTGTGCCGGACGGAACTCAGGCGCCAACTATTACGCTGGGGCAGACAACATATACTTTTGCTGATTCCTGTGGCAACGGCTCTGGTTCGCTGCAGTGGAAGGGCGAGGCGGTCGAATTCGGCACCCCGGAGCAGACTCGCAGTTTGGACTGCTCAGACCAGGCGCAGACCTATTCGGAGCGCTTCCACAAGATTGTTGCGGGCGAATTCGCCTACAAGCAGGACAACAACGGTCTGCGCATGCGAGAGATGAAAGACACCAAGCCAGGCGAGGATCGCCGTGGCTGGACTGCGACAACCTCGGGTTACACCGAGGGGCGCTGACGCCACTTTTGATCAACAGGCGCATCGATGCCGGGGTGAGAAACCCGTGCGTAAGAACCGCGGTGGTAAATGAGCGGATTGATTTCTTCACGCTTGCCGATGGCCACAATATCCGCCGTCACGATCCAGTGATCGCCGCCTTCGTAAACATCAACTACCGTGCAATCGATCCACACGGAGCAGCCGTGCAATAACGGATTTCCCAGCTCAGAGCGGGTCCACTTCCCCGTCTTGAACTTTTCGCCATTACTGCGACCGAAGGCTGCCGAGATATCCTCCTGATCCTCAGCCAACACATTGACGGAGAAACGTCCAGCGTTCCGTATGTGCGGCCACGACCGCGAGGTCTTCATGACAGTAAACAGAACCATCGGTGGAGTGAGGCTGAGAGAGGAAAAAGACTGGCAGGCAAAACCGTACGGCTCACCTTCGTCCTCGGTGGCGATAATGGTCACGCCAGTGGTGAACTCACTCATCGCGCCACGGATAGACATTTCATCTAATTCGACGGGGCCGCCAAGTTCGACATGGTCGTGGCCGGTGGCTTCCAGATTATTGAAAGCCGCGGCTGATCGGTCGGTGCTCGAATTTGTTGAATCTGTCATGTAATAGACCTTAATCTGAATCCGAACACAGTAAAGACGAGGTGGGGTTTACCACCCCAGGAACCTCCGATAGCGCCACGATGTTGTTACCTCGTCGGCCCGCTACCCGGCTGACAGTGCCGACGGCGCTGCAGTCGTCGCTCCAACGACAAACTCAGTCTCCAACAAGACGCGAGGAGCGCGACCGCCGTCCTCGTGTGCGACCTCAAGCTCCTCGGCCAGCGCGCGGCCGACGGCAATGCCCTTCTGCCTATTCGGCTGAATCACAGTGGTCAGCTTGTGGAAGAGGGCGCGCTCAATTCCATCAAAGCCGGTGATGGACAGATCCTCCGGAACACGAATTCCGTTCTCCTCGGCATATTCCAAGACCGCAATTGCCTGAGTATCGGTAGTGCAGACCACTGCCGTGAGATCCGGGTTATCGGTCAGCAGCTGGCGAGCCGCATCGCGGTTGTTCTCGCGGTCATTGAGGTGACGCTCGATGATAGGCACATCTGCCTGCTGAATACCGCCCTCAGCAAGCGCTTCCAGCGCACCTTCGACACGATTCTTCTGCACCTGGTGATGAGCTTCTGCCAGCCGCTTCTCCGTGACATATCCCGAGTTCGGGGTACGCGACAAGCGCACCGAAAGGATTCCCACCTTGCGATGCCCCAACTCAGTCAGGTGTCGCACCGCGGGCTTGATGGCCTCACGGTCGTCGATGCCCACAAACGGTAGAGCCGTCGCATCTGCAGGCTGGTCGCACACGACCGTCGGCAAGCCGCGAGCGCGCACCGCAGCGAGGAACGGATCGTTGTCCGCGACGGAGTAGACCACGAAGCCGTCGACCACCGCCTGCCGAATCAGATTGAGATCTACGTCCCCGCCCTCCTCGGAGGAAGCTGGGATGACCAACATGGAGTCGCCCATTTCGCCGAGCTCTTCTGCAAGGCCGGCGAGAAAATCCACCGACGCAGGGTCTTCAAAAGCGAATGGGAGGTGCTCGGTGAACAGCACGCCGATGGCGCCAACCCGGCGCATGCGCAGACCCCGAGCCATTGGGTCCGGCCCCGGATAGCCAAGCCGCTCCGCAGTTTCCAGGATGTGCTCGCGCAACTTCTCTGAGAGCTGGTCAGGGCGGTTGTAAGCATTGGACACAGTCGTGCGCGAGACCCCAAGTTCTGCTGCGATGGAAGCCAAGGTGCCACGACGACGCCGACTTTGCACGGAATACCGACCCTTCTTGAAAAACCAACAGTGACTGCCCGCTCAGCTATCTTCACTCAGCTATCTCAGGTAGAAAAACCTCAGTTTCATGGAAAAGAACTGCAACGAGCATTACACGCATCTAATCGCGGACAACTTTACCCAACGAATGTGCGCGACTGTCATTTCTGCCACTCCGGCAGCAATCCGCCTTGTGACTGGGTCTCCGCAGCCCCTACTATATTCTTTGAACTAAAAGACAACTGTTTTCAATAGCGGTTAATGCTCAGAAGCTGAATAGAGGAAATAATTCAGCTCGCAACAGGATTGGATACAAATATGAAGGCACGCTTTTCCACGCGCATCGCGGCGCTAGTCGCCAGCGCCGGCCTCGTCGCAGGTCTCGGCGCATGCTCCAGCAATGATGACAGCACCACGTCCGCGGGCAAGTCCGAAGACACCATCAAGGTGGTCACCTCCACCAAGGTCTGGGCGGACGTCGCCGACGCAGTCACCGACGACGAGAAGGTCGCCATCGACCCGATTATCGCGTCCA
Organism: Corynebacterium sp. HMSC074C05; assembly: GCF_001838325.1. Taxonomy (NCBI): domain Bacteria; kingdom Bacillati; phylum Actinomycetota; class Actinomycetes; order Mycobacteriales; family Corynebacteriaceae; genus Corynebacterium; species Corynebacterium sp. HMSC074C05. Next base: position 18,984 of record NZ_KV836285.1, read on the forward strand.
ACGACATCGATCCTCACTCCTACGAACCGGCCGCAGCCGACATGGCAAAGGTAGAGGACGCCGATATTCTCGTCGCAGGTGGCGGGCATTACGACGCATGGCTGACCTCCTCTCTGCGTGACGCAAAGGATAAGGTCATCATCTCTGCGCTGCCGCAGGAAGAGGGCCACAACCACAATCACGATCACGAGGGCCATAACCATGATCACGAGGGCCACGATCACGATCACGAGGGCCATGACCACGACCATGGCGACCACGACGGCCACGAGCACCACCACCACGATGGCGAGGCCAACGAGCACGTCTGGTACAACACCGATGCGGTTGAAGAAACTGCAGAGCAGCTCGCCGAAGCTCTGACCAAGATGGGCGCCAAGGCCGACACCAAGGCTGTCGATAAGGAAATCAAGGACATCGAAGAGGCCAAGAGCAAGCTCAAGGCCGCTAAGGTTGCTCAGGTTCACCCGCTGGCCGATGACATCCTGAAAGACACGAAGGTTAAGGACATCACCCCGAAGGGGTACCGTCAGTCCACGCTGAATGAGTCCGAGCCGTCGGCAAGAGATGTCAATGAAATGCTGAAGCTGATCGAGTCCGGAGAGCTGGACTACCTCATCGACTCGCCGCAGACCCACGACCAGGTCTCGCAGCGACTCGTCGAGGCAGCCAAGGCAAAGGGCGTTAAAATCGTCGATGTTTTTGAGTCGCCGAGCGCTGACCAGTCGTTCTTTGACCTCTACAAGCAAACCCTTTCCGATATGGAGTCCGCATAACTTTGCCCTCACTGACTTTTACTGACGCAGCCGTCGAACCGCTGTGGTCCGGTCTGAATTTGGATATCGAGCCCGGCGAGTTCTTGGCCATCCTGGGTCCGAACGGCGTCGGCAAATCCACGCTGCTGACCACCGCCCTTGGCATGCGGCGGCTGACTCACGGTTCAGTAAAAGTCGACGGGAATCTGGGATACATTCCGCAGCAGCGGATGTTCGAGCCCTCGCTGCCCATTCGGGTTCGCGACCTCGTCGAGCTGGCAGCTGGCAAGAACCGCTCCGCCACCGACGAGATGCTGGAGTTTGTCGGCGCAACGGGTATTGCGGACCGTCGTGTCGGCACGCTCTCTGGCGGTCAGCAACAGCTTGTGCGTCAGGCGCAGGCGCTCGTTTCGGCACCGGATTTTTTGCTTTGCGACGAGCCTCTGCTCTCCCTCGACCCTGCGGCACAACGGACCACGGTCGAGCGCCTGGACCGGCATCGCCGGGAAAATGACACGGCAGTCGTCTTTGTCACCCACGACATCAATCCCATCCTGGGTGTCTGTGACCGGGTGCTCTACCTGACGCCGCATGGACATGCGGTCGGATCGGTCGAGGAAATCATCACCTCAGAGACGCTCTCGGAGCTCTACCAAACCAAAATTGTGGTTGCCCGTGTCGAGGGAAAGTTGGTTATCGCCTAATGACCCTACTGGCTCAGTATTTCTCCGACACCGCCGCTCTACTCCAGGTCGGCTTCGTCCACAATGCCCTCATTGCAGCGGCACTGCTTGGGCTGATTTCCGGCATCATCTCGCCACTAATCGTCATGCGGCAGATGAGCTTCACTGTCCACGGCACCAGTGAGCTGGCACTCATGGGCGCATCCGCGGCTCTACTACTTGGTGTCAGTGTCAGCAGCGGTGCCATTATCGGCTCGGTGCTCATCGCAATAGTCCTGGCGGCGCTGTCGCTTCGAGGGCGCCAAGATGCGGTTGTGGGCGTGGTTTTGAGCTTCGGCATGGGCTTATCGGTGCTATTTATCCACCTCTACCCTGGCCGGACAAGTACCGCGTTTTCACTTCTCACCGGCCAGATCATTGGTCTGACTGACACTTCTCTATGGACGATGGCCATCGTCGCGGTCATCGTCGTCGGCGGCGTTGCCTGGAAATGGCGGCCGCTGCTATTCGCCTCCGCTGACCCCATCATGGCCGCCGCCTGTGGTGTCAACGTCAAGGCGCTATCGATCTACTTCGCGATTCTCACCGGTCTCGTCGCCGCCCAAGGCGTGCAGATTGTCGGCTCCCTGCTCGTCATCGCCCTGATTATCACCCCGGGTGCCGCAGCCGCATTCGTTACTGCCTCGCCGGTGAAGGCCATCATCCTCTCGACCATCTTCGCTGAGGTCGCGGCTGTCGGCGGCATCGTTCTCTCGCTCGCACCGGGTATCCCGGTCAGCGTTCTAGTGACGACAATCGCGTTTGTCATCTACCTGATTTGCTACGCCATCGGAACGGTGCAGTCGCGTAAGGCAACGCGTGACGACGTTCAGGCTGCCAAGTGGAGAAAATAGACACATACGCTTTTCGGAGTAGCTGTTAAAACAACAAAAACATCGGGCAGCTCCTCGAGTGACGATCGCGGAGAAGGTGCGTCCACCTTCCCTCTCGCCACCGAGGGGCTGCCCGTATTTTTGCTGGATTCTCTAAAAGCAGACTCCAATACCCCCAGCTTTTTAAGACTGCGAGACTGCCGAAATAGGGTGACCCGGCAGACAGAAAAACTAACGCTGAGGATGTCGTGGTCTGACATCTCAGTGACCCAAAAGCTAGCTGTACAAGCCACCGCTAGGTCCGTGAGCATCCCTAAATTACGGCCAATTACGCCCCCATTTCTAGGAGCATGATGTGCCCGCCCTCCCCTTCAGGAAACTACGGATAATTTTCTGTTGGAAGTGATAATAACGCCGTTATTTCTGCAGCGCACGCCGGAAATAGAATTATCTTTAAAGCACTGAGCTACTGGGGGTAGCCATAAGTACCGGACGCCATTTAGAACGCAAAATACCCCACGTAAACGCCATTACTATAACGAATTGATAATGGCGCCTACGGGGGTATCAAATGCGCTACTGACTACTCTTTGCCCGGCGCTGGCGGGCAAACTCACTCAGAGTCACGCCGGCAGCAACGGAAGCGTTGAGCGACTCAACCCAACCGGTCATCGGAATGGACATGATGGTGTCACAGGTATCGCGCACCAGGCGCGAAAGCCCCTTGCCCTCAGAGCCGACAACCACCACCACCGGGGTGGTGCCGTCGTAAGTATCCAGAGTGTGGTCGCCACCGGCATCCAGTCCAACGACCTGGTAACCAGCCTTCTGGAACTGCTTGAGCGAGCGCACCATGTTGGTCGCCCGCGCAACCGGCAGACGCGCAGCAGTACCAGCAGAGGTACGCCAGGCGACGCCCGTAATGGCAGCCGAGCGACGCTCCGGAATCACCACACCGTGACCGCCAAAGGCCGCCACCGAGCGAATGACCGCGCCCAGATTACGGGGGTCGGTGATGTTATCCAGGCAGACGATAAGGCCCGGCTCCCCGGTCTTGGCCACCGAATCAATCAGATCTTCGACAGATGCGTACTTGTACGGCGGAATCTGCAGGCCGATACCCTGGTGCATAGTGTTGCCGGTCATGGTGTCCAACTCGTGGCGGGGCACCTCGCGAATCGGGATACCACGGGAGTTAGCGATACGCACTGACTCCTGCAGGCGCTCGTCATTGTCGGTACCCAGCGCCACAATCAGCGCTGCCGCTGGCACCTTTGCATGCAGGCACTCCACGACCGGGTTACGGCCAACTACCAGCTCGGTGCCATCCCCCTTGCGCTCATGACGCCCGGAGTCACGGCGGCGCTTCTCTTTCGCCCGCTTATGAGCTGCGTGATAAACGCGGTCCTCTGCTTTCGGGGTCGGCCCCTTGCCACGCAAGCCACGCTTTTGGCCACCGGAGCCGCCAACGTTCTTCTTGCTTGCCTTGCGCACTGCACCACGACGACCGTTGCCTGCCATAGCTACCTGCTTCCTGTTGTTAATAGTTTTCTTTAGCTTTAGTCAGCGACAGACCATGCCGGACCATCCGCGGTATCAGTTACCTCGATACCCGCTTCCTTCAGACGGTCGCGTACAGCATCAGCCGTAGCCCAGTCCTTCTCTGCACGAGCCCGGGTGCGCTCCTCCAACTGGTGCTCAACCAGCACACCGAGCGCATGCATTGCTGCATCAGAACCAGAATCGGAGGTTGCCCACTGCTCATTCAGCGGATCGAATCCAAGGACTGCGGCCATAGCGCGGACAGCACCGGCAATCTCCTTGGCCTTGGTCTCGTCGCCGTCGGCAAGCGCCTGATTGCCTCCACGGACAGCGTTGTGGATTTCCGCGAGCGCGCGTGGGACGGCGAGGTCGTCGTCGAGCGCTGCTTCGAACGCCGGCGTCCACTCACCGATTTCGATATCGCCGAGCTTATCGACGGCACGGTGCATAAACGCCTCGATACGACGGTAGCCCGCTGCCGCTTCCTGCAGAGCCTCCTCGGAGTACTCCAGCACGGAGCGGTAGTGCGCACTGCCGAGGTAGTAACGCAGCTCAACCGGACGAACCATGGTCAGGATATGCGGCACGGACAACACGTTGCCGAGCGACTTCGACATCTTTTCGCCGGCCATTGTGACCCAGTGATTGTGCATCCAGTAGCGAGCAAAGCCGTCGCCGGCTGCGTGCGACTGCGCAATCTCGTTTTCATGGTGCGGGAACTGCAGGTCGAGACCGCCACAGTGGATGTCGAACTCCGAGCCCAAGTAGTAGGTGGCCATGGCGGAGCACTCCAGGTGCCAGCCCGGACGGCCATTACCCCACGGCGTCGGCCACGAGGGCTCGCCCGGCTTGGCCGCCTTCCACAGCGCGAAATCGTGCGCACCGCGCTTGCCCGGAGTGTTGGTCTCGCCCTGCTCCATCTCGTCAACGCGGTTGCCGGACAGGCTACCGTAGTCGCTGCCTTCAGCCTTGGACCAGGCGTCCACGTCAAAATAGACGCTGCCATCGACAGCGTAGGCGAAGCCGTTATCCATCAGACGCTGCATATACTCCACCATCTGAGTGACATGTCCGGTGGCACGCGGCTCAACGCTCGGCGGAAGAACACCGAGCTGGTTGTAGGCCCAGGTAAATTCGCGCTCAAAGCGGGAGACCCACTCCCACCAAGGGCGGCCGTGCTCGGCGGCCTTATTCAAGATCTTGTCATCGATATCGGTGACGTTACGCACAAACGCGACGTCATACCCCTTGGCGATCAGCCAACGGCGCAAGATATCAAAGGCCACGCCAGAGCGAACATGGCCAATGTGCGGCTGAGCCTGCGGAGTCGCACCGCACAGGTAAATGGAGGCATGCCCCTCGCGGAGAGGCTCAAAATCCTTCAGTTGGCGGGTTGCGGTATCGAAGATTTGAAAAGTCACAGCCCCGAGCATAGCGGGGAAATAGATACGGGTGAAAAAGAGAAAACGGCTAGCGCACACGGACAATGTGTGTGCGCTAGCCGTTACCCGGAAAAGTGCAGAAAATCCCTACTGGAAGGAACCGGGGAAGGGAGACGACTTATGCGTCTGCGTCCAGGTCCACCGGCTTATCGTCGGCTTCATCCTTCTTCTCACCAGCGGCACCTTCCTGTGCCAGCGCGCGGTGACGCTCGATAGTGGCATCGACGCGGGCAAAAACTTCCTCGACCTTGGCCTCATCAACGCCGTCGGCAAGCGCGAGCTCACCGACGAGAACCTGGCGAGCCTTGCTCAACATACGCTTTTCGCCGGCGGACAGACCGCGGTCCTGATCGCGGCGCCACAGGTCACGAACTACCTCAGCGACCTTGTTAATGTCGCCCGAACCCAGGCGCTCCTGGTTGGCCTTGTAGCGACGAGACCAGTTGCCGGCCTCTTCCACGTCGGTCTCACGTAGCACGGAGAAGACCTTCAGCAGTCCCTCTTCACCGACAACATCGCGGACACCGACCAGCTCGGCATTCTTGGCGGGCACCTGGATATTCAGATCACTCTGCAGAATCTGCAGTACAAGGTACTGAACGGTCTCACCGTTAAGCTCTCGTTCAATGATGTTTTCGATTTTCGCAGCTCCGTGGTGCGGATAAACTACGGTATCGCCAATGCTGAATTCCATGTAATGCACACGCCCTTTCCAACGGCCTTCCACCCTATCATGTCCCCCCATGATTTTACGGGTAGTATGAGAACATCTTAGGAAGACACTAAGGTGTTCTTTAAATACTGAAAATCCTATCGCCCATCCTCAAGCTACTGGAGGAAATCTAGTCATGGCCTTCAAGTCCGTACTTCGCCGCAGCGCTCTCATCACCGTCTCCGCAGCATCTGCAGTTGCACTTGCTGCTTGTGGCGCCGGTCAGATTTCGCAGACCGCAAATCAGCACCCGGCTGTCGACGGTGCGATGAACGGCGGCGAAGATGCTGCCGGCAAGGGTGCTGAGAACACCAACTCGGCTCTTGGCTTCGTCAACATCCGCGACGCTCACATCCTGGTTGACCCGGAGGCTGGTACCGCTGGTCTGAAGTTCTCCGCCAGCAACCAGCAGCGCGCTACCGAGTCGGTCTACACGCTGAAGTCCGTCACCGTTGAAGGTATCGGCGAGGTTGAGCTGAAGAAGGTCGCTGAGACTCCTTCCTTCGCTAAGGCTGCCAAGGGCGAGAACTCCCTGCCGCGTGAGTGCCAGATTGTTGCCGGCCCGAAGTCCGTCATCGATCCGCTGGCTAAGACCGCTAAGGACAACACCGGCTGCATCGCGTACTACACCAATGAGCTGGACCCGAGCACCCTGGTTGGCGACAAGAGCAGCGCTGCCGGCCAGAACCGCGAGGCCACCTTCGAGTTCACTGACCCACAGGGCCAGACCAACACCTACGACCTGGACATCACCGTCTCCGCTGACATTCTGGAAGCTGGCGCACCGAACCGCGGTGCTGACGGCATGATTGAATCCAAGTAAGCGCAGCACGGCGCGGTTCCTGCGCTGTTCACGCGCAGCGCACTATTAGCGCTGGTACAGCGCAGTCCTGTCCCGCAAATAACGCGAGGAGCTTCATCGAGCGGGCATGGGCGATTGGTCGCTTGATACGGGCCACGGCGGTACAGTCAGTCCTTGACACATGTCATTGACTCTGCCCTGGCCCGTTCTCGCGTATCTGGGGCAATTTTTTTAGCGACATTTCCCGCACATCCCGCACCCAACGTTGTCGGGTCTGTCGCCCCCTCGTTTGAAGCAAAGGCGGTTGCACCGTGGCCAAGACCAAAGACGAAGCCTACGAATGCTCGGCATGCGGTTGGCAGGTGTCGAAATGGGTTGGTCAATGTCCCAACTGCAAAGAGTGGGGCACGCTGGAGAAGGTCACTATCCGCTCCAGCAGCGGGAAGTCCGGCTCCACCCTTGAGGACAAAATCGCCGCCCGGGCAGCCAAGCAACGTCGCCGGAGTACTGCCACAACGGAGCCCGGCACGCGAGGTGACCGTCGTAAAGCATCTTCCACTTCCGTCGCGGCTAAGAGCCAGCGTTTAGCACAGCGCGCGCTTGACGACGAGGCGGAGGAACGTTTCCTCGCCGAGACATCCGCAACAGATCGAATCCCCACTTCTTCTTCTGAACTGACGGCCATTACCGGGATTTCCGCCAAGGCTGCGCACGCGGTGCGCACGGGCATCGATGAGCTGGATCGGGTGCTCGGTTCGGGTATTGTGCCGGGTTCGTTGGTGCTCTTGGCCGGCGAGCCGGGGGTTGGTAAGTCGACGTTGCTGCTTGAAGTGGCCTATCGCTGCGCGGACGGCGATTTGGGGCCGACACTTTACGTCACAGGTGAGGAGTCGGTCGGTCAGGTGCGACTGCGTGCTGAGCGCACTGGCGCGCTGTCGGACTCGCTGTACCTGTCGGCGGTGTCGAATATCGAGGACGTCATCGATCTGACACTAGAGCTCTCCCCCGGTCTGCTCATTGTGGACTCCGTGCAGACGATGCGTGCCGACGTCGAAGGTGCTCGCGGTGGCGTTGCTCAGGCCCGCGCCGTAACCTCTGCCCTGGCGGCGTTGGCAAAGGAGACCGGGACTGCGATTTTCTTGGTAGGGCACGTGACCAAGGACGGCAATGTGGCCGGCCCGCGCACGATGGAGCACCTCGTTGATGTGGTGCTCAACTTCGAAGGCGATAGACACTCGGGGCTACGCTTCTTGCGGGGTCTGAAAAACCGCTTCGGCAGCACCGATGAGGTGGGCTGCTTCGAGCAGACCGCGGGCGGTATTGCGGAAGTTGAGGATCCCTCGGGGCTGTTTTTGCATCACCGAACGCCGACCTCGGGAACTGCAATTACCGTGGCCATGGATGGCCGCAGACCGCTGCTGGCGGAGGTGCAGGGCCTGGTAATCAACACCGAGGCACATAATCCACGACGCAATGTCTCTGGTCTCGACCCGAGGCGCGTGCCGATGGTCGCGGCCGTGCTGACTGAACACGGTAACTTCAAGCAGTTGGCCCGCATGGAGATGTACGTGTCCACCGTCGGCGGAATGACGCTGTCGGAGCCTGCCGCAGACCTGGCGATTGCGCTGGCACTGGCCTCATCCATGACTAAGCGGACCTTCCAGGACAAAACCATTGCACTCGGCGAACTGGGGTTGGCCGGCGAAGTGCGGCGAGTGACCGATTTGGAGTGGCGCCTTAAGGAAGCTCATCGAATGGGCTTCGACACGGCAATTGTGCCCAGAGGCGCAAAAGGCCCGGCAGGGATGCGGCTGCTGGAAGCAGGCACCGTTGCCGAGGCCATTGAGCTTGGGTTAGGAGCTAAGCGCTAGCGCATGTTGAACGTGTAGGCGTCAGAGTTGTTGTCACCAATCACGCCGTAGAAGATGTACGACCCGGAGGGAACTGGGACCCGGTCTTCCTCGGAGCACTTGTTCGGCGCCGAGGTCAGACGCGACCAGGTGGCGGCATAGTTGACTTCCTCGCCCGGTGCCAATACCAGTTCACCGTGGCCTTCGGAGTCATTGCAGTCCACATCCGACCAGACTCGCTCATACGTTGCCAGGTCGTACACCTCGAAGCGCAACTGCTGCTCATCAAGGTTCACGCGGCATTCGCCACCGGTGGGATTGTGGACGGTAATCGCCAGAGTCGGCTGCTCATCGCCGTAGTTCGGCTGATCCGAGGTGGCTGTCACCTGTAGATCTGCAAGGGTACAGTCCTTTTTGTTCGCAAGCGCCGCCTGAGCGTCATCCTTCGAGGAGTCTTCGCCTTCCTTGTCGCCCTTCTTGGCGTCCTTGTCAGACTTGTCAGACTTGTCGTTCTTCGAGTCCTTGTCAGACTTAGGCGCGTAAGGTTCCTTAGGCTGTTCCGGAGGGGTCACCTCTTTCCCGTCATCCCTGGTGACATTCACCGGTTCAGAATCCTCGCTGTCCCGGTTTACCAGTGCGGAAATACCCCAGCCCAGGAGAACGAGGATGATAACGAGCAACACCGCCGCGGCGATACGCCGACGCCGGTAGATTTCTGGAGGCAGCTTATTGGTCACACATTTAGGTTAGCGGGTTCTCGCTGACTCCATGGGTAACGACGGTCTCAGCGCGTCCGTCCTCCAAGCGGTACCGCATACCGACAACGCCTACCTCGCCGGTCTCCAGTCGTGACGAAATCTCCGGGGAGCGATCAATAATGTGATTAACAATCTCGCGCACGTGGCGACGCTCAAATTCGTCGATTTCAGTCTCACCATCCTTGCGAGCCGCCAGCAGCGACGGGGTGACCTTTTCAATCAGCACACGCTGGAAACCACCCGGCAGTTCGCCACCGTCCAGTGCATTCTTCGCCGCAGCCACAGCGCCGCAAGACTCGTGACCGAGAACAATCACCAGCGAAACTCCAAGACCATCAACTGCGAATTCCAGCGAAGCCAGCACCGACAAGTCGGTGATCTCACCGGCGGTACGGATCACAAATACATCGCCCAAGCCCTGATCGAAAATAATCTCCACCGGAGCGCGGGAATCCGAGCAAGCCAGCACAACGGCCTTCGGCTTCTGCCCCTGCGTCAGCTGCTTACGACGAACCAAGTCCTGGCGAGGATGTGCAGTCTTGCTCTCGCAGAAGCGGAGGTTTCCGCGCACCATCGATTGCCATACACTCTCAGGAGTCCTCTCAGAATTGCTCATAGCTATATTGTGCAACGACTCTGCTGTTTATGGGAAAGCGAGAATGTAGATTGACCTCTGCAATTAACCAATCCGACGACTTCGACGAACACGTCGATGCCGCCTTACGTGATTGGTATCGCACCAACATGCGGCCACTTCCCTGGCGCGAAGAAGGCACTTCACCATGGGCTGTGCTCGTCAGCGAAGTGATGAGTCAACAGACTCCCGTCGCCCGGGTGATCCCCTCGTGGCACGCCTGGCTGGAAAAATGGCCCACCCCAGCCGATTTGGCAGTCGCGCCCAAGGATGAAGTCCTGCGTATGTGGGGAAAACTCGGCTATCCCCGACGTGCACTCCGGCTGCGTGAATGCGCAGAAAAGATCGTCGAAAAGCACGACGGCGAAGTGCCTAGCGACGTGGACACACTGTTAGCCCTTCCGGGGGTAGGGGACTACACCGCTCGGGCGGTAGCGGCGTTTGCTTTTGGCGCGCGCACGCCGGTGGTGGACATCAACGTGCGCCGCGTACTCCGGCGACACCGTCAGGGCACGTACCTACCCGGCATCGCCAAACGCGCCGACATGGCGCTCGTCGAAGAGTTCCTACCACTCGACCCCACGACTGCGGCCGAGACTTCCGTCGCACTCATGGAACTCGGCGCTACTGTCTGTCGAACGACACCCGAGTGCGAGGTCTGCCCCATCGCCACCAGTTGCGCCTGGGTTGCCGCCGGTCGCCCCGAACCCGAAGACCACGAAATCGCCGCTGCTAAACGGCGTGTGCAGAAGTTCGAAGGCACCGACCGCCAAGTCCGGGGCTTGCTTCTCGACGTGCTCCGCGCCGCCAACTCCCCCGTCGAACAGGCCGCTCTCGATGCGGTTTGGGATGATGCGCATCAGCGTTCCCGCGCACTGTTTTCCCTGCTTGACGACGGCCTTGCGGAGCAAACTCCCGATGGCCGCTTCCAGTTGCCCCGTTAAAGCCGAGGCAATGCTCCGGTAAAGACCAGATTCGACCAAGTGCGTTGCCTAGAATTGGGAACATGAATGCCTCGTCCCATCGATTTCAGCGCCAGCGCTGTCTCTTTGGGGCTAGTAAGCGTGGAACCGGTAGCCACGGAACTCGTAGGCGTGCAATTCCACTGAGCGCGGTGCTTGGAGTTGCTCTTCTTGGTGTCAGCACGGGTGCGCTCGGCGGCTGCTCAGCAGTGGATGAATTAGATGCGATTGGCTTCGGTTCCTCGGACTCTGACTCTTCTACGGTGAAGCGGTTGCCTCCAGGACAGGTAATTACGCGGACGCCATTTCCGGTCAATGCGCCCGCACGAGCACAGCGGGTTGTGTTTTCCTCCACAGGTGCACGCGACCACCGCCAAACAGCGGTGTCCGGTACGATTTTGCAGCCCTATGCCCACTGGTCGGAGAAGTCCCCACGTCCCCTGGCGGTGATTGCGCCAGGAACTCTCGGGATGGCCGATAACTGTGCCAGTTCGGTTGCGCTGCGCTACGAGGCACCTCCGACACCCCCGGCACCGCAGCTGCTGGCACAGGGGTGGAATGTCGCCATTGTGGATTACCAGGGGCTCGGCACGCCTGGGGTACATCCGTATCTCAACCGTGAGATTGCCGGGAATAACACGCTCGATATGGCACGAGCGGCTATTGAAACTTTGCAACTACCTGTAGATACTCCCATTGCGCTCTTCGGCTACTCACAGGGTGGAGGTGCCACCGCTGCAGCGGCGGAGCTAGCTGCGGAATACTCCTCCGAGCTAAATATTCGCGCGGTCTACGCCGGCGCGATTCCCGCCGATCTCACCGACACCGCACTGCATATTCGCGGCTCGGCGCTGGCGGGGCTCGTCGGATACTTTACGAACGGATTAATTGCTGAGTACCCAGAGACCAAAGAACCAATCGAGCGCATGCTGAGCCCTCTGGGGCAGGACTTCCTGAAGCTCACCGCCGATGAATGCGTTGGCGCTACTGTCGAACGCTGGCCCCGCAATGACACTAAGGCATTTACAGCCAATGATTTAGGGATAGCGGAGAATCTGCGCTCGTCGGAGCTCTCCCCCGCCGTTCGCCGCCACGTGGACGAACAGGCCCTGGGGGCAAAGACGCCCAGTATGCCCGTATTCGTCACACATAACGCATTGGATGATGTGTTACCGGTGACGTCGGCACGCGAACTTGTGCAGAAATGGCAAAAGGCCGGCGCCGACATCACCTACGTGGAGGTCGATACTGACCTCGGTGATGGGACGCACGGCCTTGCCTACGTGCTCACCCACGAAGAGATGCTTGCGTGGGTGAATCAGAAAATGGGGTACTAGCGGCGACAACCGCCGCTTTCCTCCATCTAGCAAGTACAGCTACTTTTTCTTCCAGCGACCACGGAAGGTCAAGCCCTTGCCCAGTCGGACGGTGTAACCGCCACGGCTGTTAAAGGTCACCGGACCGATACGCTTAGAACCAGAGACTCCCGAACCCGAGTAGTTCAGCCACGTGTCCTTGTCCAGGTTCTGCTTCTTGCGAAATTGGATCCCCATTTAGTTCTCTCCCTCGGAGTTATCAGATTCGGACTCTGCCTCGGCAGTGGCCTGATCGACAGTAGCTTTGATGTCGCCAGATACAAACGCTCAGGATACCGTCAGCACTGCCGAGAACGCCCGTCATCTTCCTCAGAATCGGCCAAGGCACCGCCCATCGGCATCAACGTTACCGACCTTGCCCCATATTGGTGAAGGTAACTTCGCCTTGCAGATGCCCTTGAACTCGCCGTTCCTGCGCCATAGATTCCTCAATCCGTTATTTGTGACCGATTCTAATGAGCTCATGAAACCGGCCGCTGCCACGGCATCCCGAACAATGACGACAGCTAGTTAGTGCAGACCGCCCAAGGAGGAAAAGGGCTCCTCCACCTCGATGTCATGCAGGGGCACGCGTACCCAAGGCGAATCACTGTGTGCGAGCAACTCGGTGAGCCGTTGCGATTGATCCTTCATCGCAGCGGCGACGTCGGGCTCACCGTCACTTGCCCAGATCATTCGACCCCACCAGAAGCTTGCGGCTACGTCAGCCCACGACACGAAGTAGCGCTGCAACGCCGCCACGGCCTTATCGGAAATCTGAAGGAACTCTTCTGGAGAGATCCATCCCAGCTCCGTTGCCGGACCACCAACGCTGTGAATTCGGATTATGTCCCATGCGCGAGTAGTGGCGGGCAATGCCGGGGCTGCTGCTTTGGCAAAGTTTTCGGAGCGCAGCATCCGTACGAGGTAGCGGAACTTATGTTCCCCACGACGCGGATCCGCACCTTGGACAACAAAGAAGTCTTTGAGGAACTCGACCTTTTCCTCCACTTCCGCATCTAGCTCGCGCTCGGGGACGTCTTTCATGGCGTATGCGAGCGGTAAAATAAAGTCATTTTCCACGTGCTGGCTGCCTTCGAGCAAGACGTCAATAGCCTGGTGCGCTTCCTGTGCACCAGTGACCCCCCAGTTTTGCTCGAGAGATGTTTTGTAGTACTTGGCCGCCCTTGCGTTGATGTTCTCAACCCCTAGCGGGGTCGCAAACGCCTTATTGCTCTTGTACGTCATTCCCCACGAGTGGCGGCGCACTTCATCTTTGCTCGGCGCCGGTTCCGGCCACGGGAACTTGGCAAACCTGTAGAGCGAAGAGTCATCAAACTTTGCTGGGGTGAATGTAAGGCTCATATCCTCACAAAGTACCGAGGTTTCGGGGTTGAGTCAGTGTAACTTCACACACCACCCCACACCTGGGGTGAGTTATGTCATAGCACCGAACCTCAGGCGCGGTTTTAATTGTGTTGCTAGTCTCGTGTGCATGACAGGATCCCAGATTGCATTGACCGACCGGCCAGATCTCGGTGCCGCACTTGAACGTGCCGGTAATTCCGGGATTGTGCGCACTGCCGCCGTCGCTGTTGTAGAAGGTCTTGGTGTCGACGAGATTGTGCTCGAGGCCGCCGCTACAAAAACCAGTGGAGTCGATGGCGCAGCGTTCGTCACCAACCGAAGAATTCTCGTGACCGCCAACAAGAAAGATCCGTCTCAATTCGAGTTCCTTGAACTCGACAACCTCGCCAATGTAATCGTTCTGCCTTACAAGGGCGGCTGGGCCGTCGTGGCCCAGCTCTACAACACATATAAAGTGTGGAGCGGTTTCACAGAAAAAGCTGCGAAACGTGTGCAATTTGCTGCCCAGTGGGCCCTGACCGCAGGCCGAGAGGCACGAACGGAGGCCTCGCGTGCAGTGTCGTCGACGGAGCTTTTTGAGCGATGGAAAGAAAACAAGCACCGTCTCAATCGCAATAGTTTAGAAGAGCTTGCAGAGTCGATGCGCTCCCTGTATTCCGACATTGATTCACGGTGGTGGACTGAATAATGATTCGACTTGCATACCCGGGTTCGCCCGACCGCTTTAATGGGGCAGAAGACACATCACACATCGAGCAAAACCTGCCTATTGCGGAAAATGGCTATCGCCATTACATCAAGCATGGCTCATTACTAGAAACCGGAGCATCTCCGGCAAATACGACTGCTACCTCCAGGTCAAACTCCAGCGCGGGCACGACAGGTGCTCAGACCAGCGGCGCATCGAAAGGTCTCAGTGTAAAGAAGCAGCTATTACTCCTCCCCTTAGTGATAGCGGGCATCGTGGTGCTAGCGATTGCCTACGTTGCAGCTAAAGACGCGCTCTTTAGTGACAAGTCAGACGAGTCCGCTGCTCCCGCACAGTCCGCCGCTGAAGCACCTGCCAATCCCGGCGCTTCCAACGGTGGCGCTACCGGCGCCACTGGTGGGGATACCACCAGCGGCCTCACCCCTGCCGACCACGCACCTGAACCGATTGCTAACTTCGTGCGGGCCTGCACAGACTATGAAGTGGTGTTTAGCTACTATGGTCCGGATAGTGCCCCTGCCCCACAGGCAATGGGTACCAACTGTTCCGTGGATACTACGAAGGCACCCGACGTTGGTTACGTAGTCTTCACCGATGACCCTGCCGCCACCGCCGCCGTTCGTGACGGCAAGCCCGTCTTGGATGCCGTTGAGATTCCGGCAGAATCAACGCGCGGTTCCACATTCAAGGCGCAGCGAGTGGAGTCCCTCATCACAGTTGCGGAAATCCTCCCAGAGGACCAGGGAATCGTTGAGTACATGATCAAAAATGATGACCCTGAAGCAGCAAAGAAAGCATTGGTCGACCTCGGCGTGGCCAAGTAGAACTACAACTCTCCGCGCTTTTAGGAAAGACCGCATATAGACACACTGCCGCCCCAGTTCCTCCCATAATGGAGTCGGAACTGGGGCGGCAGTGTTCGTTGGTACTGCTAGCGGCTAAACCTCTTAGAGCGGCTGGCCAGCACCCGCACCAGCCGGTGGCGGGTTGTGGCCGTCGTCATCGGAGTCGGAACCGGACTCTAGGTCGGTTCCAGCGGCGGTGGAACCGCCGTCACCCGGTACATCCGGGGTGATGATATCGGACTCGCTGGTACCAGCGCTGCCGAGAATGTCCTTGTCTTCCTCAGACTCCCCCAGAGCACCGCCGTCGGCATCAACGTTACCGGCCTTGCCCTTGTTGGTGAAGGTGAACTTCGCCTTGTCGACGTCCTTGGACTCGCCATCCCAGCCTTCGACATCGATGAAGACGGTCTCGCCGAGACCAACCTCACCGTAGAGAATCTTCTCGGAGAGCTGATCCTCAATCTCGCGCTGGATGGTGCGACGCAGCGGACGGGCACCGAGCACCGGATCAAAGCCACGCTTGGCCAGCAGGTTCTTGGCGCGGTCGGAAATCTCCATGGTGATGCGCTTCTCGCCGAGCTGGTCGCTGACGCGGGCCAGCATGAGGTCGACCATCTGAACAATCTCGGCCTGGCTCAGCTGCTTGAAGACCACAATCTCGTCGATACGGTTCAGGAACTCCGGACGGAAGTGCTTCTTCAGCTCGTCGTGGACCTTGTCCTTCATCCGCTCGTACTTGCCGTCTTCATCGGCCTCGCCGACGCCCGAGAAGCCCATACCAACAGCCTTGGAAATGTCGCTGGTGCCCAGGTTCGAGGTGAAGATCAGAACCGTGTTCTTGAAGTCCACCACTCGCCCCTGCGAGTCAGTAAGACGACCGTCTTCCAGGACCTGCAGCAAGGTGTTGTAAATCTCCTTGTGGGCCTTCTCAATCTCGTCGAAAAGCACGACGGAGAACGGCTTGCGGCGCACCTTCTCGGTGAGCTGGCCGCCCTCTTCGTAGCCGACGTATCCGGGAGGAGCACCGAAGAGGCGCGAAGCGGTGAAGCGGTCGTGGAACTCACCCATGTCGATCTGAATGAGTGCGTCTTCCTCGCCAAAGAGGAACTCGGCCAGGGCCTTCGACAACTCGGTCTTACCAACACCGGACGGGCCGGCGAAGATAAACGAACCGGACGGACGCTTCGGGTCCTTCAGACCAGCGCGGGTACGACGAATAGCGCGGGAGACAGCACTGACGGCCTCTTCCTGACCGATGATGCGCTTGTGCAGCTCATCCTCCATGCGCAGCAGACGTGAGGACTCTTCCTCGGTGAGCTTGAACACCGGAATGCCAGTCCACGAAGCCAGGACCTCCGCAATCTGTTCCTCGCCAATCTCAGCGATGGTGTCGGACTCGCCCGCACGCCACTTCTTCTCGCGCTCGCGGCGCTCTTCGCCCAGCTTGCGCTCCTTGTCGCGCAGACCAGCTGCCTTCTCAAAGTCCTGCTCGTCGATGGCGGCTTCCTTCTGGCGACGCACATCGGCAATCTTGGAGTCAATCTCCTGCAGGTCGGCCGGGGCAGTCATGCGCTTGATGCGCATACGAGCACCGGCCTCATCGATCAGGTCAACAGCCTTATCCGGAAGGAAGCGGTCGTTGATGTAGCGATCCGAGAGGGTAGCTGCGGCAACCAGTGCCTTATCCGAGATGGAGACACGGTGGTGAGCCTCGTACTTATCTCGGACACCGCGCAGAATATCGATAGTGAGATCCACGCTCGGCTCCGGCACGTTCACCGGCTGGAAACGACGCTCAAGAGCGGCGTCCTTCTCGATGTGCTTACGGTACTCATCCAAAGTGGTAGCACCGATGGTCTGCAGCTCACCGCGAGCCAGCTTCGGCTTCAGAATCGAGGCCGCGTCAATTGCGCCCTCTGCAGCACCGGCACCGACCAGCGTGTGAATCTCGTCAATAAACAGGATGATGTCACCGCGCTGGTTAATCTCCTTGAGCACCTTCTTCAGACGCTCCTCGAAGTCACCGCGGTAACGGGAGCCCGCAACCAGCGAGCCCAGGTCGAGGGAGTAAAGCTGCTTATCCTTCAGCGTTTCCGGCACGCGGCCGTTGACAATGTCCAGAGCGAGACCCTCCACAACGGCGGTCTTACCGACACCCGGCTCACCAATCAGCACAGGGTTGTTCTTGGTACGGCGAGAAAGGACCTGCATAATGCGCTCGATTTCCTTCTCACGGCCAATAACCGGATCCAGCTTGCCCTCGCGTGCAGCCACGGTCAGGTTACGACCGAACTGATCGAGCACCAGCGAACCGGACTGGTGGTTGCCTTCCTGCACACGAGCGCCGGAGGTGGCGCCGACCGGGCGCTGCTCCGGAGAACCATCGGACTCATCGCCCTGGAAACCGCTGAGCAGCTGAATAACCTGCTGACGTACGCGCGGCAGGTCAGCGCCGAGCTTAACCAGGACCTGAGCAGCAACACCTTCGCCCTCACGAATCAGGCCGAGCAGCAGGTGCTCCGTACCGATGTACTTGTGACCCAGCTGCAGAGCCTCGCGCAGAGAGTACTCCAGCACCTTCTTTGCACGCGGGGTAAACGGCACGTGACCGCTCGGCGGCTGGGAGCCACGACCAATAATGTCGACCACCTCAGAGCGCACAGCGTCCAGGGAAATACCCATGGACTCCAGCGCCTTGGCAGCCACACCGTCGCCTTCACTAATCAGGCCGAGCAGGATGTGCTCCGTGCCGATGTAATTGTGATTGAGCTCGCGTGCCTCATCCTGTGCCAGGACGACAACGCGACGTGCTCGGTCCGTAAACCTCTCGAACATCACTGCCCTTTCAAGTGTCTATTTTTGCCGTAATTCAATAAAGGTTGTTTCACCTAGCTTAAACGCGACGCGACACAGATTAATCCCTATAGCCGTACGCCAGTAGCGAACAGCCTGGTCGAGAGAGGTACAACGGCAGTTTCATCCTGGAACGGACGCCTAGTTGTTCACGCAATCGTCGTGGCCATCATCCCGGTCGCCATCATCGCGATTGTCACGATCGTCATCCCATTCGTCGTCATCATCGTCGTCATCGTGGACGTCACGATCATCACCCCGGTCGTCATCATCGCGATCATTGCGATTGTCGTCCACGCTCTCGGTCGAAGTCACCGTAGTGGTCTCGACAGGTGCCGGATCGACGTCATCACTATCGCCACAAGCTGCAAGACCGAAGGCCGCACCGGTTGCGACTGCTCCGACTACGGCGACTCGGGTCGCCGAAATACGTAGGAAAGTTTGATGCTTGAGACTGGACTTCATGGGTTCCCCTAAGTCATATCGGATGGCCTCACCCTCCACTACTGCGACGAGAGCGCAGTTGGATTGGAACATCTTTCAAGAACTTTTCCTAGAGAAATTACCTCAAAACGGAGACCCTAAGTGCGGCGACAACATTTCTCGAGACAGAAAAAGCCCCGCACTTTTGAACGTACTCCCTGGTCACGCCTCAGGTCTTCACAACTATTCGTTTCTGATAAAAAAATTTTGCAAAAAGCTACACAAAAGTGACCTAGGACACTTATTCTTACTGTAAAAGAAACTAAATCGGCGGTCCTACCGATGAGGTTTCGCCTGATTAGGCCTCTCCGAAGACCGCAGGACATGAACCACGGAAGATGAGTGACTATGACATCTAATCCACAGACCTCGATTTTCAATAAGGTGCGCAAAGCTTCGCGAGCTACCTCGGACCTCGTTCTCGGACTCGCACCGGTGACGCAGGCTGGCGTCCTCGGCTCGATGGGACCTGGCGCTGCTGGAAAGGCATTGAATTCCATCTACCGTTGGGACTTCCTGCCAGCTGGTCTCCTCGGCATTGCAGCCGGCCGCGACCCGCACCACACCGCGATTATTGATGACGGCGGCTCGCTGACCTACGAAGAACTGCACGAGCGCTCCACTGCCCTGGCTCGAGCACTCCGCCACGGTGATATTCAGCAGCGCGACCGCATCGGCGTGCTGTCTCGCAACCACCGCGGTTTCATTATGGCGCTGTGTGCCCACGGTCGCCTCGGCACCGACCTGGTACTGCTCAACACCGGCGCCTCTGCCGAGCAGACTCTGGCCGTGATTCGTGAGCAGAAGATTGACTTCCTGTTCATTGATGAGGAATTCACTCACATGTTGCCGGAGGACTTCGATGAGTGCCCGGTCGCAGTGTCGTGGTTCGAAAACTACGGTGACACCTCCTGTGTTCGCGAGGGCTGGACCTCCATGCAGGAGATGCTGAAGACGGCACCGCCGGCAAAGTGGCCAACCGCCGAGCTGCCAAGCCGTCCACGCCGTGGCCGCGTTATTATTCTGACTTCCGGAACCACCGGCACGCCAAAGGGTGCCAAGCGTCCGGAGCCGCGCAGCTGGATGCCGGCATCGTCCATCATGAGCCGCATTCCGCTGCGCCAGCGTCGCCCGGCTTACCTTGCGGCTCCGCTGTTCCACACCTGGGGATTCGCAACTGCACAGCTGTGCATCGCACTGCGTTCCACCATGATCATGCGCCGCAAGTTCGATCCGGCCGACAGTCTCCGCATTATCGAGCAGCACTCTCCGCACACCATCTTCCTGGTGCCGACCATGCTGCAGCGCATGATTGAGATTCTCCCGGAGAACTACGACATCGGCGCGACATCGCTGAAGGTCATCGCATCCTGTGGCTCGGCCATTCCGGAGGGAATTGTCACTAAGACCCTCGAGCGTTTCGGGCCGGTTCTCTACAACCAGTACGGCTCCACCGAGGTCAGCTGGGCAACTATTGCTACCCCGGATGAGCTCAAGGCAAACCCGACCACGGCAGGTCGCGCACCGCTGGGCACTCGTGTCCAGATTCTCGACGAAGACGGCAACCGCGTTGCCGACGGCGAGACCGGTCGAATCTTCGTGGGCAACAACATGTTGTACGAGGGCTACACCCGCCCCGGCGCGGACAAGCAGGTCATTGACGGCATGGTCTGTACCGGTGACCTGGGTCGCATGGAAAATGGCCTGCTCTACATCTCCGGTCGCGAGGACGACATGATTGTCTCCGGTGGCGAGAACGTCTTCCCACGTCAGACCGAAGATGCACTCAGCCAGCTCGAGGGTGTCCGCGAGTGCGCAGTCGCAGGTGTTCCGGATGAGCGCTTCGGTCAGGCCCTGGTCGCCTGGGTTGTCCGCGACGACTCCCCTGAGGGCCGTGCCCTGACTAATGAGCAGATTCGCACATATGTCAAGCAGCACCTCAGCCGATTCGCCGTGCCGCGCGAGACCGTGTTCCTCGATGAACTGCCACGCAATGCAGTCGGCAAGGTGGTTCCTCGCCACCTGCCGAAACCGTGGGAGAATGCCGCCGAGGAGAAGGTGGCTTAGGGCGCAGGGACCGTCGTAAAGCGAACGGCAGACACGAAAAGGACGCGGTAAAAACTTCCATTGTGGAAGTTACCGCGTCCTTTTTGCGTGTCCTAGGAAGAACTAGAGCTGATTAGCCAGCGTTCAAAACACCGTAGTCCGTGACAGGCTCACGGAAAATCTCTTCGCCGTCCTGGGTCACGGTTACCGCATTCGGAGTGACGGTATACGTGTAGCCACCATTTTTCGCGACAGCACGGTTCCCGGAGAAACTATCTACTGTGTACGCATCCGGGGTATCCGAAATCTCACCGAAGTCACCAATGTAATGGCGCTGCTGGCGGTTATTGGAATTCTCACAAATCACGGCCTTACCCGAAGAAGTCTCCGCCAACACACGCGCGTAATACCCACCCGAGCAGCGGGCGGTACTGCCAACCCAACCTTTGGCATCGATATCATCGCGATTCATACCGAACGCGCGAAGACCAAAATTTCCCCGCTGCGTAGTGGTAGGAGCGCTGCTCTCCGGCTGCTTCGTCGTTTCCGGCTCGACGGTCTGGGTATAGGTTTCCGTGTACGTCTCCACCGGCGCCGGGGACGCAGTGCTTGACGACGAGTCCCCTGCCGCAACCGTATCGGGAGACTGCGGGGAATGATCGGAGGAATTATTCAGGTAGTACGCGCCACCGATACCGGCGACCGCTGCAAGTGCGACACCGACGATGCCCAAAACCACGTACAGACCGTTGTTGCTCTTCTGCTCAGGTACCGGAGCCTGCTGATAAGCCGGATATTGCTGGGGTGAACCTCCCTGGTTCGGCCCCTGCGACTGGTACTGGTACTGAGGCTGGTACTGGCCTTGAGCCCCACCCTGCGGCTGCTCCCAGGCAGATGTTGCATAACCGTCCTGCTCCCAATCCTGCGGGGAGGACGAACGCGGGTTGTACTGGTCGGTCATCGCTAAATTCCTTATTACTTCAGAGCCACACTTGTACTCGGCCAATAACGTGGCGGCTTGCGACTTCGCCCACAGCGGAACTTGCCACTACGTATTTTCCATTAACACTATGCGTTGCCCAGCGTACCCTGCTAGAAGCTAGCACTAGCTCAGAGCGGCACTTTGTTCTTGAAGAAATTGACGTAGTTCCGATCGGAGATCTTTCCCAGCATAAACTCTGGCTCCAACCCGAACATCGACCAACGAGTCTTCGTTGACCAGGCCAGCGACTGCGGTGTTGTGGTGCGGTGGTAGCTGATCTGGTAACCGTCAGTGTGGACTCGAATCTGCGTGTATCCACCCGGATAGCCAAGTGCAGCACCCCGCTCACAGAAGTCCGTATCCCCATAGTCAGCGATACCACGACGGCTGCGGTGCGTATGACCAGCGAACACACCTTTGGCACCCGGCGTGGCAGCCAGGATCTCCTGGAAAATCTTGGCCTGCTGAGCCTCGACCATGAATGCCTCACCACCGAAATGCGAACGCACCGCAT
The DNA here is from genome assembly GCF_001838325.1 of Corynebacterium sp. HMSC074C05. Lineage (NCBI taxonomy): Bacteria > Bacillati > Actinomycetota > Actinomycetes > Mycobacteriales > Corynebacteriaceae > Corynebacterium > Corynebacterium sp. HMSC074C05. The sequence continues at coordinate 41,151 of NZ_KV836285.1, forward strand.
CCTGAGTAAACGGGTGGTGCGCAAACAAAATTGTCGGACGCTCTGGATCCTCTGCTAGTTCAGCACGCAATGCACGCATCTGGCGCTCATTAATACGCCCACCTGCATAACCAAATTCGGCAGTATCAACACCGATGAGACGCACTTCGCCGACGCGAGTCGACCAGTGCTGCTGCGTCGGCACAAGACGCTGGCTGAAGTAATCTGGAACCGCGGTCTTGCCCTTGCGGATTCCGCGTCCCCGGAAACCATTGATATTGGGCAGTCCGGGCGGGTGCACATCGTGATTACCACGGGTGACAAACCAGTTTTTCCCAAACTCACCGAAAGTATCCAAAACCCTGATGAGCTCGTCATACTCCTCAGGACGGTTGCTATCCGTGCAATCGCCATTGACGACGAGAGTGTCTAACCCGGCAGCCTTTACCGTGTCCACCAGACCCTGCAATTGCATAGAGGCGAAAGGCTGCTCTCCCGGATCGGAGGAAAGACCGAGGTTGCCAATGCGAATGCCGTCATGATTGGGCTTACCAATGTGTGTGTCATTCGTCAGCGCGAACGTCGCCAAATGTGCACCCGCCAACGCTGGCAGAGTACTTACGACGCCTGTCTTCTCCGGCGCCGTCTTGCTCATGGTGATATTCAGCGACGGGACCGCGCGGCAGTTGTGGGACCAGCACTCAAAGCGGTATTCCCGTCCCGGCTCCAGCCCATCAATGACCACATGGTGGTAGCCCGACTCTGAGTACCCCTCGTGCACGAGCTCTAGCTGCGTTGAATCCGCTGGAGCAAGCAGCACCCGCTCATCCGAAGGAACGGTCGGCTTAATAAAGCCATACGCTGTCTGCACTCCCGGAGCATATGTTGCCCATGTAAATGCCACTGACGTATCTGTAACAGTAATGACCTCCAAGTCGCTAGCCAGTACCTGCCACGACTTGGAATCCGACTGGGTAAGCCCCAGCCCCGACGTGACGTACTCCAGGCCGTACGCTCCCGAGGTTTTCGCGACGGCCATTGAACTTGCAGCAAGAGTTGCAACAGAGAGGTAGGCCCGGCGGGAAATGCTCATGGCCAATAAGCCTAGAACCTAAAGATGAAAAATAGATGAACTCTTCCTCTAATCTCGGAAAAATAGGAGCACAACAACAAAAGACACACGACTAAAACAGCGCAAAAATAAAACACCGCCCTACCAGGTCATGGAAGGACGGTGTTTTAAGAAATGTGGCTTGAGCATCTAAGTGAACTTTTATCGGCTCACCAGTATGTAGATTGCTCTGAAGCTGTAATTACTTCAGTTCCTTGGAGGACAGCCCCAGGGTGCGGCGAGCAACAACTAGCTGCTGAATCTGCTGGGTGCCTTCGAAGATATCCAGGATCTTGACGTCGCGGGACCACTTCTCCAGCAGGTTACGCTCGGAGTAACCGAAGGTGCCTGCCAGCTGAACGGCACGCAAGCAGATCTCAGTGCCTGCGCGGCCGGCCTTGGCCTTACACTCAGAAGCCTCCAGGGTGTTCGGCTGCTTGTTGTCAGCCATCCACGCAGCGCGCAGAGCCAGGAGGTACGCAGCCTCCCAATCGGACTCCAGCTTCAGGTACTCAGCTGCAGCAGCGCTCTGGGTGTGTGCCGGTGCATCGTAGTCAATCTCGATGCCGGCCTCTTCCAGAATGCGACGCAGCTCTTCCAGCGAAGCACGGGAGACACCGATGGCCATACCGGCAACCAGCGGACGAGTGTTGTCGAAGGTCGCCATTGCGCCGGCGAAGGACTTCTTAACATCAATGTCCGGGGAACCCAGCAGATTCTCCTTCGGGACGCGGACGTTGTCCAGGCGGAGCACTGCAGTATCCGAGGAACGAATACCCAGCTTCTCTTCCAGGCGCTCCACGGTGAAGCCCGGGGTGCCCTTCTTCACCAGGAAGGACTTGATGGCAGCGCGGCCCTTGGACTTGTCCAGGGTCGCCCACACAACGACGGAATCGGAACGCTCACCAGCAGTAACGAAGATCTTCTCACCGTTGATGACGTACTCGTCACCATCGAGCTTGGCAGTGGTGGAAACAGCGGAGGAGTCAGAACCGAAGGACGGCTCGGTAATTGCCATGGAAGCCCAGGTCTTACCGAAAGCCTCCAGCTGCTCATCAGTAGCAACAGCTGCGATAGCTGCGTTACCCAGACCCTGGTACGGCAGGGACAGGGTCAGACCCACGTCACCCCAGCAGGTCTCAATAACGTTGAGCAGCGAAGCCATGTTGCCACCGTTTTTTACACCGGTACGCTTCTTTTTCTTGTCATCGCCACGTCCGCCGGAAGCACCGGAGAAGCCGCGGCCACCATCTGCCATGCCGTCCATCATGGAGGCAAGGGTGTCGAGTTCCTTCGGGTACTCGTGCTCAGCGAGATCGTACTTACGGGAAATCGGTCGGAAGATCTCAGCGGCGGCCTGATGCGACTGGGACGCGCCCGCCTTGAGGAACTTCGGCAGTTCGAGGTTAATCATTTTCTTTCCTCTTAATTCTTTTCGGCTGAAGTATCTAGCGGTTTACAGAACGACGATGCCTTCGGCGACACCAATTGCGCGGAGGTCACGGTACCAACGCTCAACCGGGTGCTCCTTGGTGAAGCCGTGTCCACCGAGCAGCTGCACACCGTCGGAACCAATCTTCATGCCCTTTTCCGTGGCGAAAGTCTTAGCCAGAGCTGCCTCGCGAGCGAAGCCGCGACCCTGGTCAGCGCGGGAAGCACCGCGGAGGGTGATCATACGGAGACCATCGAGCTCAATCTTGATGTCGGCGACCATGAATGCCACTGCCTGGCGGTGGGAAATCGGCTCGCCGAATGCCTGACGCTCGTTGACGTAAGGAATGACGTAGTCGAGAACTGCCTGAGAAGTACCCATTGCAAGCGCGGCCCAGCCGAGGCGGGAACGACGCAGAATGTCGAGGTATGCCTCTTCACGATTCTCAGCAGAGGTGCTAGCACCGCCGAGAATGTTCTCAGCCGGAACCTTGACATCCTTCAGAATGACACGGCCCATTGCGGCACCGCGCAGACCCATGGACGGATCAGCCTCAACGTGGAGGCCCTCAGTGTCGGACTCAACGATAACCAGAGCTGGCTTACCCTCGAGCTCAACACCGATGATGAACAGCTCAGCTGCGCCGGCGTTCGGAACAAAGGACTTCACACCGTTGAGTACCAGCGAATCGCCTTCGCGCTTCGCGGTGGTTTCAGGCTTGCGCGCGTCGAAAAGCGGACGCGGCTCTGCGAGAACAACAGCGGCAGCCGGGACGTTCTCGCCAGCGAATGCCGGCAGGTAGGTCTTCTGCTGCGAGTCAGAGCCGTGAGCGGTCAGGGTGGCAGCGACACCGGCCGGAGCCAGCACAGCCAGAGCCAGACCCATGTCTCCGTAGGACAGAGCCTCTGCGACCAGCGCGTTGGTGGTGACGTCCTCACCCGTAGCGATGCCCTCGAAAGCCTCCGGGACGTTGATCATGGTGACGCCCAGCTCAGAAGCCTCAGAGACGAGGTTCTCCGGCGGAGTTGCCTCGTGGTCGGACTTGTAAGCAGCCTCGCGCAGACGAGACTCAGCGAACTCCTTCACCGTCTCGACGATCATTTGCTGATCCTCGGTCGGGGTGAGGTCGAAGAGCTTCTTTGCCTTCTCCTCGGCTGCGGCCTCCTGTGCAGCCTGGGCTTCCTCAGCCGGACGCTCCGGCTTACCGGAACCGGAAATCTTCTTAAACTGACGATTCGCGGCACCAAGGGTCTTGAAACCGGACTTGGTGGACTGGTACACCACGCGGTCGATCTTTGGCTGAAGGTCGTACTTCTGGGCGAAGTCCGAACCAGTAATCGACGTGATGAACCGCATTGCCGCTCCGATAGCGTCGCGACCAGGGTTATTGCGGCCGACAGTCGAATCTTCGCGGTTCTTCTTCTCGCTCATGTGATCATGGCCTTTCGAGTCAGAACTATTACTGGCATAACAATAAATGAATCACGTGACCGTTGTCACAGGAATTGAAAAAACATTGCCAAGTAACAGAAAACTTTCAGGTTTCTAACTTGTCAGGCGATAACACGGTTAACAACGTAGTTGCGATCAGCGAGCTCACCAAGCAGCGCCTCAGGCTCGAAGCCGTACATCGCCCAACGGGCACGCGCAGTCCATGCAAGCGCATCTTCGCTGCTCAAACGATGGAAATTAACCTGGTAACCACCGGAATAGACATGCAGCAGCGTGTAGCCACCGGGGTATGCCTTGCACGCGCCGGTCTCCAAATAATCAACGCCGGCACCAGAATCACCGCGAGTACGCTTTGCACGGTGGGTGTGACCTGCTCCCGCGAAGAATACACCCGGAGCGTCGTTAAGCAGCTGCTGCAAACGTCGTGCATCAGCGCTATTGAGAATGAATATGGGGCCGGCAGCATTTGTCCAGCCAGCCTCGGAAGTAATTGGGTGATGAGCCAGCACAACCGTCGGCTTATTGGGGTCACGCTGCAATTCCCGCTCCAGTGCATCGAACTGTTCCGGACTAATTTCGCCGCCGGACTCATCCAACTTCGATGAATCCAGACCGATGACGCGGACCGGCCCCTGCTGAGTGACCCACAGTTCCTGTCGCGGACGCCCCAGTAGGACTCCGAAGGGATCGCGATGATCTTCGGTGCCCTCCAAAACCGGGAATTCGTCGTAGCCAGCAGACGGATCGGCATCTGGCTTATGCGGACGATCGTGATTTCCGCGGGTGACAAACCACTGCTGCCCCTGAGCGCCAAAAGTATTCATAATCTCGGCAAATCGACGTACCTCCGCCGGACGTGCTTCCGACGTGGCATCACCGTTGATAAAAACCTTTTCAATACCCATCCCCCGAAGCTCAGCGAGGGCAGCCGTCAACATGACCTCGGGGTACGGTGCGGCACCGGCTTCAGGGAAAATAGGCGCAGGCAAATTGCCGACAACAATACCGTGCCCGTTTTCGCCGATATGCGTGTCGTTGAGGATGGCAATCGTGGTCTGATACTCCCCTTCCGGAGCGAACAGCGTCGTGAACCGTCCAGTTTGTTCAGGCGTATTGGGGAGGTTTCGGGTAATCAATCCCGGCTCGGCGACCAGCCCATTCGATCGACATTCGAAACGGTACGTGGTTCCAGGCCGCAGCTTATCGACGGTCACAAAGTGGTAGCCAACCTGCGCCTCGTCCTTATGCACCACGGGCAGCTCGCCGCCCTCATCAGCGTCGACTGGCACGAGCGCAACTTCAGTGTCGGCCGGTGCCAGCGGGGCCAGCTTCCCCCACGCTGGATGTGGGCCTGCATACGTCGCCCACGAAAATGTCACCGACGTATCGGTCATAGTCACGACTTCCAGGTCCGTTACCACAAGACCGCTGGTCAAACCTGTGAATGGAAACGGCGCCTGGTTCGGAGCCGCCGATGCAACTGCTCGCGTCCCGACGCTATTGACGGCCACCTCTACGGCACCCGCACTCGCTACTGCTCCCGCTACTGCTCCCAAGCGCAATATGGATCGCCGATTAATTCTCTTATTTCCATTTACCGAAGTCATGGGTGAAGAAATTACGGGATAAAAATAATCCCGGTGATAACACCGGGATAACTACACATGAATTCGGCGGCCAGCCGTGGTTTTCCGGCTGGCCGCTGCAGACTACATGCTAAAAAGAAACGTCGCTTACGCTTCCGGCTTCACAATCGGGAACAGCACGGTTTCGCGAATACCGAGACCGGTCAAGGCCATCAGCAGGCGGTCAATGCCCATACCCACACCGGTCGTCGGCGGCATGCCCTGTTCCATTGCGTGCAGGAAGTCCTCATCCAAAACCATGGCCTCGTCGTCGCCACCGGCGGCCAAACGTGCCTGGTCCTCGAAGCGCTCACGCTGGACAACCGGGTCAACCAGCTCGGAGTAGCCGGTAGCCAGCTCGAAGCCACGGACGTAAAGATCCCACTTCTCGGTCACACCCGGCTTGGAGCGGTGCTGACGAGTCAGCGGAGAGGTCTCGACCGGGAAGTCGCGGACGAAAATAGGACCGTCGAGCTGATCTTCACAGAGCAGCTCCCAGATTTCCTCGACCAGCTTGCCGTGGCCCCAGCCGCCCTTCTCCGGAACCTCAAGTCCAATCACGTCGGCGATTGCTTTTAGCTCCTCGACGGTCGAATCGATGGTGACTTCCGGCTGACCAGGGAACTTGCGAGCAAGTGCCTCGTTCAGCGAAGGGTACATCTCAATCTGCTTCCACTCGCCGCCGAAGTCGAACTCCGTGCCGTCGGCAAGCGTAACGGTCGTCGAACCGAAGACCGCGACGCAGATTTCCTGAATGACCTCGCGGACGGTGCGGGCGGAGTCATCGTAGGTGCCGAAGGCCTCGTAGTACTCCAGCATCGCGAACTCCGGGCTGTGCGAGGAGTCGATGCCCTCGTTACGGAAGTTACGGTTGATCTCAAAGACTCGCTCCATACCGCCGACGACGCAGCGCTTGAGGAAAAGCTCCGGCGCGATGCGCAGGTAGAGATCGATGTCCAAAGCGTTGGAATGAGTCACGAATGGACGTGCAGCTGCACCGCCGTGCAGCGTCTGCAGCATCGGGGTTTCGACCTCGAGGAAACCGCGACGTTCAAGGGCGTGGCGCAGCTCGCGGATGACCTTGATGCGAGTCAGTGCGTTAGTACGAGCCTGCTCACGCATAATCAGGTCCGTGTAACGGTGACGCACACGGCTGTCCTCGGACAGATCAGCGAACGACACCGGCAATGGACGCAGAGCCTTCGAGGCCATCTGCCACTTGGTAGCCATTACGGACAACTCGCCGCGGCGCGAAGAAATTACGCGGCCAGTAATGAGGACGAAGTCGCCCATATCTACGTCCGACTTCCAAGCAGCCAGGGCGTCCTCGCCGACCTCAGCCTTGGAAAGCATGGCCTGCAGGGTCGTGCCGTCGCCCTCCTGCAGAGCGGCAAAGCAGAGCTTGCCGGTATTACGGATAAACATGACACGACCAATGACGGTCACGACATCCTGAGTCTCCTCGCCGGCCTCGAGGTGGCCCCACTCTTCGCGGACATCCTTGAGAGAGTGAGTACGGGGAACCTCGACCGGGTACGGCTGAATTCCAGCCTCGAGCAGGCGGTCACGCTTCTCGCGGCGAATGCGCAGCTGCTCAGGAACGGTGGCGGTGTTTTCAGGGGTCTTCTTCGCGTCAGTCACGGCTATAAAGGTTAGCCGACTACACCGCCGACCTGCTACTCGCCCGGCTCTTTGCGAAATACGCGGCGGGCTACTCCCCCGCCTGCCGCCAACCCCGACGAATATCCTCCACAATTTGAGGATGAGCGAGTGTCGACGGTTCCAATTGTTGCGGACCGTTATCAGCACCGAACACGGTTGCAGCCCGAGCCACGTCAGGAGTGAGGAATTTCAGCGGCGGGGCGCCGTCGTAAAGCTCGAGCGTAGGAGGCTCAGGCTCGGCCTGCGCGAGTACAAACCCCCAGTCCCCGAAGGTGGGAACATGCACATGGTACGGAGTGGTCGACCAGCCTGCGGCGCGAATCGAGCTATCGGTGCGCCAGAAGGCCTGCGGCGTCGAAAATGGCGAACCCGACTGCACCACCAGCTTCGCGCCCGGCGCGGCCACCGTGCGGATTAACCCGTAAAACTCCTGAGAGTAAAGCTTGGCTAGCACTGCGTTGTCGGGATCGGGAAGATCTGCGTAGATGACGTCGAATTTTTGCGTCTGGGTCTTGCCACGTACCTGATCGTGGAGCCATGCGAAAGCATCCGCAGTAACCTTCTCCACTCGGGGATTGTCCAGGCTACCGCGGTTGTCTTCCCGCAGCACAGTGCGGGCAACCTCGATGACCTCCGGATCCAGCTCAACCTGAACAATGCGCTCGATGTTGGGCATCCGCAGCAGCTCCCGGGCAGCCAGCCCATCTCCCCCGCCAAGAATCAACGCCGACTTCGTGTCTTTATCCACCGCCGGGTAGACCAGCGACTCGGTGTAGCGGTACTCGTCACGACTGGAGTACTGCAGTCCTCCGTCGAGATAAAGCCGCCGGTCCCCGCCAAATCGGGTGACGACAATGTCCTGGTACTTCGAGTGCTTGGCAAAAACAATGGGTTGGGCGTAGAGCGACTGCCGGGCGGTCGCCTCGATGTCCCGGATTCCGGCCAGCAACGCAACCAACCCAACCAGCGCCGCGACGAGGGCGGCGACAGCTGCGACAAGTGCCCGGCGGGACAACATCTGCTTCAGTAGCAGCGCGGCAATTACCAATGCCGCGGTGACGTTGATTAGTCCGGCGATGGCAGTGGCCTTCAGCATTCCCACTGTAGGCAGGAGCACAAACGGCCAGATTAAACCGCCGACCAAGGCTCCGAAGTAGTCCGCGGCGTTGAGATTCGCCAGCACGCGACCGGTGTCCTCTGCGGAGGACGTCCGACCGGTCTGCAGAAGTGTCATGAGTAACGGCACCTCGGCGCCAACCAGCGTTCCGATTATGAAAGTGGCAGCGACCAATGCTCCGAGGCTCTCACCTGTAACCGAAAACACCCAGTACAGGGCGGTTGCGGAAACACCACCGAGCAAACCCAAAGCGCACTCGATACCGAGGAAAGACACCGCGGCACGGCGCACAAACGGTTTCGCCGCGACGGCACCAAAACCCAGTGCTGCGACATAACCGGCCACAATCAGGGAATTCGCAACGACGTCACCGCGGCCAAGAGAAGCCGACAGCGCCAGTAGCGCCAGCTCATAGACCAGGCCGCAGGCAGCGCAGGCCGCCACAGAGCCCAGCAGGAGAGCCCGCCAGCGCCGGGAAGTCGTGGTGGTCTCCATCTATGACAGCGCCACCGCGTTAATCACACCGATAACGATGAAGGTGGTCGCCGCCAACGCCGCTCGGGGGCGTACTTTCGCGTCCATCACGACATCACGGAAGCGCCCCGGAATCAGGGCTTCCAGCACCAGCAGCGATGCTGCCTGCAGCACAATGCCGAGGGCACCGTAGACGAGGGTCTCCCCCAAGCCAATCATCAGGGCGTCGTCGGATGCGCGGATTACCGAAACGACAATGCAGGCCAGCGCAATCTGCTGCGAGCCCGCTATCATCGCGGCGCCCGCACGGTTTTCGAGAAACACCAGGTCGCGCAGTTTCCCAGGGGTAATCAGATCAAGGACAATGAATCCGACTACAAGCACTAGGGCACCCGCAAGGAAGTAACCGATGGCGGCCGGTACTCCGACGGCCAGATGCTCGCCCACTGTTGACTGCGCTGTCTCTGATGTCTCCGACTGCGCCGTGAGGATAGCCGTCCCGGTGGTGGCCATGTACGTTACTGGTCCCATGTTTATTTCGCTCCTCCGAATGATCCGGCCGATCCACCCGAACCGCCAGAGGGGGCGGAGGGACCGAAACCGGGGCCGAGATAGATGAAGTGCCCACCCGAATAGCGGCCACTAAGTGATTCTCTGGTTATCAGGCACGTGTCCTTCGACCCTGCCTCAGGGGTCTGACGCGAAACGATGAACAAGTGCTTCTTCGTCCTCAGGTACGCCGCCCCGCCATCTTCGTTGTAAGCCTGTGGCTTGATCTCTTCTTTCAGCTCACGCCCCACCTCAATGGGGTCGCGGTCGCCACAGGTCCAACGTCGATCAATTCCGCTGCTGACCTGCGTCGCAGATGCTGCGCCGGGCGCGGACTGATAGCGCTCGCTAATCCTCTCTTCCGCAGATTTCCCGCCGACGAAGAAACCGGCCAGCGTGACCATAATGCCGACAACGATCAGTGCGTAACCAATACTTCCGCGTCCCATAGACTCAGGAACCTCCCTTTACGCGGTCTGCCTCAGCCCCATGGTTACCAGCAACGGCAGTCCAAGTATTCGACGTCCACACGAGCTGCCCCGGCGGGTAGCCGTGCCACGTATCCCAGCGATACCCCTGCTCAATCGGCTCAGCAGACAACACAGTCAGCGCGCCGGGAGAACCGGGAAACTCTGCGACGACCGAATAGGGATGCCCCGCTCCGAACTCACGCCGTAAAGCATTTGCGCGCTGAGCGAAGGCTTCTGGCGAGAGGTTCTCCACACGAGCTTTCACCATCACGCCCGCCCCACTCAGGGGCACACCGTGTGTCGCAGTACAGGAAATCTCCTCGGTAAAGCACGGGTTCTCCCGCTTACCGACGAAAACCACATGCGACGCTCCGAGGACACCGAGCGTCAGCGGCGGTGTTTTGCCGTCGGGGTGTGAGATAACCGCCTCGCAGAGGGTGTCCGGGACTTGGCCGTCAAAAGCAACGCGGAGTTGCTCCGCAGCGGTGTCTTTGAACGGCACATCTAGAATTGCCAGCGACATAGCGACCGTCACTAGCGATTGTCCGTGTCCGGATTATGGTCCGGCGCTGCCATAACATCAATCTCACCGGGAAGAATCCTAATACCGGTGGATGCCTCCCACATCGAGTCACCGTAGCGTTCCAGTCCGAGCAAGCGACCGTCACCGGACTTGTAGTCGACGAAGTCCGTAGCCCCCTCGGGCGGCAGCCCAGTGGTGCCAATCGCGGTGTAGCGGGCGGCCCCCCGCTCTTCCTCCCAGTACTCCACACCGTCGACAACGATGGGATTAGCTGGTTCGAAGCTACCTGGAAGCTTGCGCCACCAGGTGAGGATGACTTCACCCTCATCTTCCTCAACGCCGAACCAAGAACCATCTGCCCCACCGTCGACGAGATGTTCCCACCAGCGGAACGGTCCCTGAGAGAGCTCAAGTGATCCGCGCACAACATGGGAGGCACCACCGTAGTTCAGGATTGCGCCCGGTGCGACAGAGGTTGGGCCGTACTTGCGGTACTCATCGGTCATCAGTGGATCGACGAAGCGCTCCCGATCAGACCCCGGAACCTGAGTATTCCGACGCGCTACAACAACGACGATGACTCCGATGACAACGAGGATGATGCCGATTATGACAATGCTGTTCACTAGGATTAATCCCATCGATAGTGTGGTGGCGCTGAGAAAACGCCCGATTACTAACTTTTTACCGAATACAGTCGCGGCGCGTCGTCGAACATTATTTTCGTTCGAGACGCGCCGCGATAGGTCTACGCGCTAATCCGCGCGTTTTTGCTTAGCTCCTTGCCAAGGGCAACCTACACACCAATCTTCTTGCCATCAGTGCGTACAACCTGAACGACTGCCGGGCGTGGCTGCTCCTTGCCACCGTCCGGCCAGTGCGAGGTCGGGTTGGTGGTCGGGTCCGGGTTGTCGCCGACCGGGTGCCCCTGATCCGTCTCGATTTCGCCCGGGTGCTGGACGTTGACCATAACGCGGTTGGAGAACACCTGCGGACCACAGGTCTCAGCAGCGACCGGAACAGTCAGGAAGCACTTGGTCTCACCACGACGCTCGCCTTCGACAGCAACGGCGAACAGGCCGTCGTTGGAGTCCAGGGCGTTGCCGTCTGTGGAAACCCACAGGTTGCCGTACTCGTCGAAGGTGACGTTGTCCGGGCAGGAAATTGGAGAGACCGATTCCTTGTCGAAGCCACCGAAGTAGGTGTAAGCCTCGTTCGGGTCACCGCAGACCAGCAGAAGGTTCCACTTGCCCTTGGTACCAGCATGGTCATCTTCCATCTCCAGAACAAGGCCATTCTTGTTCTCGGTGATTGGTGCAACCTCAGTCGCCCCCTCATAGGGGCGCCCTGCGCCATCAGTCTTCTTGGCGGCCTTGTTGTCCTGGGTCTTGCCAGAGCTATCCGGGCTCGCCTTGCCCCGGTACTTGTTGTTGGTCAGCGCCGCGTAGACCTTACCGGTCTTCGGGGACGGCTCGATATCCTCCGGGCGATCCATGCGAGTCGCACCGACCTTATCACCGGCGATGCGGGTGTAAATGCAGACCTCTTCGGCGGTCATGCCATCAACGTGGGACTCGTGCTTGCCGTCTGCCTTGGCGGTCATCAGCGGAAGCCACTCAATGTCACCGTCGAAACGGCCGTCCTTCGGCAGCTCACCGGAGCCATCAATCTCGGACTCGGAATTACCGTTGAACTTACCGACGTAGAGCGTGCCCTCGGACAGAATGCCCATGTTGTGCTTGAGGTCGCCTTCCTTAACCTTGCGGGAAGAGACGAACTTGTAGATGTACTCGAAACGCTCGTCGTCGCCGGAGTAGCACACAACCGTGCCGTCGTCGGTGACGTAAATCTGACCGGCTTCATGCTTGAAACGGCCCAGTGCGGTGTGCTTGACCGGGGTGGAGTTCGGGTCAGATGGGTCAATCTCTACCAGCCAGAAGAAGCGGTTCGGCTCATTCGGCTCCTTGGAGACATCGAAGCGGTCGTAGTACTTCTCCCACGCGCGATCGGACAGCTCTTCATTCTTGACCGAGTAGCGCTTGAGCTTCTTAACTGTGTCCTCGTCCTTGAGCTTGCCAACGTTGCCGAAGTACTGGTCGACGTTCTCCTCGCCGGACAGGTAGGTACCCCACGGAGTAACACCACCGGAGCAGTTGTTCAAAGTTCCCTCGACCTTCATACCGCTCGGGTCAGCCTTGGTCTTCAGCAGATCGTGACCAGCAGCCGGGCCGTCAACTGTGAACTCGGTGAAGCCAGTGATGCGACGGTTACGCTTGTCGCTCAGGATTGGCTTCAGGAATCCCTTGTCATCCTCTTCCACAGCAAGGATGGTCTGACCGTGGGCAGCCAGTCCGATGTCGACCTGCTCCTTAGTGGCATCTTCCTTCTTGTAGGCACGGAACATCATCGGCTCGGTGGTGTACTCGTGCGAGCAGACGTACAGCAGTGTGCCGTCTTCAGCCTTAATCAGGCCAGCGAAGTCATTGTTGAAGCCGAACTGCTTCAGCTGGTTTTCCGGAGTCTGCTTGTCAAAGTCGAACTCCGGGCCACCTTCGTGGATTGGGTCGCCCCAGCGAATCAGAACATTCTGCTCGTAGCCGTCCGGGATAACGACTGCGTCTTCCGTGTTCGGCTTAACGGCGTCGAAACGCATACCCTCCGGCGATTCGCCCTTGCTACCGTCACCGGCAGCAGTGGTACCGGAGGCATCGGAGCCACCTGCGGCACTGCCCGAATCATCAGAGGAGCAAGCGGCCAGCACGGCGCCACCGCCGACCGCAAGAGCACTAGCACCAGTGACCTTCAGTGCAGCACGACGGGAGAATGCGCGCTGGGAGAATGCCTGCTTCGCAACATCACCGAAGTACTGGTTGTCAGAGAACTCATTCGGAGCATCGTCAGCACAAGCATTACCACACTTGTAAGTGCAGGTCAGGGAGCTGCGAGAGGTAGCAAAAGGATTTGTCAGCAGATTCTTGCCAATACGAACCACGGGGGAGACCGCCTTTGTATAGCTTCGACTAGATGAGGAAATGGAAAACTAAAACTTTTAGATCCTCTAAGAAGCTAAGGACGTTGCGTTACCTTTCGGTTTCTAAAGATCAACTCGCCAATGAGCTTTAGCTGACGGTCTAATGGCTTACAATTTAACGCAAAGTAAACACCCTGGTGTCGCGGTTTTCCGGCTCGACTTTTCTCTCCACCCACGCAGTCGAAACCCAGCTCTGCGGGCTGCGTGGACTAGCCCTAGTTCTCCGGACTGCGCGGATTCTTCAAATCAGACCCCTCCGGAACATCCGCCGGGTCATTGCCACTTTCCAGGATCTTGTTGTCTTCATCGACGAAGATGACATTCGGCTTGTAAGTACGCGCCTCAGCGTCATCCATCATGCCGTAGCCGATGATAATAACCAGGTCACCCGGAGAAATCAGACGAGCGGCGGCACCATTGATAGAAATGATGCCCGAGCCGCGCTCTCCGGTAATGCAGTAAGTGGTAAGACGGTTGCCATTATTGATATCGACAATGTCGACGGCCTCGCCTTCAAGCAGGTCGGCCGCTTCCATCAAATCAGCGTCAATCGTGCACGATCCAACGTAGTGAAGATCAGCCTGAGTCACCGTGGCACGGTGAATCTTGGACTTCAACATAGTGCGAAACATGAAAAAGGTAGGTCCCTTCCTGGATTCGTCCCCTGGATGCTTGCCTACCGCGGCACCCCTTAGCGTGGCAGGTTGTCAGTCGGCACACTATAATACGACAACTTCCCAGCCACGAAAAACTACTTCGAAAAGCCGTCCTACTCGCTGTCCTGCTCAACGTCAAAGCCGGCGTTCTTCAGGTTTTCTTTGCTGGACTCATCTTTCAGGCGGGCATCTCGAGCAGCGCGGACCTTTTCCTGCAGCTCAGCCAACTCAGCGGCCTCTTGCTCAGTCAGCTCGCCGTCCAGCCCCGCAGCCGACAGAGCCGCTGACGCAATTTCGGCGTCCTTCTGCCCGAGCTGACCGAAACCGTTTGCCGAATCCGGGCGCGGCGCACCCAGAATCAAGCCAACATTATCAATGAGACGAGTAGTGCCGACCTTCGCAGCAACCAGTAGGCGAGCTTCGGTCTCCTGGCCGTCGCCGCGCAACGCCTCGTCGGAAAGCGGGGCGAGCGCAGCGTCACGCAGCTCCAAGTAATCCAACTCGACCTCAGGCTGGCTGGCGAGCACACCACGCGCGGTTTCCAGCACAGCATCCGCACCACGGTCCGCGACAAAAGCACCGGCAGTCAGCGCAGCGGACAGGGTTACTGCGAGATTGCGCTGCTCCTCGGACAGGTAGCGGTTGCGGGAGCTCATAGCCAGCCCATCGGCCTCGCGGATCACTGGCACACCGTGCAGCTGCACCGGCATATTCAGATCAGTGACCATCTGCTGCATCAGACACAGCTGCTGGTAGTCCTTCTCACCAAAAACGGCGTCAGTGCAGTTGGTAATGTTGAAAAGCTTGTTAACCACTGTCAACGCACCGGCAAAGTGCCCCGGGCGAGTAGCACCTTCGAGCTCCGAAGCCAGCGGCCCCGGCTGCACCGTCGTGCGGAAACCGTTGGGGTACATCTCCTTCGCGTTCGGCGCAAAGACCAGCTCAGCACCGACAGCGCGGAGCTTCTCCACGTCTTCATCCAGAGTCCGCGGGTAGGCGTCAAAGTCCTCCCCCTCACCGAACTGCAGCGGATTGACGAAAATCGACACCACCACAACAGCGCGCGGCAGTGTCTTCGCGGCCTGTACTAGTTCAAGGTGCCCCTGGTGTAGCGCACCCATCGTAGGTACGAGCACCACCGGCCGTCCGGTCTTCCGCAACGCACGGGTGACCTGCGCGATTCCCGCAATAGTCCTGTGAACAGTTGTCTCTCCGGCGGTATACCCCGTCATGTTTCCTCCGCGTTCAGATCTACCGGACCAAACTTTTCGTCCGACGGCAATACCTTACGCCACATCCCGGATGACCAGAACAACCAGTCCGCTCAGCTCATCGGCGTAGGTACCGCAAAACCTCGTTGGCACCGCGCAGCTCGGCGATACGCTCGGCAAGGGCCAGGTAGGCGGCTCCCATTTCCGGCGCCACCGCTTCAATTTCACGTTCGTGCTTGACGACGGTCCCAAGGTCGTCCCGCGTCACCGGGCCAGTCAGCCCCCGGGAACCCCACCTCAAGGCATTGTCCAATGAAGCTTCCAGTAGTGGGCGGAGCAGCTCGGCGGCCTGACCTCGACGCAGCTCAGCTAGGTCGGTGTCTTCGGCTGCCGCATCTCCGCCGATAGTGGTTGCCAACATTTCTACCGCATCGACCACGACGGCGCCGAGACCGTTTGAGCCGTGGGCCATAGCCGCGTGATAGAGGCCGCGGTGCCGTTCGTTGATGAACACCGGACGACCACCGAGTTCACCAATGAGCAGTTCACTGACTGTTTTCGCGAGCTCATCCCCGACCGTGATGCCCCATGGGCAACCGGTCAGGAGCTCGGAGTCGTCGTCAAGTCCTGCGAACGTCATTGCGGGATGGGCGGCGATGGTCAGCGCGCCGGTGAGCGCGACCGGATCGAGCACGGCACGCCCGAGGGGTCCTGAAGTATGCATGACGATACGTCCGGGGCCGACGTAGCGGGCAACTTCCTCGGCGACCTCTGCGATGGCGCGATCCGGCACAGCGATGACGATGAGCTCGCAGGTGGAAGCTGTGTCGGCAATGCTACTGACCTGGGCGTTCGGGAGGCGTAGATGCGCTCGTGTGACAGATTCCGGTGAGCGCGCGACCACGTGAGTGACACGATGCCCACAGCGCTCTAACGCCTGGCCGAGCGCGATCCCGACTTTTCCGGCAGAAATAATCCCCACCGTCAACCGCGGAGCGGTTGTCCGATGGGGATGGGAATCATGCTGGTTTTGCGTCATGACTGACTAGGTTAGACCAAACCAGCTATGTGCGGTGAGTAGGCCGCGCATACGCAGCCGGCGGCTAGGCTTCTTCGTCCTCGCGCTGCTCCCTCTTCTTGCGCATCTGCGCCATCAGCTCGGCAACCGTCAGGCTGCCCTTGTTGTCCTCAGCACGGCGCCGACCGTGGCTTGCAGGCTCCTGCGCAGGCTCTTGCGCCGTTTTTTGAGCTGACTCTTCTGCGAGGTCCTCATCGCGAATGGCCTGCAGCTGGCGAGTCGGAGAGTCCGAGGCGTCGTCCGATTCCGGTGCAGCGAATGGGTGGCGTGCACCGTGTGCCTCGTGAGCGCCGCCCTGAGATTCATCCTCTGCGGCATCCTCGGCCGGAGTTTCCTGCCAGTTGATGGCGCGGAAAGAGTTAGTGGAGAACTTCTCCTTGGAAACGGTTTCGTCATCCTTGGAATCGGCGACTTCGTGGACGTCAACCGGCTGGCCAGACGGCGAGAATGTACGGCGCATGTCGGTGGCCTCGGCATCTTCAACCGGCGAAGCGGAGGAAGTGGAGCCAGTGCCGCCGTGCTGAGTATGAGCGCCGACAGTGCCGTTAGCGGTCATCTCAGCGCGGTGAGAAGTCGCGCGTGGTGTCGGCCGGTCGTGGCCGGTTGGATTCTTCATCGGCGAGGCCTGCTGTGGCGAGTCGAGCTCACGCAGACGCTCGGCCTGGGCGCGAAGAGCAACTTGCTCGTCGTCGAAATCCTCCCCCATGAACTCAGCAAGCTGGGCGCGCAGTGCAAAGACCTCAGCGCGTAGCGCCGCAATGTTGTCATCATTGTTGCCCTCAAGCGAGTCCAGGTAGTTCTGCTCGAGAATCAGTTCCTGCTCGCGGTGAGTGGCCAGCTCGCGGTCAAGCTCTACCTTGTGCAGCTCCTCGATGGTCTCCAACCGCTTGCGCTCCAGCGCAATGGTCTTGCGGTATCGAGTCACCAGCACAGCCCCGATAACTGCCGACCACAACGCCAGCAGCACGGCAACCTTCATCCAGCCGGCAGAGCTGGCAAAGAGCATGACGATACTGGCAATCACCGCGAGCACCAGCAGCACAACCATGAGAATGACGGCGGTTTTCTCCGTCGTACCATCGGAAGAACTAAATTTCGTCACATCATTGCTCTGCTCATCTGCATATGCCACATCAGCCCCGAAGTTAGCCCCAGCGGAGTAGCTTTCGAAAGCTGAAGAAGGCGACGGGGACGGAGACTCAGCCATATCCGACGAAGTAGCTGCCGCGTCGCTCTGAAAATATGCGGCATCACCCGAGCGCTTCGGGTCATTACCGGCGTTGGAGAGGTCAGTCATAACTCCCACCCTACCGAGTTGGTTCCCATTTCCCCGCTAGGAGGCGAAGAATTTTCGCCATCAGTTGGCAATTGGCAAACTTTTTCCAGCCACAGCCCCGCCGCAGCGAGCAAAATGCTGGATACTGTGCCGACAATCATGATCGGCCCGTCGGCCTGTGCGGCCGCAAGCTCCGTCCACTTCGGCACAGCCCACAGCACGCCACCGGCGTACAGTCCTCCGAGAATCGCACCCAACCACGCGGATGCCGTACCGACCACCAACCATCGCGACAACGTTAACGGCTGCACCTGGCTGCGATCCTGCCCGACCTTCGCCTCTTTCAGTACCGACTTAATCCACCGCGCTGCCGCCACACAGACGGCTGTGAGCAGCCAGGGAAACCCCAGGTCCCACCAACTTCGCGGCCCGAGCGCACCGAAAAACTGTGCCAGGATCATCCATGACGCCAGCGCGAGAACCAGCGCAGATGCTGCCAACGTAATCGGTGAGGTCGGTTTCATCTCTAGGCCCCTTCTCCATCCGCGCTGTCTGCTAGGCGCACCGCGTTTACGTCTTCAGGTGCCAGCTTATCGACGAGTTCCGCGACCCGAACTCCCTCCAATTCGGCATCCGGGTCGGCGTCGAGCCATGGCACCAGCACAAAGGCACGCTCGGTTGCCCACGGGTGCGGCAGGGTCAGAGTCGAATCGTCAGAAATAATCTCCTCGCCGGATTCCTTGTCGATGACCTGCACAATGTCCACGTCGAGCGCCCGCGGCCCCCAGTGAATTTCACGCACTCGACCAGCGTCATTTTCCAGTTTCCAACCAGCTTCCAGTAGCTCCATTGGTGTCCGGCGCGTGTCAACAATGAGTACGGCGTTGAGGAAGTCGCCCTGCTCTACCCCACCCCAAGGCGGGGTGGCATAAATTTTTGAGGCTGCGACCAATTCATCGGCGAAGAAGTCCTGCACACCTGTTAGGTTTTCTCGCGCGCGATCCATGTTCGCGCCGATAGAAAGAACTGCGCGAATCATGCCAACCGCTTCTTCCGCGAACGGCGGGCTGTCACCGCAGCGTCATCGAAGTCGAGCGGAATGGGCGCATGTGGTTTGTGAATGGTCACTTCCACCGCATGCAACAGTGGGGACAATCCGCGTTCGGCGCGGGCGTCGTCGTCGGCAAGCACTGCTTCGGCGATCTCGGTCGCGACTGTTTCGATGAGGTTGCGAGGGGTGCCGGTTAAAACCCCATGCGCGGTGGCTGCGATGTCGGCGTAGTTGACCGTGTCGTCCAGCTCGTCGCTGGCAGCGGCACCGGAGAAATCCAGCCACAGGGTGACATCACAGATGAAGTCCTGACCATCGCGGCGCTCGAAGTCGAGACAACCGTGGTAGCCGTGGGCTTTCAGGCCTTTGAGTTCAATGCGATCAGCCACTGTGTTTACGCGTCTCCTTCCAGAGTCGACTCGGCTGGCGATTCCGCAGCCGACTCGTCGTGCTGCGCAGCGCGGTTAGACCCACCTTCCGGATAGTCGCCGGCCGCTGTGTAACCGGTCAGTGAACGTCCAAGGTTCCATGCCTGCGCCACACGCACTGCGTCGAGGTTGTCGGCCACATTGTGAACTCGAACCGCCCATGCGCCCGCCGCTGCGGACAGCGCGGAAATTGCGGTAGTCGCGGCATCAGCCTGCTTTGGTGCGCGTGCCTCACTGCCAACGGCGGCGACGAAACGCTTGCGGGAAGCACCGACCAACACGGGGAAACCGAGGTCAATAAGCTCCGGCAGGTCGTGGAGGAGCGCCCAATTGTCATTGGCGTTTTTGGCAAAGCCCAGGCCTGGGTCGAGGACAATATTTTCCTCGACGATTCCGGCGCCCATGGCACCGTCGACAAGCTGAAGCAGGTGCTCACGGACATCGGCGACAATGCCGTCCGGGTGAGTTTCGGCGCGCCCAGAAGCGGAGCCGAAGCGATCGGTCTTCCAGTGCATCAGACAGATGGGCACATCGGCATCGGCGCAGACTGCGTACATGTTGGGGTCTGCGAGACCGCCGGAGACATCGTTGATGAATACCGCACCCTCGGCGATTGCTGCCTCTGCGACACTTGCGCGCATTGTATCGACGCTGATCAGGTGCCCGTCTGCCGCGAGTTCGCGGACCACAGGCACGACCCGGGCAATTTCCTCATCCTCGGAAACGCGGTGTGCGCCGGGGCGAGTGGACTCGCCACCGATGTCGAGAATATGTGCGCCTTCAGCGAGCAGCTCGTGCGCATGGGCAATCGCCGCGTCGAAGGTCTTGTACAGGCCGCCATCGGAAAAGCTGTCCTCGGTGACGTTGACAATGCCCATCACCTTGCAGAGCTGATTCTCGACACCCATCTCCGCCTGCTGTCCTGCCTGCGCTTGCAAGGGGGATTCAGTCACCTTGTTGTCCAGCCTTTCCAATCGACCATTTAACTGTTGCGTTAGCTCTTGCGGATCAGCGCCATTGCCTCTGCGCGCGAACGGGCATCCGTCTTGAAGCCACCGCGAACGGCTGACGTCACCGTGCGCGCGCCCGGCTTGCGGATACCGCGCATGGCCATGCAGAGATGCTCCGCTTCAATAACGACAATCGCCGAGGCCGGATCCAGCCGCTCCACCAAGGCATCCGCAACCTGACTGGTCAGCCGCTCCTGCACCTGCGGGCGCTTCGCATAGCCATCGACCAGACGAGCGAGCTTGGACAGACCCGTCACACGACCGTCCTTGCCCGGAATGTAACCAATGTGGGCAACGCCGAAGAACGGCACCAAGTGATGCTCACAGGTGGAGTAAATCGGGATGTCCTTGACCAAAACGAGTTCCTGGTGATCCTCGTTGAAGGTCTTCGCCAGCACCTCAGACGGATCTTCAAACAGGCCCGCGAAAACCTCACGGTAGGCTCGCGCAACTCGCGCCGGCGTCTCCTTCAGACCTTCCCTGTCGGGATCCTCACCGACGGCAATCAACAGTTCACGAACCGCAGCCTCGGCTCGATCCTGATCGAATTCGCGCTCCATGATGTGTACTTATCGCTCCTCGTTGGTGTCCGGCTTGTCCTGCCAGGCGCTGTTGTCTTCGTTTCGCTTGACGACGCCGTCTTTATCCGAATCGTGCATCTGTGCACCCTTGTCATCGGAGTTGTCGGCGTTCTTCGCGTTTTCCGAACGCTCTGTGTGTTCCGGCTGCTCGTTATCCGGCAGGCGGAATCCGCGCAATTCCTGCTGCTGTCCCGCCGACGGCATCACCGTAGTCGGGGTGGCATCGCTGCCAGAGTTTTCCTGACGGTGACATCCCCCCTGCCTGTCCCACGGCATCTTCGGAGGGGCAGGGATATTCGCGGGGCCGTTGCCACCGTTGCTACCAATACCGGTTGCCTTCGAGCCGAAGTCCGGGGAGCCTGCCGGGTAGTTAGCAGTGCCCGGGTGCTGGCCACGCGCGTTGCCCTGGCCATCCTGCGAACCCGGCTGGCTCTGCCCCTCCGGGCGAGGAGCCGGCGCCGGAGCCGGTGCGGGAGCCGGTGCGGCAGCCGAACCGTGCGTGCTGCCGGTATCCTTCGGCGGCCAACCTGGTGCGGTCCAACCAGCCGGCGGTGGGGTGCCACCGTAAACCGGAACATTCGGTCGGTCCTGCTGGGCGCCCGGCAGACCCGGAGCACTAGCATTACCGGCACCAGCGGAGCCTGCTGGCCCCTGACCATTGCCGTTGTTGCCCGCGTCCTGGTTCTCCGGTTCGCGGCGACGCACCGGCACGAAGATGTTGACACGCTTCGGCGGTTCCTCACCGCGCTCGATTGCCAACTCAACCGGTGTCTTCACCGGCTCGCGGCCATCGGCCGGGTGTTTGGTGTCGCTATCGAAGAAGTTCAGACGCTCACGCGGAACGACATCGGTGAAGATAACTTCCAGATCCGGACGACGCAGGGTCTCCTTCTCCAGCAGTTTCTCAGCCAGAACATCGAGAGTGTCGCGGTTTTCCTTCAAGATGGCGTAGGCCTCGTCATGAGCCTTATTGATCAGCAAACGAACCTGCTGATCAATTTTCGCCGCCACATCTGGCGAGTAGTCCAGAGTGCCGCTGCCACCACGGCCTACGAACGGATCGCCCTGCTCCTCGCCGTACTTCACCGGGCCGAGCTCTGGCGACATGCCGTACTCGGTCACCATGGCGCGAGCAATTTTGGTGGCCTGTTCAATATCGGCAGAAGCACCGGTAGTCGGCAGCCCGAAGACCAGCTCCTCGGCAGCGCGACCGCCCATGGCGAAGACCAGGCGAGCGAAGAGCTCTGGCAAGTTGTACATGCCCTTGTCATCCTCGGGGACAGTCAGCGCATGACCGCCGGTGCGACCACGAGCGAGGATAGTGACCTTGTAAACACGCTCGATGTCCTTCAGCGCCCACGCAGCCAGGGTGTGGCCACCCTCGTGGTAGGCGGTGACCTTCTTCTCCTGCTCGGAAATCACCTTGGAGGTACGGCGCGGACCACCAATAACACGGTCGACCGCCTCTTCCAGCGCATCCGCAGTAATGATATTGCCGTTGACGCGAGCGGTCAGCAGCGCAGCTTCATTCAGCACGTTCTGCAGATCAGCACCGCTCATACCGGCGGTGCGCTTGGCCAGCGACGTCAGATCCGCATCCGGTCCCAGCGGCTTGTTCCGAGCGTGGACCTTCAGAATTGCCTCGCGGCCCTTCAGGTCTGGTGCACCCACCGGAATCTGTCGGTCAAAACGGCCCGGGCGCAGCAGCGCCGGGTCGAGAATATCCGGACGGTTGGTCGCAGCCATGATGATCACACCTTGACGATCACCAAAACCATCCATTTCCACCAGCAGCTGGTTCAGGGTTTGCTCACGCTCATCATGGCCGCCGCCCATACCGGCACCACGCTGGCGACCGACGGCGTCAATCTCATCGATGAAGATAATGCACGGGCTGTTTTCCTTGGCCTGATTAAACAAGTCACGGACACGGGAGGCACCGACACCGACGAACATTTCGACGAAGTCCGAACCCGAGATGGTGTAGAAAGGCACTCCTGCCTCACCAGCGACGGCGCGGGCCAGCAAGGTCTTACCGGTACCGGGAGGACCGTAGAGTAGAACACCACGCGGAATCTTCGCGCCGAGCTCCTCGTAGCGAGCTGGGTGCTGCAGGAAATCCCTAATCTCGTCGAGCTCCTGGACGGCCTCATCGGCACCAGCAACATCCTCGAACGTATTGGTCGGGGTCTCCTTGTTCAGCAGCTTGGCGCGATTGCCACCAAAGCCGAACATGCCGTTCTTGCCGCCTTGCATGCGGCTGAAGAAGTACATGATGACGAAGAAGAAGATCACCATCGGTAGCAGGAAGCCCAAGGTGGACATCAGGAAGGAATCCTGCGTGACCTTGGTATCGAACTTCTCCATGCCCTTGGCGGCAGCGACCTTGTCAAAGACCTGGTCGGTCGCACGCGCTGGATACTTGGTCATCACCTTCGTGACGTCCTCAGTACCCTCGACCTCCACGCCCTTCTTCAGGGTGAGGCGAATTCGCTGTTCGCGATCGTCAATCTGAGCTTCCGTGACATTGCTCTTATCCAATTGGGTCAGGGCAACGGACGTATCCACCTCGCGGTATTCCCGGGAATCATCCGCCAGCTGAGTAATAGCAAAGAGGATAATCAGGATGATGCCGGCAACGGTGGCAAACCGGAACACCTTTTTCTTGTCCATACAGTGGGTTCGCTTTTCGCTCTCTACATCTATTAGTTGCTTTTATTAATTGTACGCATCAACGAGTTCTTCTCGAAGACACATCAATGACACAACGTGGGGCCAGGGCTCATGGCACCTGACCCCACAGTAGGCATAACGCATCGCAACCGAAAAAAGTTTCCAACTCCTACTGTTCATAGCTAGAACACAGCTAGAACAGCGTGAGGGTGCGCGCGCAATGCCCGTCGTAAAGCATCGGCACTGTGCAATAAGCGCCGAAGACAGACCTAGCCCTGGTAAACGCGCGGGTGCAGCGTGCCGACATACGGCAGATCGCGGTAGCGCTCGGCGTAATCCAGGCCGTAACCGATGACGAACTCGTTCGGAATGTCGAAGCCAACATCCGCAACGTCTAGTTTGGTGCGCACAGCCTCCGGCTTACGCAGCAGCGTAATGACCTCCAGGGAGCGCGGATTACGGTTGCGCAGGTTCTTCATCAACCAGGACAGGGTCAGACCGGAGTCAATGATGTCCTCAACGATCACGACATCGCGTCCCTCAATATCGCGATCCAGATCCTTCAAAATACGCACCACGCCTGACGACGAGCTGGAGTTTCCGTAACTGGAAACCGCCATAAACTCCATCTGGCTGGGAATGCTGAGCTGACGGGCGAAGTCAGTCAGGAAGAACACCGCGCCCTTGAGCACTGCGACCAGAATCAGATCGCTGTCGGCATCCTTGTACTTCTCATTCACACGATGCGCCATCTCGGCAATGCGAGCATGCAGCTCCTCTTCGCCAATGAGAACTGCCTCTACCTCATCGCCGTAGGGGTTTGCGGGGACGTTGAAATCCTTCACATCATGCATCGCATTTCCTTTCCGCACTTCTATGGCGGCGTGTCGATGGAGCGTAACTGCCCCAGTGCAAGTTCAGGGTTAAGGCAACCGATAGTTCTCAGCCGCCGGAAGTTGGACTGCGGCACCTTTTCTTAAGACACCGCGGGACGATTCATTACCAATTGTAGAGTGCCATCTTTTCGCTCAACGACCAACCTGGCATTTCTGTCAGCACCATCGCGCCCGCGGGTCACTGGCACTTCCCCCTGGCCGTGATAGCGGTGCACGAGCGCCATAACCATGTCGATCTGTTTACTGCTGGGCTCGGCACCCGCTTGCCTCAACCAACGAGCGAGGACGCGCACCGCGATGGCGTCGTCAAGCTCAGCGACCCCTCGCACAGACAGGCTCCCGCTTGCCGACGCCACTTCCTCCCCCAGCAGCGAATCCAGAGCCGACTCGGCGTGAGCGTCCAAAAAGTCATTGTCGACTGCTGCAATCCCCGCAGTCTTAGCGAGATTTTCCGCAACTCCCGGACCCAGCTCCTGCTCCAGCAGCGGCAAAATCGTCTTTCGAACCCGAACGCGGGCGTAATGGTCGTCCTGGTTGTGTGGGTCATGCCAGACTTTTAGGCCCAGCTCTTCACAGCAGCGCTGAGTGTCGGTGCGTCGCACACCGAGCAGCGGACGCAGAATCCGAGTCCCGTCCGACCACGTGAGATTGTCTCGGATAGCGGACAGCGCCTGCGGGCCGCCCCCTCTGGCCAGTCGCAGCAAAACTGTTTCCGCCTGGTCGTCCAAGGTGTGGGCGAGCATCAGTGCCGCACCTCGAGATTGGGCAATCTGCCGTAGGACTCGGTGTCGAGCCAAACGCGCCTCGTATTCGGGACCGCGGTCGGAATCGTTATTGATATCGACCGCGATAACCTCGGCCGTAGCCCCCATCCCTCGAGCTATGTGGGCGGCGCGCTCAGCGACTTCTGCAGAGCCCTGCTGAAGCTGATGATCAACGACGACGGCGTGAACGTTGCGGCCGGCCAGTGCCCCCTTGGACCCGAAAGCTTCCGCACAGGCCCCGGCGGTCAGGGCGAGCGAATCCGCACCGCCGGAAAGCCCAATGACGATACCGCCGCCCAACTCCTGCCCCACCTGCGGCACTATCGCGCGGACAGCTTGCCGAATGATGAGGAAATGAGGGCTGCGGTCCGGCCAAAAAGGTCTAGCCAACGTGGAAGGTTTAGCCAACGCGTCCACCACTTGCGATGGTCTCCATCGCCGTGAGCAGAATTCGCTCCTGAGTCGGGCGCGCAATCAGCTGCACCGGCAATCCAGAAGTCGGCTCCACAACGATGCCGGCCGGGAATCCCAGGTAATTCCACGTCGAAACGTAAGGGGTGAAGCGCAGATTGGACAACAGGTTCACAATCCAGGGCATGCGATGCCATGCGCGGATCCGCGGTGGATTCTTGGCCAGAGCCGGAGTAATCAAGATGGTGTCACCCGGCAGCTCACGCTCGATGCGGGCGCCATCGCGTGCCACTTGGCGGCCATTGATTGTGAAACGCAGCAAGCGCCCAATGCCAGCGTGGACTCGGTTGCGCCACTCCAGGTGATCAGGGCGCGGCTCGTCGCGCAGCTGATCCGCCACCCCCGCAGTCCAGCGCGCGAGCATCGGCAGTGGGTTCAGCGGGTACGGCATGTTCTTTTCCGTGACGGCAAAGCCCTTGTCCGCGAATACTCTCGCCGCCTGTTGTGCCGCATCGACGTACTCCGGTGCACCCTTTAAACCGAATACGGGCGCAGTGGTGTCCACGCTGACGGCGAAGTTTTCAGGCAGGGTCTTCGCCGGATCCTCCGCATCCACCATGCCATTTGTGAGGATCTTCGTAATCAGGCGCAAGTCCTCGTTGTTGACTGTGAGCACCCCCTGGACAGACATTCCGTACCAGTCATTGCCGCCCACGCGCCCCGGCATTGTTCCCGGGGTCGCCTTCAGGGTCGAAAGCCCGCAGCACGCTGCAGGGATACGCAGTGACCCCATGCCGTCGTTGCCCTGCGCAAACGGAACCATCCCAGCGGCGACAGCCGCTGCGGATCCGCCGGAGGACCCACCCGGAGTGCGCCCCGGCAGAATCGGATTGTCGACGGCCAGCCCCGGCAGCGTCGTCGTCCCCCACGTACAGAACTGCGGATTCACCGTAGTTCCCACCGCGATTGCACCGGCGCTAGTCAACTGCTGGACAAACGGGTTCTCCAGAGCAGTGTTTTCCTTCAGCGCGAATGGCACACCTGCGAGCGGCAACTCCGAGAGGTTCTCGCTGTGCTCGAGTTCCCGCGCAGCCTGCAGAGCCCTATCCGCCCACACTTCACGGAAGGCATGAATCCCTCCATCCAATCTGGCGATAGCGTCGAGACTGCGCTGCACGCTGTCCACCGGGCTTAGCTTTCCCTCGCGAACCTGTGCGGCAATCTCGTGAACGGTGGGCAAGTTCCTAATCGCGGAAGTGTGAGAGGCCATTGCGGATTCATCTCCTCAAATTATTTTCAGTGGTAAATGAATCTCAGTTTAGATATCTGCCAGGGTGCTCGCTGCCTTATCGGACGCAGCTCTTGCCGGCAACAGGCTCGCCTCGTTGGAAATCAGTGCGAATGTCAGCACCTGTCCCGACTTCGTCACCACATACCCCGCCAACGCCGAGGCTTTATTCAGCGTGCCAGTCTTCGCACGGACGATGCCCGCCCCGGACTGGCCGGCAAAGCGCGTCGCCAGAGTGCCGGACACCGCCGCCACCGGCAGGCTATCCAACAGTGGGCGCAAGGACGTGCTTTCCGACGACTCCTGTGACTCCCCCAGTCCCCCCTGCTCGGCCGATTCCACCGGACCCGCGGCGGAATTGAGCACCTCGGAAAGATGCTGCGGAGAAATACGGTTATCCGTGCTCAGGCCGCTGGAGTCCGACAGCACCGCACCATCGAGAGGAAAACCGTGCTCCGCGAGAGTGTCACGCACGGCACGTGCGGCCCCCTCAAAGGTCGGCGGCAGACCGCGAGAGATAGCCACCTCACGGGCAATGGACTCGGCGAGCACGTTGTCGCTGTAGTTCATCATCTCGTGCACACGGGTAACTAGCGGAGCCGACTGCACGAGCGCAACAATGTCTGGGTCCAGAGGTAGTGACTGACCATCCTTGGCTGCATCCCTCAGGCTGCCTCCGTTTTCCGCACCAAGCGCCTTGGCCAGCGCATCAGCTGCATCCGCAGCGGGCGTGGCGCTGCGCTGCGATTCTTCATTCGTCGGATCGATACGACCGGCGTCCATCATCACCGACTCCACCGGTGCGATGTAGCCGTCCTCCAGCCCCGCACGCTCCCAGGTCTCGTGGAAACTCTCGGTGAATAGAGAGTTGTCGAGATAAACCTTGCCGACCCCCTCCGGAATGACCACGGAAATCTTTTTCGCCAACTCAGCGATTGAAGCCGAGTCCTGGAAGAACCCTTCCCCGTCCTTGCTTAAGGTAGGGTCGCCCCCGCCGTGCAAAACGATGTCATTAGTCCCCGTCACCCGGGAGACGCGAGTGGAAACCCGATGATCTTCACCTAAGTCCAACAGTGCGGCAGACGCGGTGAGAATCTTCATGCTGGACGCCGGCAAGGCCACCGCGGTGTCATTGATCCCCCACAGTTTCTGGCCGGTCGAAGCATCGCTGACAATTCCATGCAGCTCACCGAAGGCTGGATCAGCCGCAGCAGCGTCCATGATGGCGCTGACTTTTTGGGCCAGAGTGCCGTCGTCAAGCGAAGACTGCGCAGCCGTCACGGGAACAGAAGCATGACTGACGGCGGGCGGCGCATCGACCACAATCTGACGATTGTTATTGACGACAACCGCTACGCCGCTGCCCGCTGCGATAACGAGAACACCGGCGATGGCACCGCCGATTTTCAGTCCACGCGACTTCTTGGACTTGCCGGATTTTACGGAACTGGGCGATTTTTGCGTGCCCTTAGCGGCGGTTTTGGAGCTGTCAGAGTCGGTACTACCCACGGTCACAAACACCTTCTTCCTGGAAACAAAACCTCACTTAAGGTGCACAAATAAACGGTTTTGAGCGGGTTTCGCATAAGATAGCCGTCAGAGAAGTGTACACCGATTATAAGGAGTCATCGCCGTGAGCGTTGAGGTCACTATTGAGATCCCGAAGGGTCAGCGCAACAAGTACGAAGTCGACCACGAGACCGGCAAGGTCTACCTCGACCGCTACCTGTTCACCCCAATGGCCTACCCGGCCGACTACGGCTTCATCGATGAAACCCTCGGCGAGGATGGCGATCCGTTGGACGCTCTCGTGATTCTGCCGGAGCCGGTTTTCCCGGGCGTTATTGTCAAGGCTCGTCCGCTCGGCGTTTTCAAGATGACCGACGAGGCCGGCGGCGACGACAAGCTGCTGTGCGTCCTGGATGATGTCCGCTTCGACCACTACCAGGACATCGATGATGTCTCCCAGTTCACCAAGGACGAGATTGAGCACTTCTTCGTCCACTACAAGGACCTGGAGCCGGGCAAGGAAGTTTCCGGTTCGGGCTGGGGCGACAAGGCTGAGGCTGAGCGCATCCTGGCTGAGGCTATCGAACGCCACAAGTAAGAGCCGCAGTTAAGAATTGCGCTGACCAACCCCCTTCCTGGGGTTTCGCCCCTTTGACGCAGTTCCTGTGATTCAACGCTACGGCCGTCGGAGTTTTCCTCCGGCGGCCTTTGCGCTTCCGGCGATAAGGCCAGATTGCGTATAGTGCGCACTATGGAAACCGTAAACGTATCTGAAGTACCCGAAGACGCACAGATCATTGATGTCCGCTCACAGATGGAGTGGGATGACGGCCACGCCACCGGCGCCATTCACATCCCCATGGAAGAGATTCCGTCCCGCTACGGCGAGCTGGATCTGGATTCCGACATTTACCTGATGTGCCGCTCCGGTGGACGTGCCGCTCAGGTTTCTTCCTGGTTGGAGAAGAACGGTATCGACACCATCGTCATCACCGGTGGCATGATCGACTGGGAGCACTTCGGCCGCCCGATGGAGAAGGCCAACTAAATCAACTACAACTGCCCGGCCTACCTGCAGGGCAGTTTTTCATTTATTTACCCACCCCAAAGCACCGACCTTCTAACAATCCGCAGGCAAACAGGGGCATTATTAGTTGGCCATGTCCCATTATTGATGGTTCCCCAGATTGTTTAGTATGGGAAGTATGTCTGATTCATCCGTACTTTCCTCGGCGGACTCCGCCGACGCCAGCGGTGGTGTGGCAGCCGACGTAGGCGCGAAGGTGCCTGCTGTCGACGCACAGAGCGGCACCAAGACGAAGAAGGCTCGCAAGGGGGCGAAAGCCAAAAACAAGGCCAGTGCTAAGGCCAGAACTAAGTCCAAGTGCAAGCCCGGCTCCGCAAGCGAACCCGCCGTCGCACCGGCGGCCCTGCGCAAATCCGCGTCCTGGTGTCTAGCACAGCTCGACGCGGCTGTCCGTACCAGTGTCAACGCGGCTCTTGGCCGCACTCAGATTGAGTCGATTTCCATCCGCGGGTATTGGGTTCTGGAGGCCATCGCCGATGGCGGCGACATGGCTCAAACCGAGCTGAGCGCACTGCTCGGCATGGATCGCTCTGACATGGTTCGCCTAATCGACTCTCTGGAGTCGGCAAATCTAGTCGAGCGCACCCGGGACTCCAAAGATCGTCGCCGCCAGCTCATCGCGCTGACAGAAACGGGCAACACCACCCGCGCATCTCTGCGACGCTCACTCCGCAGAGCCGAGCGCGCCGCCGTCGCCGAATGCGCACCCGAGGTACGTGCGCTGCTCGCATCGCTTGCCGACGACTCCGCTGCAAGCCCCGAAACTGACTCCGGTACTCCGCTTTCTGACAATGCCGGCGCGAAGAATCCTGAGACCGCTACCCCAGGGGCCACGGCCACTGAGACAGACACCAAGGGCATGGCGGAGAATAAGACGCAGGCGACGTCGTCAAGCGATGCCCAGCGTCCTAAACGGAAGAAGTCGAAGAAGAAGAAAAAGCGCAAGAAGAATAAGAAGGGGGCTCTCAAGTGACAACCACTGAAGCGAAGTTCCTACGTGCTACGGAACAGCCGCTTGAGCGCACACTCATTGACATTGTCCGGGCGACCGCGCGAAGGTTCCCTGAGGCTGAGGCCATCGATGACGGCGAGGTTGTCGTCACGTATGCGGAATTGATCAACGAGATTGATTCCACAGCTACGTGGCTCTACGAACAGGGCATCCGTCGCGGCGACCGCATTGGTGTGCGGATGCCGTCGGGAAGCCGCGAGCTCTACCTGGCAATTTTGTCCATCATGGCTGCCGGTGCCGCCTACGTTCCGGTGGATGCGGACGACCCCGACGAGCGTGCCGAAATGGTCTTCGGCGAGGCCGGTATCGCCGGTTACTTCGATGCTGAAGGCCTACATTTGGCTGGCTCTACGGCGCGTAACCGCCCCCGCCCGCTGGACTCCGACGCCGACTCCGACGAGGAAGAGACGGAACCGACGCCGCCGAGCGCACGCGAGATCATCTCGCAGGAGCCCACTCCTGACGATGACTGCTGGATTATTTTCACCTCTGGCTCCACCGGTAAGCCCAAGGGCGTGGCGGTCACCCACCGCAGCGCCGCCGCTTTTGTCGATGCGGAGGCCCGCTGGTTCTTGGCCAACCATCCGGAAGGGCCGCTCGGCCCGGACGACCGCGTTCTCGCCGGCCTGTCCGTCGCCTTCGACGCCTCCTGTGAGGAAATGTGGCTGGCCTGGCGAAATGGCGCCTGCCTGGTGCCGGCCCCACGTTCGCTGGTGCGCTCCGGTGTAGACCTGGGCCCATGGCTGATTTCCCGCCACATCACGGCCGTTTCCACGGTCCCAACACTGGCCGGCCTGTGGCCCGCTGAAGCACTCGACAGCGTGCGCCTACTCATCGTCGGTGGCGAAGCCTGCCCGCAAGAGCTGGTCGAGCGCCTGTCCACCCCTGAGCGCGAGATGTGGAACACCTACGGCCCCACCGAGGCCACCGTCGTGGCCTCCGGCATCGAGCTGAAGCCTGGCAATCCCGTGACCATTGGTTTTCCTCTGGACGGCTGGGACCTCACCGTTATCGACGAGGAGGGCAACCCCGTCCCACCGGGCACGAAGGGTGAGCTAGTCATCGGCGGTGTGGGACTCGCGCGCTACTTGGATCCGGAGAAGGACGCCGAGAAGTACGCGCCGCTGCCAGCCCTGGGCTGGGAGCGCGCGTACCGCACCGGCGACCACGTCATCATGGATGAGGGCGGACTGTACTTCACCGGCCGCGTCGACGATCAGGTGAAAATCGGCGGGCGCCGTATTGAGCTCGGCGAGGTCGAGGCGCACCTGGCTGCCCTCCCCGGCGCTACTCAGGCGACTGTCGTGGTGCAGAAGACCGGTGCTGGCGACTCCATCCTGGTCGGCTACGTCGGCGCCGGTGGCGACGCCGCAGCCATGGACTACGACAAGTGCATGGACACCCTCCGCGATGCCATGCCAGCCGCGATGGTGCCACGCCTGCACATCATGGATGAGCTGCCGGTTCGTACCTCCGGCAAGGTCGACAAGGCGGCGTTGCCGTGGCCACTGCCTGCGCGTGCGGGTGAGGGCGACGTCGACAAGCTGAGCCCTGTGGAGAAGTGGCTGTCCGATATCTGGGCGGACGTGCTGTCCGTACCTGCGCCCGGCGCGGCCTCGGACTTCTTTGCCCTGGGCGGCACGTCCCTGGCGGCGGCGAGCGTCATCGCGCGCATTCGTCAGCGCGCCCCGCAAGTCGCCGTGCGTGACCTCTACGACCACCCGCGCCTGGGCAATCTCGCCGAAGAGCTAGTCGCGCGCGGTTTCATCAGCGACGACATGCTTGCCGACGACGCCAGCGACCCCACCGCCCACCTGGAAGAGGTGCCCGAGCCGACGCCTGTCTCCCGCAAGACCCGTTGGGCGCAGGTCGGCCTCATGGTGCCGCTGCAGTGGGCACGTGGTATGCGCTGGGTAACGTGGCTTGCGATTATCAACTGGGTTATCGGCGGGCCGCTGGCACTACCAGGCTGGTTGGTGGCTGTACTGGCCGTGTTGTTCCTGACCCCACTGGGGGTTATGCCCATCAACGCGGCGACGACACGCCTGCTCACGCGCAACATCACCCCGGGCGACTACCCGCGTGGCGGTTCGGTGCATCTGCGCCTATGGGCGGCTGAACGCCTGGCAGAGAGCTCCGGCGCCCACTCAGTGGCGGGCGCTCCGTTCGTGCTGTGGTACGCCCGCATGCTGGGTGCCCGCATTGGTAAGGGCGTGAATCTGCACGCGCTGCCGCCGGTGACGGGTCTGGTCAAACTGGATGATTACTGCTCGATCGAGCCGGAGGTAGACCTGTCCGGATACTGGGTCGATGGTGATGTCGTCCACGTCGGCGAGGTCACTATTGGCAAGCACGCCCGCATCGGTGCCCGTTCAACGCTGCTGCCCGGCGCGCGTATTGGCAATGACGCTCACATCGAGGCGGGTTCCACCGTCACCGGCGAAAAGAAGGTCAAGGCTGGTGCGCGCTGGTCGGGTTCCCCGGCTCGCAAGGTCGGCCGGTCCAAGCACCG
The DNA here is from genome assembly GCF_001838325.1 of Corynebacterium sp. HMSC074C05. Taxonomy (NCBI): domain Bacteria; kingdom Bacillati; phylum Actinomycetota; class Actinomycetes; order Mycobacteriales; family Corynebacteriaceae; genus Corynebacterium; species Corynebacterium sp. HMSC074C05. The sequence continues at coordinate 74,019 of NZ_KV836285.1, forward strand.
CTTCCCGGAGGAAGTCCCGCCGGCGCGTCGCCACTGGGTGGCTATCTACGGTCTTACCGCTGTCTTGCTGACGCTGGTGCCGCTGTCCGCTGCGGTCGCGATGGCTGCTGTCATCGGTTGGGGCACGGGACTTATCGACGGCACCACCGAGCTAACCACCTCGAATCTCTGGCCAACGCTGGGCAGCGCCGTACTGTGGGCTATTCCCGCCACCTTCGTCGGTGTTGCGGTGTATGCCCTGCTGACGCTGATTCTCGTGCGCCTGTTCAGCATCGGCCTGAAACCGGGAGTGTTCCCGGTGCGTTCGCGCGTGGGTTGGCAGTCCTGGGCGACAATTCGCCTGATGGATGCTGCTCGTCACGATCTGTTCTTCATCTACGCTTCCATGCTGACCCCGCTGTGGCTGCGTGCGCTGGGTGCCCAGATTGGTCGCGACAGCGAGGTCTCCACCGCGATTGGTATTCCGAAGTTCTTGCACGTCAAGGACGAGTCCTTCTTGGCTGACGACACCATGGTCGGCAGCTACGAGCTCGGCGGCGGTTGGCTGCTGGTGGGCGACTCCCGCATCGGCAAGCGCGCCTTCCTGGGCAACTCCGGCATCACGCTTCCGGAACGCAAGCTGGCGAAGAACTCACTGGTGGCCGTGCTGTCCTCTACTCCGAAGAAGACCAAGTCCGGTTCCAACTGGTGGGGTTCGCCACCAGAGCGCATGCGCCGTGTGGGCACTGTCTCCAGCGATGAGTCGGCGCAGACCTACCGTCCGACTACGGGATTGAAGGTCGCCCGCGGCATCGTCGAGACACTGCGCGTCCTGGCACCGATGGTCTCTCTCATGCTGGCGACGATCACGCTGTTTAGCCTGCAGGGAATTGGTATGTTCACTGCGGAGTTGGTCACTGCAGGTGGCGTTGGCACTGCTCTGCTCGGCCTGGTGGTCGCGTGGCTGCTCTCCCCTGCCGTGCTACTGATTGTTGGTGTGCTGGGGCTGCTCATCACGGTCGTGGCCAAGTGGGTGTGCGTCGGCAAGCACAAGCCGGGTGACCACCCGCTGTGGAGTAAGTTCGTCTGGCTCAATGAGCTGCAGGATACGTTCGTCGAAATGGTCGCCGCGCCGTGGTACCTGAACCCGGCGATGGCCACCGGCGGTATCGCACGCGCGATGCGGCTGCTCGGCGCGAACGTTGGCCACGGCGTGTGGCTGGAGACGTACTGGCTGCCCGAGACCGACCTTGTCAAAATCGAGCGGGGCGCTTCTGTCGGCCGTGGTTGCGTCGTTCAGACGCACCTGTTCACCGACCGCGTGATGACGCTCGACACCGTCCACATCGGACACGGCTCCGTCCTAGGACCGCACTCAGTCGCACTGCCGGCATCTGTGCTTGACGACGGCTGCCGCGTCGAACCCGGTTCTCTCGTCATGCGCGGTGACCATGTTCCTGCGCACACCTCCTGGCGAGGTAACCCAATTGAGCCAGTGGTGGCCAAGAAGTAGCCCGGATTGAGCGGGGCTTAGGTAGGAGCCTGGTAGGCACAACGGGCTGCAAATGTGAAACTGTGAGAGTTTATGACACTTTCAAGCCATTTTTCGGACAATTTTTGCTATAAACGCGGTCAGTAACTCCATTGGCCCGCTGCCAGCCATAACCGAGGTCACTAACTCGCATTGGGGCTAAGTAGGGCTAAGTAGCAAAAGGTGCCCACCCGGCGACACGCCGAGCGGACACACTTTTTGCTACTTAACCCACTATTTATTTTGCGGCTATGCAGTTCGCGACTTACTCTGCTAGCTGCAACCGAGCCTGCTGAGCTGCGGCTACCAATACTTTCAGTGAAGCCGTAACCTCTTCCCAACCTCGGGTCTTTAGACCACAGTCCGGATTAATCCACAGCAGGTTGGGGTCAACGCTTTCAAGCGCATCTTCCACGAGCTGGTTGACTTCTCCGTCCGTCGGCACGCGAGGCGAGTGGATGTCCCAGACACCTGGACCAATCCCGCGAACGTATCCCTCATCTTTCAGCGCTGCGAGCACCTGCATACCGTTGCGAGCTGCTTCGATGGACGTGACATCGGCGTTGAGATCATCGACGGTGTCGATAAGCTCATTGAAGTCCGAGTAGCACATATGCGTGTGAATCTGAATGTCGTCAGCCACACCAGAGGTAGCCAGACGGAAGGAACCTACGGCCCACTTTAGGTAGGCGGGCTGGTCCGCTTCATTCAGGGGCAGCAACTCGCGAATGGCTGGCTCATCGACCTGCACGATTTGCGCTCCAGCGGCCACGAGATCTGCAATCTCATCGCGCAAAACCAGCGCAACGTTATCCGCAGTGTCACCGATGGGCTGGTCATCACGGACAAACGACCATGCCAACATGGTCACCGGCCCGGTGAGCATTCCCTTGACGGGAAGGTCAGTCATGTCTGCCGCTGCCTTGTACCACTGCACCGTCATCGGCTCTGGCCTGGTGATATCACCGTAGAGAATTGGCGGGCGCACACAGCGGGAACCATAGCTTTGGACCCAGCCATTGGTGGTGGCAAGGTAGCCGTCCAGCTGCTCCGAGAAGTATTGCACCATGTCGTTGCGCTCAGGTTCACCGTGAACCAGCACATCGAGCCCCAGTTCTTCCTGCTGTTCAATGGCAGATCGAATTTCAGCGAGCATTGCCGACTCGTAGTCAGCTGGGGTGAGCTCTCCCGTGCGCAGCTGCGCACGTGCACGACGAATGCTATTGGTCTGCGGGAAGGAACCGATTGTGGTGGTCGGCAGCGGAGGCAGATCGAGGGTCTCAGCCTGAGCCGCCTGGCGAGCCGCAAACGGGGAACGGTTACGGTCGCTATCCTCGATTGCCGCCAAAGCTTCACGAACTTCAGGCTTAACAATCCGCTTCGACTCTGCCCTCGATGCCAGTGCTGCCCGGGACTCCCTCAACACCTTCAAATCCGCGGCATCGAGTTGGCGGTCATTCAACTTGGCATCAAGCGCCCTCGCCAAAAGGGTCACCTCGGCAATTTTCTCATCGCCGAAGGCCAGCCACTGCAGCACCTCGGCATCTTCTTCGCTCGGGTTTTCCGAGGTCAGGGAGTACGGGACATGTAGCAGCGAACAGCTAGTCGACACCGCGATGGGGCCTCGGGCTGCCAGCTTCTCCAGCGTCGCCAGAGCTGCATCCAAGTCGGTGCGCCACACATTACGACCATCGACAATGCCCGCAACCAGCAGTTCCTTGCCGGTCCAACGCGGCAACTCGGAGCTACCTGCTACCAGGTCGCAACCAATGGCCTGCACGCCTGTGCCAGAAAGGGTTTCCAGCGCCTGATCACCATCACCAAAGTAGGTCTGCACCCACAACTTGGTATTCGCAGACTCCGCCACGCCGGCCAACTTCTCGTAGACCTGGCGAGTCCTAGCAAGAGTCACTTCATCGAGGTCAGTGACCAATACTGGCTCATCGAGCTGAATCCACTCAAAGCCCTTATCCCCCAGTTGAGCGATGATTTCCGCGTACGCATCGGTCAACTTTTCCAAAAGGCCAAGTGGGTTCGAATCATCGTCGGTACGCGACAGGCTCAAGTAGGTCACAGGACCAATCAAATGAGGGCGCAGCATGGTGGTGGCGCCATTGTTTAAGCTGCAGGAATCATCCAACCAGTCAGTGAGGTCAGAGGTAAATTCAGTATCGGCTGACAGCTCCGGAACAATGTAGTGGTAATTAGTGTCGAACCACTTGGTCATTGCGGATGCCGGTTGCGTCTTCGTACCGCGAGCGGCGGCGAAGTAGTGGTTGATCCATTCCGGTAGGTTGGAACCGTCCGTTTTCGGGACATTCTGGAAGCGGGCTGGAAGCACTCCGAGCAGCGCCGATGTATCCAGCATAGAGTCGTAGAACGAGCGCCCAATTGTCGGAACCGAGTCGATTCCTGCCTTCAGCGCTGCGCCAATGTAGCTATTGACAGTGTTGCGCGCCGTCGCGGCCAGCAGGCCGCCGGTCGCCGGGTCGCGCCAGTAGTTTTCCAGAGCTCTTTTGAGCTCACGATTACGCCCTATCCGCGGAATGCCCGCGAGGGTTGCGTGAATTGCCATGATCTCGTGATTTCCTCGTCAGTCGTGATCAGCATCGGATATGAAATTGCACAACCGGCAGGCATTCGGACTTGTCATCACTGCAAGATTGGTTATCAACGCGTCGGATAAACCAAAGCTCTGGCAGTGATGCTTACCGTTGCGGGACAGTTCCGGACTTGCACCGGGATTCCCCTGCATAACTCGAAGGCCTTATGCGCGCTAGGCTCAAAACACACCTTGCGCGGAAAACGTGCGATATGCAGCACTTTCCTTAATGAACACCTTCGAGGCGGCTGTGGATGTGAAGTATATCGCAATATACAAATATCTCATTCACTTAGCCCCCTCCCCGAGCCTTTGCTTTGATGCTCTCCTGCTGGGACCAAAGTGATTAAGCTCGTAGTCATAAAAGCTATTTATTCTACCTCTTTTCAAGGAGTGACCTCGAGTGACACAGGCTTCCGGACCTTCCCTGAGGGGCGCCAAGATTCCGTTCGATGGCCCGGTCCAGTCAGGCGTTGAACAGCCCGGCCAAGCACATCTCCGCCTCGTCGCATTCGATTTGAAGGACGGCATCGACGCAGCAGATCTGAAGGAACTGTTCTCCTCGCTTACCGACGTTGCCCGCCGCCTCACCCAAGGCCAGGACATCGAGGGGTATCTGGAACCGGAAATGGTCGCAGCCACTGCAAACCTGACTATCACAGCCGGTTTCGGTGAGCGCATCTTCGACGTCCTCGGCAAACCAGAGCGCAAGCCGGCTGGTCTGCACGATATCCCGTCATTCCAGCATGACATGCTCCGCCCTGAGTGGGGTCAGTCTGACTTCGCCCTGCAGTTGTGCGGTGATGACCTCGTCACCGTTACGGCCGCGTCCCGTCTACTGGAAAAGAAGGCGGCTCCGTGGGCTCGCGTGAAGTGGTTCCAGAAAGGCTTTTCCTACGCCTGGGGTTCGCAGCCTCACGGCGCTACCCCACGCAACCCGCTGGGTCAGCTCGACGGCACCGTCAACCCGTCCACTCCAGATGAATGGTCCGAACAGGTGTGGATCGACTCCAAGGACAAGGCGATTAACAACTCCTGCGTGATGGTTGTTCGCCGTATTGCGCTCGACTTGAACAATTGGGAGGAGCTCAGCACCGACGAACGCTCCATCGTTATCGGTCGTGACTTCCACACCGGCGCTCCTCTTTCCGGCGGCAACGACGAGTTCGATGAAGAGGACATGGACGCCGTCGATGACCAGGGCGAGTACCTCATCCACCGCCAGTCTCACTTGGCACTGTCCCGTGAGCAGGATGGCCAGCCTGACGACGCCCTGCGTCGCCGCGCCTATGCATACGAAGACCAGCCCGGTGAGCCAGCTTTCCCATTCGAAGGACCGAACGTTGGCCTGGTCTGGGTTGCATTCCAGAAGAACCCGGACAACCAGTTCAGCGCAATCCAGGCCCGTTTGGATCGCGGCGATTTGCTCAATGAGTGGAACCGCCATATCGGCTCCGCTGTGTACTGGATCGCCCCTGGCACCACCCCAGATTCCTACTGGGGTCAGGAGTTGATTGAGGGGTAAAGGCTGCAAGCTGGCAGGCTAAAGTCTGACGGACTAAAAAGCTGGCGGGCTGCAAATGTGAAACTGACCCAGTTTATGACACTTTCGAGCAAAATTTCTGGCCGTTTTTGTCATAAACTCAGTCACTAACTCGCGGTGGTCCCGGGTCCCCAGCCACAGGAGGATTGGCCCGCCGCCGCCCGCCATAAGAAAACGCCCGCCGAGTGCCTGAGCACTCATGCGGGCGTTACCTCTAGACAAGAATTTTGTCAGTTACGAGCCACCGAATTAGTCACCAATCTGGTCGCGGCCACGCTTAACAATCTTCGGATCCGGAGTACCGACCAGCTCGTGGTCCTTCTCCGTGTACTCAAACTTGCTCAGCACATAACGCATCGCGTTGATGCGGGCACGCTTCTTGTCGTTGGACTTAATGGTAATCCACGGGGACTCATCGGTATCCGTGTAACGGAACTGCTCTTCCTTCGCGCGGGTGTAGTCACCCCAACGGTCCAGCGATGCGAGGTCCATCGGAGAGAGCTTCCACTGACGTACCGGGTCGACCTGGCGAATAGCGAAGCGAGTGCGCTGCTCCTTCTGGGTCACCGAGAACCACAGCTTGGTCAGCGAAATACCGGAGCCCAGAATCATGTTCTCCAGCATCGGAACCTCACGCAGGAACTCTGCATGCTGAGACTCAGTACAGAAACCCATCACGCGCTCAACGCCCGAACGGTTGTACCAAGAACGGTCGAAGAAGACGATTTCGCCAGCGCACGGAAAATGCTCAATATAGCGCTGGAAGTACCACGAGGTGGACTCACGCGGCGACGGCTTTTCCAGAGCCACAGTTCGAGCACCACGCGGATTCAGGTGCTCGTTAAAGCGCTTAATGGTACCGCCCTTACCAGCGGCGTCACGGCCTTCGAAGAGGATGATGTGCTTCTGACCAGTTTCCTTGGTCCAGTTCTGCCACTTCAGAAGCTCAATCTGCAGCTTCCTCTTAATAGACTCGTATTCCTTGCGCGTCATGCGCTCCTCGTACGGGTAGCCATCGCGCCAGGTATCAACCCGCTCACCGTCTGGAGTGACCAGTACCGGATCGTCCTCATCAGAATCATCGACGACGTAACCTTCGGTCTTCGCCAAATCGACGATGTGGAATTCCTCTTCATTCTTGTCAGCCATACCCCTTATCCTACTGAATTTCTCTACCACACGTCCCCCATGCGGGTGCCCTTACCTGCAATTTCCCAGCAGTTAACGTTCCGTCTTACCGAAATTGAGGGGGTGGGACTGCACGCAGCGACCGTCGATAAGCACTGCGCGTACAATAAATGCCATGTTGTTATCCGAGGCTCTTGCCGCACGATCCGAAGTTTCCGACCGGCTGGCTGAGATTAATCGCCGTCTCGCGCTGGTGGCGCAGGTGCAGGAAGGCGATACGCCTGATGAAGATCCGCAAGCGCTTATTGCCGAAGCCGAGCGTCTGATGGCGCGCTTCGAATGGCTGGTGCGCTCGATTAACGCAACGAATTCCGCTACTGCCTTCGAGGACGGAACGCTTAGCGACGCACTTGCGAAGCGCGACCACCTGCTAACACGGCGGCGGTTCTACACCTCCGCAGCCGATCAGGGCTCGGGTCGGCGGGATCGATACTCAGCTTCGGAGATTCGCTATGTCGCCACTGTGGATATCCGGTCGCTGCGCCAGAAAGCCGACAAGGCGGCGAAGGAATACCGGGACTTGGATACCCGTATTCAGCAGGCGAACTGGTCAACCGAGCTTATCGAGGCCGCGAATAAGCCGGCCGAATAGCAAAGTGGCAGGGTTCGGTAGCGAAACCAGAAGAATTTCACATTTTGATAAGTCGGTAGTTGCATCCAGATTGTCGGCGAGCGCGACGGCCCGTCTCTGGCCTTAAAGGGACACCTAAAGATCTCACCTGTACTGAGGCAGCAGGATTAATAACAGACAGTCCTCGGCATTGCGTACATGGGTACAGATCATCGGTTATTTTTCACTACCAAGCGCTGAGGCGTCTGATGCAACGAGGGTGGGTTCGGGGACTTAAAACTTTCTCAAGTTACACAGCAAAAAGCGCCGCTGAGGATTTCCCTCAGCGGCGCTTTTTAGGCTAACTCAAGCAGTCGGGACCTCTTTTAGAAGCCCATGCCGCCCATCTCGTCGCCACCCGGCATTGCCGGCATAGCCGGTTCCGGCTTGTCAGCGACAACAGCCTCGGTGGTCAGGAACAGAGCCGCAATGGAAGCGGCATTCTGCAGTGCGGAGCGGGTAACCTTCACCGGGTCGTTGATGCCAGCTTCCATCAGGTCGATGTACTCGCCGGTAGCAGCGTTCAGGCCTTCACCCTGCGGCAGGGAAGCAACCTTCTCGGTAACGACGCCGGCCTCGAAACCAGCGTTCAGAGCAATCTGGCGCAGCGGAGCTGCGAGAGCCGCACGCACGATGCGGACACCGGTTGCCTCGTCGCCGGTCAGACCCAGCTCGTCGTCAAGCACGTGCGAGACCTGCAGCAGTGCGGAACCGCCACCTGCGACGATGCCCTCTTCCACAGCAGCCTTTGCGTTACGGACGGCATCCTCAATGCGGTGCTTGCGCTCCTTGAGCTCGACCTCAGTTGCGGCGCCAGCCTTGATAACTGCAACACCGCCGGCGAGCTTAGCCAGGCGCTCCTGCAGCTTCTCCTTGTCGTAGTCGGAGTCGGAGTTCTCGATCTCAGCGCGGATCTGGTTGACGCGGCCCTCGATAGCGGACTGCTCGCCAGCGCCCTCGACGATAGTGGTCTCGTCCTTGGTGACGACCACCTTGCGAGCGCGACCCAGCAGCGGCAGGTCAGCGGTCTCGAGCGACAGGCCGACCTCCTCGGAGATGACCTGGCCATCGGTCAGGATAGCCATGTCCTGCAGCATTGCCTTACGACGGTCGCCGAAGCCCGGAGCCTTGACAGCGACAGACTTGAAGGTACCGCGGATCTTGTTGACGACCAGGGTGGACAGAGCCTCGCCCTCGACGTCCTCAGCAATGATCAGCAGCGGCTTGCCGGACTGCATGACCTTCTCCAGCAGCGGCAGCAGGTCCTTGATGTTGGAAATCTTGCCGGAAACCAGGAGGATGTACGGATCCTCCAGAACGGCCTCCTGGCGCTCCATGTCAGTGGCGAAGTAACCGGAGATGTAGCCCTTGTCGAAGCGCATACCCTCGGTCAGCTCCAGGTCGAGACCAAAGGTGTTGGCCTCTTCCACGGTAATGACGCCTTCCTTGCCGACCTTGTCCATAGCGGTGGCAATCAGCTCACCGATAGCCGGGTCAGCAGCGGAGATACCAGCGGTAGCAGCAATCTGCTCCTTGGTCTCAATGTCCTTAGCGGACTCCAGGAGCTTCTCGGTAACAGCCGTGACAGCCTTCTCGATGCCGCGCTTGATGCCCATCGGGTTGGAGCCAGCAGCAACGTTGCGCAGACCCTCGGAAACCAGAGCCTGAGCCAGAACGGTAGCGGTAGTAGTACCGTCACCAGCGACATCGTCGGTCTTCTTGGCAACTTCCTTGACCAGCTCAGCGCCGATCTTCTCGTAAGGATCCTCAAGTTCGATTTCACGTGCAATGGAGACACCGTCGTTGGTGATCAGCGGTGCGCCCCACTTGCGCTCGAGGACTACGTTGCGACCCTTCGGGCCCAGCGTAACCTTGACAGCGTCTGCCAGGGTGTTCAGACCCGTTTCGAGACCGCGGCGGGCCTCCTCGTCAAATGCAATCATCTTAGCCATGAGGTTTGAAGAATCCTCCGTCTATTTATGTGGCACTTACATTGGAAGTTGACCCAGGCGCCCGCGACGGCATGTGATTCGAGGGAAGCGCCGCCCTCTCCATCACCGGAGTCAACACTGTACTTTTTAACGACTTTGCAACACTTGTTTCAGCCTGCGCTGCAGTATGTGCTGCAGTTTGCTGCAACTCGCATACAACGCACACATACACAAGGTGTGAAGTTGTTTTTATTAGCACTCAATTAGAGCAAGTGCTAATTCACTTTTTAGCACTCAACCCCATCGAGTGCAAGGTTAAGCGCCGCAACTCCCAACGCCAATACCACTCCCGACGTCACTCCCAACGCCATCATGCCTGTGCGCCTACACTGTCGCACATGAGCATTATTGATAAGGAACTCACGGGCACCCTGCGAGACCACATCTCCAGCCAACGCGAGACCATCCGCACTCAGCTGACCGAGCTGGTCGCTTTCCCATCCGTACACGGCACCGAAGAAACCAAGCAGGCCTGCATCGACGCAGCCCAGGCGGTTACTGACATGTACGCAGAGCTGGGTATCGAGCTAGAGGCGCATCACACCATCGACGGTTCGATTGCACTGTCGGGTTTCATCCCCGGGTCGTCGGAAAGCGCGAAGACCGTACTGCTCTACTCCCATTACGACGTCCAGCCGGCGGGCGACGAATCCGCTTGGACCGCGGATCCGTGGACGCTCGATGAGCGCGACGGTCGCTGGTACGGACGCGGTACTGCCGACTGCAAGGGCAACGTGGTCATGCACCTGGCTGCGCTGCGCGCGCTGCGCGACGACGCTCTTGCGGGCCACGTCGACATGCCAAACATCAAACTCATCGTGGAGGGCTCCGAGGAGCGCGGGTCGGCGGGCCTGAACAACCTCATCGCCACACAGCCAGAGCTTTTCGACGCCGACGTCATCCTCATTGCGGATGTCGGCAATGCCGAGGTTGGCCAGCCGACGCTCGTGACCACTCTGCGCGGCACCGCCGATGTGGAAGTACGCGTCGATGCGCTGGAGCAGCCGGTTCACTCGGGCATGTTCGGCGGCGCAGCCCCGGATGCGCTGGCGGCACTGATTCGCATGCTCGACAGCCTGCGCGATGAAAATGGCTTTACTTCTATTGATGGACTGGACTGCTCGCAGCGGTGGGAGGGCCTGGACTACTCGCCAGAGACTTTCCGCGCTGACGCCGGCGTGCTCAATGGAGTGGGCCTGATTAGCAACGAGGACACTTCCGTCTCCGATCTGACCTGGGCGCGCCCGTCGGTGATTGTGACCGGCATCGACTGCCCACCGGCAACCAATGCTGTCAACGCGATTTCGTCGACCGCCATGGCGCACATTAACTTCCGCATCCCAGGCGGCGTTGATCCGGCTGAGGCGCAGGACGCGCTGGAAAATCACCTGCGCGCACATGCTCCGTGGGGCGTGAAGGTGACGGTCGAACGCGACGAGCTGGCTAACCCGTTCCGGGCCAACGTTGAGGGCAAGGTTGTGCAACTGGTCGCTGACAGCCTGTCGGCCGCCTATGGCAAGGAGACCGCAAGCATGGGCGAGGGCGCCTCAATTCCGCTGTGCGCCACCCTGCTGGACGCCGTACCAGGTGCTGACATCGCGCTTTACGGCGTGGAGGAGCCACAGGCTCGCATCCACTCGGCTGATGAATCGGTCGACCCGAACGAGATTCGCGACATCGCTATTGGCGAGGCGGTTTTCCTGGCCTCTGTCAACGGAATTTAACGGGGACAGCAAAGAATCCACCAAAGATATTGATTGAATGACTTGTGTCACATCTTTTACCTGTAGTAAGGTTCCACCCATGCAGCAGAACATTCTTATTCGAGTAGCGAAGGCTACGAACCCCGGTGGAGGCCGACAGGACTGACCCCTCCACACGGGGTCTCTGGCCGCAACTTCTCAAAGCACTTGGTTGGTCCGCCACTCACAGCAAAAGCAACTAAGCAAAGGACCAGAAAAGAATGTTTCCCACTCGCACCCAGAAGAACATGTCCACTTCGACGACGTTCACGGGCAAGCGCCCTTCGTTGGAGCACCAGGACGACGGCAATGTGCGAACTTATTCCGACGATCCATTTAGGGCTCGATTCGGACATCGCCTGCCTCGAGGCTTAAGGCAAGAAGCTCGTGGCATGAACTGGCAGAAGTTCAAGGACACCTACTCCCCCACGAGCGGCCCGGTTCAGATCAAGAATTTCGAGGCAACCCGCGGCACCCTGGGGCGCTGGATTTTCAACGCTGACTTAACACTGACCGACAAGGACGACCACACCCACACCTTCACCCAGGAGATTACCGCTATGGGGCCGGTGTCGGCTTGCACTAATCTGCTGGCTGATGCAGGTTACCGCGTGGAAATCGTGGAATTCCACCAGTTCGAAATCTTCGAAGCTACCGCTACCTTTGTCTATGCAGGTCACAACAATGACCATGTGTGGACCATGGGCTTCGGCCAGACTCCGGAGGCTTCCGTGCTCTCCGCTTTGGTCTGCGCTGCTAACCGCCTGCATGGGTAGGACGCGGATGCTGCTCGTTTAGTAAACGGGGGGTGTCCCTATGTTTTTGTCAAGTGCCAGACCGATGTTGACGAGCACAGTCTTGGGAGTAGTTTCTTAGGCGTGCCTAGGAGCCGGCCAGCGTGTGCTGGTCGGCTTCGTCTTTGGGGCTTTATGCGGCGACGGGGCGTGGCGGGATTTCGCGGAAGAACTCCTTGTTTTTCAGCATCGCGTAGATGACATTGCATCGCCGTCGTGCCAGGCATATGACTGCTGCGTTGTGGCGTTTTCCTTCAGCGCGTTTGCGTTCGTAATACCGCCGTGACGGTTCGTGGCTGCGGATAACCGCGAATGCCGAGTAGAACAAGGCGTTTTTCAGTCGTTTATTGCCTGACCGTGCCGGGAACTCACCTCTGATCGACGAACCGGATCGTCTAGTCACGGGCGCTATTCCAGCATAAGCAGCTAAGTGGCCAGCACTATCGAAGTCGGAGCCATCACCGATCGCAAGAAGGATCTGCGCTGCGGTCTTGATGCCGACTCCGGGCATACTCATCAAGACCTCACAAAGAGGGAAATCAGCGAGCATCTCTTCAACCTGCTCAGCAATGGTGTTTCGTTGCTCTTTGAGGGCCTGGATGTTTGCAGCCAGTTGAGGAATTACTAACTCGGCGGCATCGCTTCCAGGCACGGTGACTGTTTGAGCTTTCAGCGCTGTAAAAATGTCGTCTACCAGCGGGGTGGGGTCTTTACGTGTGCGCTTGATCATCCAGTTCAACACTCGTTGGTATCCGGCTCTTTTTAGCCCCTGCGGTCCCTTGTAATGGATCAATAATTCCAGGATCGGCGTGCGAGTCAGGGTGCTACCAGCAAAAACTCGTTCCAGGCTGGGGTAGATCTGGGTGAGGACACTGCGAAGCCGATTGACAGTGCGAGTGCAATCGCGGGCGATGTCATCATCGAAGCCGGACAGCATCTTTAGGGCGGAGAGTACCTCATCATTGCGGTCGACGGCACGTAGCGTGTGGGGCATTGTGCGGGCGGTGTCGGCGATGATGAATGCGTCGCGTTTGTCTGTTTTTGCACGTCCCGGATAGAGATCTGCAGCTTTGCGCATCGCAAGACCTGGCAGGTATCCGACTTCGCAACCGCAGTCCCGGGCTACAGCAATCGGTAGTGCGCCGATGGTGTTGGGTTGGTCGACGATCACGAGCACGGTGCCAAGCTTCTGAAGCTGGTGAAAAACGCCTGCTAGTTCGGATTCGAGTTGAGGCAACGGTTTGTCGAAGACCTTGTTGCCATCACGGTCTAAGGCGCAGGCGTGGTGTTCAGATTTGCCGACGTCTAGACCAAGGAATATGTCGATGGAATGCTCCGGAGACATGATGAGCTCCTAGAAAACGAGATGGGTATGGCGTTGTTCCAGTCGCTGGTGTCATGACCTTCGTTGCAAGCACCCACGTTACAAAGAGACCTAGTTTAAAACTGGCCGTGTCCCTATCAGCTGTCATCGAAAGTCCTGGCACCCGGCGGCAACACCCCCCCCGGATTATGGAAACTACAGGGCAGGTAAGCCATACCGGGACCAGCGACTATCCCCATTATCGGGGACACTCACAAGGTAACGGGAATGCGACCGGGGAAGCCCAACGCATGTGGGCCTCGAGCATTCGCGTTTTAGCGCTTCAGCCCCGCGATCATGGTCTTCAAGTTGCTGCGCAGGAAATCCTCGTAGGTTCCCGCGACCGTGCCCGGCTTGCCGAGCTCATCGGAGTGCAGTGGCTCGTCGAAGATCGGAATCCCGGCCTCCTTCGAGACGGTCTTCATGGGGCGCGTATCCACGTTCGACTCCACGAACAGGTGCTTCGGGCGCTTGTCCTTCAGCTGGCGCACGAGGTGTCCGATCTGCGCGGGGGAGCCGTTTTCATCCGTGTCGATCTGCCAGATATACAGCTGCTCCATGCCGTAGGTGTCGACCATGTATTGGAAGGCATGTTCACTGGCCACGAGCACACGATCCTCCTTCGGCAGCGCACCGATCTGCTCGCGGTAGTCGGCGTCGATGCTCTCCAGCATGGCCTTGTACTCCGCCCCCTTCTCCTCGATGTGCTCGGCACGCTCGGGCAGGGCCTCGGCCAGCGCCGCGGTCACGTTCTCGGCCATCGCGATGCCGACGGTCGGGTCCAGGAAGGCGTGCGGGTTGATCTCCTGATTGCCCTTTTCGTCCTTGAGGTACTTCGGTTCCACGCCCTTGGTGGCCTCGACCATCTGGGAATCGTCCAGGCCCGCGGTGTTTTTCAGTTTCGCGAGCCAGCCGTGCTCACCGCCCTCGAGGTTCAGCCCGTTGTAGAACAGCAGGTCGGCGTCGCTCGTCGCATCCAGGTCCGCGGGCAGGGGGTCGTAGTCGTGCGGGTCCGTGCCGGTCGGCACGAGGTTATGGACGTCCACCGCCTCGCCGCCGATCTCCTCCACCAGGTCCGCCAGCAGCGTGAAGGTGGTGACGACGTTCAGCTGCTCACCGTCTGCCTTCTCCTCCGTCGAGAAGGTCACGGCCCCGAACACGAGGGCACCGCCCACCAGGAGGGCCAACAGCGCGGCCAGTGGCTTATTGCCCAGCGAGCGAGCAATCAGTCCCTTGCCTGGCGCGAAGAGGAAAGCCAGCAGGAACAGCGCGCTGGCGGTCAGCACGATCGTCACGCCGGAGGACACGTTGTAGCTATAGCTCAGGAACAGCCCCACTACGGAGCTGAGCGCCGAGATCGCCACTGAAAGCCCGATCATCACTCCCAGCCGGTTCGTCAGCAGGTACGCCGCCGACGCCGGAGTGATCAGCAGGGAGACCACCAGGATCACGCCCACCGTCTGCAGGGAAATGACCGTCACCAGCGTGAGCACCACCATCAGCCCGTAGTGGATTGCCCGCACGGGCACGCCAGCCGACTGCGCCATGACGGGGTCGAAGGTGCTGAGCTTGAGCTCCTTGTAAAAGACCAGCGTGAGAATCAGCACGGCAGCGGCAATACCGATCGAGAGGTTGCGGTCGGCGTCCTGAACGGTCAGGACGTTGCCGAAGAGGATCTCCGTCAGATCCGTCGCCGTCTGCGCTTTCGCCATGAGCAGCACGCCGATCGCGAAGAAGGTGGAAAAGACGATGCCGATCGCCGAATCGTTCTTCACAGTGGAGCGTTCGCTGATCAGCCCGATCGCCAGTGTGGCGAGTAGACCCGCGACCACCGCCCCGAGGAAGAGGTTCGTGCCGAGCAGGTAGGAGGCCGCGACCCCCGGTAGTACGGCGTGCGAGATGGCGTCGCCGATCAGGGCCATGCCGCGCAGCACGATGAAGCTGCCGACGATGCCGCAGGCCACGCCCACGATCACCGAGGTGATCAGCGCTTTTTGCAGGTAGCCGTGGCTGAGTAGTGAGTCGAGGAACTCCGCGATCATGCTGTCTCCTCCTGGAGGGCTGCCTGCCGTGGCGTGGGGTGGGCTGGTGCTGACGGCTCGCGGATGACGAGCGCGCCGAAGGCCTTCTGCAGCACGTCGGGGACGAAGACCTCCTCGGTGGGACCCGCCGCGACGAGCTCGCCGTTGAGGACGATGAGGTCGTTGTAGTAGCCGCGCACCGTGTTCATGTCGTGGTGCACGACGACGACGTGCTTGCCCGCGTCCGCCATCTGCCGCAGCAGGGTCACGATCGTCTTCTCGCTGGGGACGTCGATGCCGACGAAGGGCTCGTCCAGGAAGATGTACTCCGCGTCCTGGACGATGGCGCGGGCAAAGAGGACGCGCTGGAACTGTCCGCCCGAGAGTTCGCTGATGTGGCGGTGGCGAAAGTCCCACATGTCGACGTCCTTGAGAGCCTGGGTGGCTGCTTCGCGTTCGGCCTTGCCGGGGCGGTGGAAAAGACCCAGGCGCGGGTAAGTGCCCATCAGGACGGTGTCGAAGACGCTGGTGGGGAAGTTGCGGTCGAGGTCAGAGCGCTGCTCGATATAAGCGATTGCGCGGCGCTGCTCGGCGGGGGCCTTGCCGTCGAGGGTGACGGGGTAGCCGGCAGGGGCGCCGGTGGGGCCTGTGCCGTGGACGTTGTGTTTGTCCAGGATCTGGAGCATCGCCTTCATGAGGGTGGATTTGCCTGAGCCGTTGGGGCCGATGATGCCGTGCATGCCGGGGGAGTCGAGGGTGAAGCTGATGTTCCGAATCGCGGTGTTCGCGCCGTAGCTCACGCTCAAGTTCTGGACGCTAATACTCATGGCAGCCAAGAATAGTGGTCAGTTCAATGAATCACCAAGTTCAATGTATTGACCTTTGGGGTGGGGTGGTGTTGGGGGGGGCAGTAATGGCACTGATTTGGGGCTTGAGCAGTCAGCCGCTCAAGCCCCAAAAAATGCCCAACTTCCGCCCCCCCCACAACTCACCCCCAAATTTTCACTTTCCCAGAAACAATTGACCGTTTTCACACACTCGGTTAACACCGCTTCAAATGCTTAAGTCCCTAAAACGGGGTTGCATGAACTGGCGTGTTCCAATCATTATGGAATAGTGACTTCTCTCCTGTGCATCCTGTTCGTTACGGCAGCGCTTGCACCATGGACGATTAAGTGGCTCGGAACCCGCGGGTTCCTCGTACTCAGCCTCCCGCTGGCAGGCGGTGCCATCTACACCGGCACCCATCTCGTTCGCTTAGCTCTAGACAATGGCAACGGGGAAACTTCCGCAATCACGCAACCCGCCGTCACGCATTTTTCGTGGATGCCCATTATCCACTTGGATGTAAACCTGCGATTAGGCCCTATTGAATCGCTCTTCGGCACACTGGTTTTGACCATCGGCTTTCTCGTACTGGTGTATTGCTCCGGATACTTCGTCAATCCGCCGCCCGGAAAACGCCGTCGCATAGGCTCCTTCGCAGCCCAGATGGTTGCCTTCGCCGCGGCTATGTACGGCCTGGTCATCAGCGACAGCATCATGCTGATGTTTGTCTTCTGGGAAATTACCTCGGTTCTTTCCTTCCTCCTGGTGGGCTACTATGCCGAGCGAGCTTCCTCCCGTCGCGCAGCAGGCCAGGCACTCCTGGTCACGACACTTGGCGGGCTAATCATGCTGGTCGGTATCGTCCTAATGGGAGTGACCACAGGCTTCTGGAACTTCTCTGAACTCACCTCGCCTGGTGCTCTGACCGTGTCGCAGTTGAACTCCACGGCAGTCTCCACAGCCGCAATCCTGCTGGTCATTGGTGCACTGTCGAAGTCCGCTATCGCGCCCTTCCACTTCTGGCTGCCCGGCGCAATGGCCGCTCCAACTCCGGTTTCTTCCTTCCTGCATTCCGCAGCGATGGTCAAAGCCGGTGTGTTCCTGGTCGCCCGACTCGCGCCAACTTTCAATGCCACCAACGCCTGGCAACCAATCATCATCCCGCTCGGCCTCTTGACCATGATTATGGGTGGCTGGATGGCCCTGCGCCAGAAGGATCTCAAGCTAATCATGGCGTATGGCACCCTCAGCCAGTTGGGCTTCATTATCACGGTGGCGTCGATAGGCACCCATGCGACGATGCTGGCAGCCCTGGCGCTGACGCTCGGCCACGCCATGTTCAAGGCCACGCTGTTTATGGTCGCGGGCACAATTGACAGGCTGACTGGTACGCGCGATATCCGTGAGCTCTCTGGGCTCGGTAGAAAGTCGCCGCAGTTGCTGGTGATTTCGGTTCTCGCGGCCGCCTCGATGATGGGTGTGCCGCCGTTCTTCGGCTTTGTCGCGAAGGAAGCGGCGCTGGAGGCCACGCTCAATGCTGAGCCGCTGCACGGAATGCCGTCGGTGTTCACCACCATTGGCCTGGTCGTGGGATCGATTCTGACCGTGGCGTACTCTCTGTACCTGCTGCGTGCCGCTTTTGCGACCAAGTCCAGCACGCACGCCAGCGGTGGTGGCACTTCCCCTGCCGTGGCAGAGATGGATTCCCCGACATGGGATCAGATTGGCCCGGCTTGGCTGCTCGCGCTGGCAGGTTTGGTTTTCGGTCTGATTCCGCGCGTCCTCGACTCGATTATCTCGCCCTACCTCACCAGCGCATTCCCGAATACGGAAGCAGAAACGCACCTGGCTCTCTGGCACGGCTTCACCCTCCCCCTGGCGCTGACAGCCACGATTCTGGTCACAGGCGGCATCATGCACTGGCAGCGCAAACTGGTGCGTCAGCTGCAGTTTGATCAACCGGCTCTCGGTAGTGCCGATGCGCTTTACGACGGAATCCTGGACTTGGCCCGCCGTCTTTCTCTCCGTGTCACTGCTGCGACCCAGCGTGGTTCCCTCCCGTTAAATGAAGCGGTCATTTTGCTGACCCTCATCGTGCTGTCCATCGGTGCGTTGTTGCTCGGCGAGCGCGATGAGCTACGAATGGAACTGTGGGACTCAGCTCCGCAGGGTGCAGTTGCGCTCATCATGATTATCGCGGCGCTGGCCGCTACCCGGCAGAAGAACAGACTTTCCGGAGTCATCCTGGTAGGCGTGACCGGCTACGGCTTGGCCATTATCTTCGCCATGTTCGGCGCACCTGACTTGGCTCTGACGCAGCTGCTGGTTGAGACGGTCTCAATGATTATTTTCGTGTTGGTGTTGCGTACGCTCTCCCCGCGGGCACCGGCATCGAACCCGAGGTGGACACGACACCGTGCTTGGTTGGCCATTGCAGTCGGTGTCACGGTTCCCGTGTTGGCCGCCTACGCCATGGGCTCCCGTCGTACTGAGCCAATCTCGGGCGACATTCCGCCGCTGGCGCACGATATTGGACACGGCCAGAATGCAGTCAACGTACTGCTTGTCGACATCCGCGCCTGGGACACCTTCGGTGAAATCACCGTGCTGGTGATGGTGGCTCTGGGGATTACCTCACTGGTCTTCCGCACGCATACCATGCATATGCGTTCAAAGATTAAGCCGCAGCGGAATCGAGCTCGCCGCACCAACCGTTGGTTGAACACTCTCGATGAGTCCGGTGAAGCCGAGCGGTTGCGCTACCCGATCATGGTGCTGGTGGCATCGCGCGTGCTCTTCCCCGCCATGATGGTGGTTTCCTTCTATCTCTTTTTTGCCGGCCATAACGATGTCGGCGGTGGCTTCGCCGGTGGTCTCGTGGCTGCGCTGGCACTGACCATGCGTTATCTCATCGGTGGTCGTCGTGAGTTGGCGGCAACTCTGCCGATTCCTAACGAGATGCTTCTCGGCGGCGGTTTGCTGGTGTCGGCACTCAGCGCGTTGTGGCCACTGTTTGTGGGGTGGGCACCGCTAACTTCTACGTATGGCTCGCGGGAAATTCCGCTGCTCGGAGATGTCACTGTTGTCTCCCCCATGCTCTTTGATCTGGGTGTGTACATGATTGTGGTTAGCACGATTGTCTACATCCTGCGCAGTTTGGGCGGTGGCATCGATGCTCAGATAAACCTTCGCGCTGAGCGTGATCGTTCACGTCGTGTGAATCGAGCCGCACTCGGCCAGTCCCGCCAGCTGCGCAGCAAGTTGGCGGCGGCTAAGCCCGCAGGTGTTAAGTCCGCAGGCGCTAATCCCGCAAGCGTTAAACCTGCCGGCACTAAACCCGCAGACTCTGCCAACACAGCCACCTCAGAGGCTTCAGAACCGACAGCCCCAGCTAGGACCGAAGGAAAGGACACACACCCGTGATTCTCAATTTTGTTCTGCTAGCAACTGTCGGCACGCTGATTGCTACAGGGGTGTACCTGTTCCTCGATCGTTCGTTGACCAGGATGCTCATGGGACTGTTGCTGATGGGCAACGGTATCAACCTGCTCATCCTGCTTGGCTCTGGTTCGCCGGGACGGCCACCAATTTGGGATAGGGAATCGCTGGTCAGCGATGCTCAGGCAGACTCACTGCCCCAGGCCTTTATCCTCACCGCAATTGTTATTTCCATGGGCATGACCGCATTCCTGTTGGCTCTGCTCTATCGCCAGCACCGCTACCGCATCGGCGATCACGTGCAAGATGACCACGAGGACCGCAGCCTGGCAATGCGTCGGGCCAGCGACCCATCAGCTGCTCCGGACCACGACAAGTCCGACGATCCCACCACCGGTCGTCCCACAGAGGCCGGCGATAGCTTCGGTCCGGCCAGTTTCGAAAAGCCCGTGACCCCGCCATCAAACTCCCCAGGAGGTGACGACGATGACGACTGAGCAAATAATTCTGGCACTAATTCCGCTGCCTATCATCGTCCCCGCCGCCACCGCCGCAATTGCTCTGCTGCTGGCACGTTTTCCCAAAGCACAGCAGGCGATCGCGCTAATCTCGCTCGGCAGCCTGCTGGGAGTCGCCAGCGCCTTGGTGTATCTCATCTACGCGCACGGCGTCCACACGGTCCAGGTGGGCGGCTGGGACGCACCAATCGGCATCACGCTCGTAGCCGACAACCTCGCAGTGTTGATGATCACCGTCTCTCAGCTGGTCCTCTTTGCCGTGATGTGGTTCGGCATCGGCCAGGGTATTAGCGATGGTGACGAAGATGAGCCGATCTCCGTCTTCGTTCCGACGTACATGCTGCTCAACATGGGCGTCTCCATGGCCTTCCTGGCCGGCGATCTGTTCAACATGTACGTCGGCTTCGAGGTTCTGCTCGTAGCCTCCTACGTGTTGCTCACGCTGGGGGCATCGTCGTCACGCATTCGCGCAGGCGTGTCGTATGTGATGGTCAACATGTTGTCCTCGATGGTGTTCCTGCTGGCGATTGGCCTGGTTTATCAAGCGGTCGGCACGGTGAACTTCGCGCATATTTCTCTGCGTATGGAGGACATCCCCGATGGCACCCGCACCGCGATTTTCGCAGTGCTGCTCGTTGCCTTCGCAGTGAAGGCAGCAGTGTTCCCGCTGTCGGCGTGGTTGCCAGACTCCTACCCCACCGCACCGTCGATGGTTACCGCGGTCTTCGCAGGGCTGCTGACGAAGGTGGGTGTCTACGCGATCATCCGCACGCGCAGTGTCGTTTTCCCAGACGGCAGGCTTGACGACGTCCTGATGTGGGCCGGCCTAGCGACAATGCTCATGGGCATTCTCGGTGCCATGGCCCAAAATGACATCAAACGTCTCTTGTCATTTACGCTGGTATCCCACATCGGATACATGATCTTCGGCATTGCCGTCGGCAATACGCTGGGGCTCAGTGGCGCGATCTTCTACATCGTGCACCACATTCTGGTGCAGACGGCATTGTTCCTGGTGGTCGGGCTTATCGAGCGCCAGGCGGGCTCGTCCTCCCTGCGCAGCCTCGGTGGCCTGGCCAAGACGTCGCCGCTGCTGGCGCTGCTATACCTCGTGCCCGCGCTCAACCTCGGTGGTATCCCGCCGTTCTCAGGCTTCCTGGGCAAGGTCATGCTGATCGAGGCCGGTGCCCAAGACGGTTCCGCCACCGCGTGGATTCTGGTTGCGGGTTCGATTATCACCAGCCTGCTGACCCTCTACACCATGATTCTCGTCTGGTCGAAGGCCTTCTGGCGCGACCGTTCCGACGCCCCCGAGGGCGACACTGTGCTTGCGCAGCCAGCCGCGCTCCGGGAAAGGACTCAGATGGTTGCTATCGCAGAGCGTGACGACGTCGGCAAGATGCCACTCGGCATGGTGATGCCGACGGCTCTGCTGGTGATTGCTTCTGTGGGGGTTACCGTTCTGGCCGGGCCACTGTCCAATGTGGCTACCGAAGCGGCAAGCAACGTCGCGAATGTTGATGAGTACCGCGCAGCGGTCCTCGGTATCGACTCGGCCGATGACAAGGGCCTGGAGCAGCTGGAAAACCCAGGCCGCACCAAGAGCCCATGGAAGTCGGATTCGGCGACCGAACGTGCCACCAGCACGCTGGAAGGAGCAGGTGAAAGCTGATGAGTAAAGCGCGCGCCAAGGTGGCTGCAAAGCGACCACCACGTATTTCAATCCTGCTCTTCTTATTCACAGTGATTATTTGGGTCATGCTGTGGGGCGAGGTGACATTTGCCAATGTGCTCTCGGGAATCCTTGTAGCCACGTTGCTGAACCTCGCCATGCCTATCCCGCCAAACAGCGCGCTGGATATCAACTTCGGTGGCATGGTGCGACTGTTCGGTTCTTGGACAATCGACTTCGTGAAGGCCTCTATCAGTGTCGCCTGGCTGGCCATCCGACGAGATGATCCGCCACCGACTGCCATTATCAAGGTCCCCATGCGGACCAATGACGATATTTCGCTCACGACTGCAATGGCACTAATTAATCTGCAGCCGGGCGGCATCATCGTGGACATCGATAAGCGAAAAAAGACGCTGACCATGCATCTTCTCGACGCTTCGTCGACAGGCAAGGTAGCTGAACAAATCAACCAGTTGACCCGAATCGAGCGACGGGTGATTCGCGCGTTTGAGAACCGCGATGTCAACGAGCATCCTACCAAGTCGGACGCAAGTGACGACCAGGTGAGCAGCGAGAAGAGCAGCCGGAAAGGCGAAAATAGCAGCGAAAGGAGTAGCCGATGAACCCGGAAGTTTTTAACATTCTGCTCGGAGTGGCTGCCGCAGGCTATTTCATTGCGGTGATGATTACCCTCGGGCACATGATTGCAGGTCCAAACTCGCTGGACCGCCTGGTGGCGCTGGAGTCCATGACTGCAATGTTGCAGGGCATGCTCGCTGCGTTCATGGCCTGGAGCTTGGACACTTCGGTGGTCTACCCAATGCTCATCGTTGCGCTGCTCGGTTTCCTGTCTTCGCTGGCAGTCGCCAAGTTCCGTGTCCCAGACGAAGGAAAGAAACCCGCGAAGAGCGCTCGGAAGGGCACGGGGAAAGCTGCAAGCAAGGTCGCCACAAAGAAAACCGCACAGAAAGCAGCGCCTAAGGCAACACCGACAGCAGCTCCGAAAACAGTGAAGGGAGAGCCCAAATGATTCTCGTGGCAGACATTATCGCCATCGCACTCATTATCACCGGAATGCTACTGTGCGTTGCAGCGTCCGTGGGATTAATACGCTTCCGCGACACCATCAGTCGCATGCATGCATCCTCCAAGCCACAAACGCTGGGGCTAATTCTGACGCTGTCGGGTTCGCTTTTGCACGTCGCCACGCACGCGTCAGCTCACACAACTACTAGTAGTGACTTGGCTCTGTTGACCCTGATTATCCTGTTTGCTCTGGGTACATCGCCAATTGTTAGTAACCGCGTTGGCCACGAGGCGTTCAAAGAGAGGCTCGTCGACGAGGACAGCCTCGCCCGCGATGACAGCCGGGAATAACGAGAGGACACTCCCCGTCAAGATTGGACCCCGACCTGGAGCGGAACCGGGTTCGACCGGGGCCGCCCAGGGGGGCGCCTTTCTTCAGTTAGTGGCTAGGTTTATGCACCCCAAAAGTGCTATAGGCCTAGTCACTAATTTTTGTCTGGGCACACACCGCTTAACGACGGCTAGTCGTCTACTTGCTCGTGGAAATCTGCAGGCGCTATCGGATGCCCGGCGCGCAGTTCCTGCACCGCAAGATCCACGGCGGCACGCCACGGGGTGTGGCCAATGCGCTCTTCGTTCGCCCGTACGTCGTCCTCGGTAGCCATGGAAGGCAGCGCCCCGGCCGCATCCGCCACAGTGCGCTGCCGCTCGTATGCCGCGCCCATTTCCACGATGTTGTTGACGAATTCCAGTTCGGCTCGGCAACCCAGTTCGTCGGCAAGCGGGGCGAGTTGAACCACAAGTTCACGGAGTTCGTCGCGAACCCACCGCTCGTCGGTATCGCGATTGACGATGACCAGCGCGTCCATGCCGTAGCGGGCGGCGCGCCACTTGTTTTCGGCGATGTGCCAGGACTGCAGCGACGGTAGCTCCTCGCCAGCCTCCCACATGCGGTCGTAGTAAACCGTCAGACAGTGCGTCAATGCCACGATAGCGGCGAGTTCCTGCAGGTTAGAGGTAGCGTCAGCGACACGAATCTCAATGGTGCCGTACTTTGATGCCGGGCGAATGTCCAAGTGCATCGAGCCGGTGTGATTGATGACGCCGGAGCGGGACTGGTCGTGCATGTAGGACTCCCACTCGGGCCACGTGTAAATCGCCGGCGGCTGACCAGCGGTGGGAAGCTGCTGGTAGAGCAGGCTTCGGTTGGAAGCGTAACCCATGTCCTCACCGTTCCAGGCCGGTGAGGAGGCAGACAGCGCCAACATGTGCGGCAGCTTCGTTGCCAGGGCCTGAATGATCGGCCAAACGCGTTCGGAGTCCTTAATGCCAACATGGACGTGGACTCCCCAGATGATCATCTGGTTACCCCACCACTGAGTGCGGTTGATGATTTCGGAGTAGTGCCCCTTAGCGCTGACCTGCTGAGCAGTACCGCGGGCGAACGGATGCGAGCCCGATGACCACACATCCACCCCAACGCGATCAGCGGCCTCGAGAACCATGTCCAGCTGGCTTTGGAGCTCCGCTACGGCACCGGGCACGTTCGTGTGCACACCGGTGACGAGCTCTACGGTGTTGGCGAGGAACTCTCGCTGGAGCCCATGTCCGGGATGCTCCGCATCGATGATGTCGAGCACCTCGGCGGCAGCGGGGGCGGTGTCGCGCGTTCGTCGGTCAACGAACGCCACTTCCCATTCCACTCCCAGTGATGGCTGCGCCGATCCGGAAAATTGCTCAGTCATACCGCTATTTTTTCACACTAGGAGTCGTTTTCCTCAGTTGGCTCCGTCCAGGTGACGGTTTTTGCGCAGGAGGCAAGGTCACCGTTGGAATCGACAAGCGCAACTGTGGTGAAACTGTCTTCATCCACCTTGGACGGAACGTTCCAGACATCTGCATTCCGTTTGTCATCGACGTGCACTTCGCCGATGACACCCAACCCTTCGGTTGCGGGGCTGCCGATGCCACTGCAGCCAGATGCACCGCGCGCCTGCACTGTGTACTTGCCCTTATCCAAGGTAGTGAACTGACCTTTTTCGTCGGAAAGGCCCATCCATCCCTTGGCGCTCATGACCTGTACAGTTGCCAGCATTTTCATTGATCCGTCGTCGTTTGTTCGGATGAAGTTATAGGCGCTGACTCGCTCGGTCAGCTTCGGTGCAGCCGGATCTACGCTCACTGGCGCAGTGCTTGTCGACGCGCCTGCGTTCCCGTCCTTGTCGCTGCTGGATTCAACCCCCGAGCAGGACACCAACAGTGTTGCAGCACAACCCAACGCGGTGGCGACAGCAACACGACGACGCTTTACGGCGAACATAAAAACCTCACAGACCTCACTGGCTACTAGCAGAATACTAGTACCCCTTTTTCAGCCGTGATCTGTTTGAGACTGCAAAATATGCAAAAGCCCCGCGTAAGCCATGAAATGTGTGGCTTACGCGGGACTTGGAAAGCTATGGGGCTTCGCACCACGGCGGCAGGTTTTGACGCTTAGGCCGCAAACCTTAGTGAGAGACCAAAGCCTGGTGGGCCGGGAGTCTAGTGAGCCGGGTCAGTGGCGACCACGACGATTCCCGCCGGAGCGTCCCGGAGGCGGTCATCGCGAGGTGCGGCTTCCCAACCGTTGTCATGCGCGATCTGCTCAGCGGCGGCCTTTTCCTCTTCGTTCCTCGGGTCGAAGTAGACGGTGGTCTTCTCCCACACACCCATCTTCTCTTCAGGAGCATTGCCGGTCTCGCCGGCGCCCCAGCCCTGCTCGCCCATCTGCTTGGACAGGTCATCGGCGAGGCCCACGACCTCAGAGTTATTCAGGACACTGACCTTGACAGTCTTGCGGTCAATCTGGGGCGCTTCGTTGGCCTCATCCTGTGCCGGCGGATTCTCAGCGGGAGGAACCGGTTTGCCTGGCTCATTTGCCGGTGGCGGCGGCGGAACCTCGCCGTCACCATCTCCAACAGCACCATCCTTTGCCGGATCACTGCCGTTGGCCGAGTCAGCAGGCGCACCAGAGTCAACCGGAGCGGATGCCGAGGTGTCATTCTGGCCGGTGTTCTCGGCATCGTCGCCACGTGTGCTGAGTGCATAGGCACCGTAGGCGACCAGGCACACGCCGATAGCGAGCAGCACGATAGCGAGAACGCGCATGTAGCGGCCATCACCGGCACCGTCGCCGATGTCGCCGTCATCAACACCATCAGCAGCTGCGGAATTGCTAGCAGCCCCAGCGCTGGCACCGGTCGAGGCGGCGGTGGCACCAGCAGCAGCTGCACCAGCGGCGGGAGCCGCAGATTTTGGCGCTGTGTGTTGAGCATCCGACGGCTCGGAGTACGCATGGGCGCCGCCAGCGGCGGGAGCCTCCGCGTAATCGCTGTACTCATCGAAGTCGTCGAAGTCGTCATCGAGTCGATGACGGCCCGGACGCGGCGAATTCTGAGGGTTTAGTTGGTCAGACACATCCCACATCCTATATGTTCTGCTGCCGAACCGTGAAGTGAAACTTGAACCTTATGCGTCTTGGTTGTCTCGCACGGCGCGCAGCCGATGAACCAACACGGGTTCGGCCGCTTCGGCTGCCGGAGAATCGAGAAGTCGCGAAAGTACCTGGTGGTAACGGATTGTGTTGTTGCCGAAGTCCTCGGCAAAGCGACGCCGAATTGCCTCCTGCCGCGCACCGGCCATACGCGGCCCACGGCGGGCAACTTTCAGCCATTCCTTCTCAAAATCCAGCATTTTCTGCGCCAAAATGGGCTCAATGCCGCCGGTATCGCCCGCGAGTCCGGGATGCTCGGATGAGTCAGGCCGCAGCTCAGTCTCAGGTTCGTGGCTGCCGCCTATGGGCTTCTTGCTCATCATTTTCTGCACCCCGCTTTCCTTCTCATTCGCCCTGATTTTCTATTCTGCACGACACTGCTTATGCAGATACTTAGTGAAGATACATAGTAAGGCTCAGCCACCCAGCCCTACATACCACTTCCGACATCGCCCAACGTCTCCAAGACCCCTGACATCACCAGGCGATATAGAAAACATGGACGCCGAGTAGAATCAGCGACATGACTATCCGTCCCATTGTGATTGCCGGAGACCCCGTTCTCCACACTCCTACCCAGCCGGTAACCGAGGACATCTCCGAGCTGCGTGAGCTCATCGAGGACATGTACGAAACCATGGACCGCGCCCACGGTGTGGGGCTGGCTGCCAACCAGGTGGGCGTCGGCAAGCGTCTGTTCGTCTACAACTGCCCCGATGATGACGACGTCTGGCACCGCGGCTGCGTCATCAATCCGGTGCTGACCACCAGTGAAATCCCGAAGACCATGCCTAATGACGACGGTTCCGATGACGAAGGCTGCCTCTCTGTACCCGGCCTGTCCTTCCCCACCAACCGCGCGGAGAAGGCTGTCGTCACCGGCCTGGATGAAAACGGCGAAGAGGTCCGCATCGAGGCCACCGGTTTCCTCGCCCGATGCATGCAGCACGAGGTCGGCCATCTAGATGGGTTCCTCTATACCGATTGCCTCACCGGTCGTTGGAAGCGCATGGCCAAGAAGGAAATCAAGCGCGCCGGTTGGACCGAGGGCGGCCTGACCTGGATGCCGGGCGTGGATCCGGATCCGTTCGGCCACGAGGATTAGATCGTGGCGGATAGGCAATTGGAGTCGTCGGCAAGCGAAAATGCAGCACAGAAGCTACCGATTTCCCGCTGGGGCGTCGGTGAAGTGGCGGTGGGACGTCGTGTCATTGTGCGGCGCGCGCTGACCGATAAAGAAGCATTGGCCAGCGGCAAGAAGACTACGGACGTCATTGGGCATGTGCTCAGCATGGATCCGTTCGTCGTGCGTCCGCAGGTTCGTGCTGGCGTGCGTGCCGACGAATCCGTGGCAGCGGTGGACTTTAGCGATAAGCACATTTTGATTGTGAAGGCCCTGCCGGATCATCCGGTGCGCAATTCGGATATTCGCGCCGTGGAAACTGCGACAGCGAAGGCCTTCCCGGGTATCGCGCATGTGGTGGAGTCGGGCTGGCTGCTGCGAGCCGGCGATGGCATTACGGAGCGTTCCAACTCCGCGCTGCCGCTCGAACCCGGAGCCAGCACTCAGCCGGTGCCGTTGGAGAAGATTAAGTCGTTTTACGATTCCCACGATTTGCCGGTGCGGATTGCGATTCCGGATAGAATCGCCAAACCTGCACAGGCGCTGGTCGCGGGGCAGGAGTGGACGGTCGGGCCGGACATTGTGGTTATGACGCGCTCACTCGATGGGGATTTGCCGCCTGCTGAATTGGCAGCTGAATCGCACAGCGCCGTACAGGTGCTTGATGAGCACAGCGCCGAACAGGTGCTCGATGAGCACAGCGTCGAGCTTGCAGACGTGCAGGTGGATATCGCTGATCAACCTGACGACGACTGGCTGGGGCTCTACCATTTCCGCGGTACCACGCTGCCCGAGCATGCACTACAGCTTCTGCGCAATGAAATTGATGGCCGCATGTGCTTCGGACGCCTGCAAGTGCCTGACAACAATGCGCCTGAAGGCATACGCACGGTAGCCATTACGCGCGGCACGCTGACCGAATCGGACGACGGCCGTGTGTGGCTCGGGTTCTCCGCTGTGGAAGTCGCAGCCGATATGCGCCGCCGAGGACTTGGCACCCTACTGGGAATTCACATGATGCACTGGGGCGCACAACACGGGGCAGATTCTGCATATCTGCAGGTATTGGGCTCAAATGAGGCTGGCATTGCGCTATACCGGACACTCGGTTTTACCGAGCACCACCGGCACCGCTACGCGGAGCTGACAGGGGCTTAGGGGCCGGGGGTTACGTTTCGGCCCTGCGCTGCTCGCCCTGATCGCCCTACTTCCCGCGCTTAACCCTTTTAATCCGCTTCAGCTGCTTGCCCTGCTGCTCTTTGCTACCCATGCGATTGTCCATGCGGCGCTGCCCGCGCGGCAGCTCGCGCGTCTCCGGCTTTTCCACCACACGGGTGTGGACCGAGAGTTCATGACGACCTCTCCCCAGCGGATTGCGGGACGCACCCATCGCAATCCAGCCAGCCAGGCCCGCAGAGACAAACCAACCGGCGACCGGAATCATCGACGGCAGAATCCAGGCATTGCGCACAAAACCATCGCGGGCTGAGACTGGCATCCCGTGTGCACCTTCGATTTTCATGCCCATGGCGTGTTTACCCGGCGACCCGTCGAAGATGGAGTCCCCCGCCACGCGGTAGAGGTAAAAACCACCGGGACCGAGGAAGAGGCTGATCAGCATCACCATTACGCCGCTGTCCGATGTCCCCACGATGCTAGTGAGAACTGCAATGGAGGCAATCAATGCAGTGTAGATGACAGAATCCACCAACAGCGCACCACCACGACGTGCCACTGAGCCATTGGCCAGATTGGGGTCAAAGCCCAGGTGTACTGCCATTTGAGCGGTCAGCGGCGCGACTTTGGGATTAGCACTGAGCTCACCGAAGGAAGACACCCCATAGCTAGCGGGGTACCCGCTTTCATAGCCGACCGGAATGTTTGCTACCGGATATGGCACTTCCTGATACGGCATTGCCGCATCGTACGCCGCATATGCGTCGTGTTCCCGATAAGCGTTCCTGCCACTACTACCCAGGTAATCCGTCGGACTGTACTCGCCGCCGTAACGGCGATCGTCCCAGTTAGCCAACCTCGAAACTCCCTTTCCTACCGGGCTTCCGCCCACCTTATCCGTTTTTGTCCGCCTATTTTGTCACTGCTTTGTTCAACGCATGAGGCCGCCGTTTCGTTCCCCTTTTACAATCGTTGATATGCGAATCTGTGTCTGGAACGTCAATTCGGCTCGAACTCGCCTCGACCGAATGGTGGAAATGCTGCGCCGGAATGACATTGATGTCCTGGCCGTCCAGGAAACCAAGTGCAAGGACGACCAATTCCCCACCGCTGCTTTTGAAGAGCTGGGATACCAAGTCGCCCACCACGGCCTGAATCAGTGGAATGGCGTTGCCATCATCTCCCGCGTCGGCCTTGAGGACATCCAGGCAGAGTTCCCCGGTCAGCCCGGTTTCAACAAGGACCCCGACGCAACTCCCGCATTGGAGGCCCGCCATATCGCCGCTACCTGCGGTGGCGTGCGCGTCCATAGCCTCTACATCCCGAACGGCCGCGACATCACCGACCCGCACTTCGAGTACAAGCTCGAATTTCTGGAGCGGCTCCGTCAGCACATCATCGCCACGCTTGACGACGACCCGGAGGCCACCTTCATGATGGGCGGCGACTTCAACATTGCCCCGACCGACGGCGATGTCTGGTCAATGGCAGCCTTCGCAGGGAAAACACACGTCACACCGCCTGAACGCGCAGCTTTCTATGCGCTGGAGCAGGCGGGCATGAAGGAAGTAACTCGCCAATTCACCCCAAACCAGTGGACCTACTGGGATTACAAGGCTGGCCGCTTTTTCAAGGATGAGGGCATGCGCATCGACTTCCAGCTCGCCTCCCCCGCCCTCGCGGCAAAGGCGTCCGCCGGATTCATCGACATCGAAGAGCGTCAGGGCAAAGGCGCATCCGACCATGCTCCGGTGATTGTGGATTACGAAGTGTAGATAAACGGGCGGAAAAGCGCGTAGGCCTAGTTCCTACTAGGGGGTGTCGCTGGGGCCGTCGTAAAGCGGAGTCTTTGCTGCCAGCCCCTAAAATCAGGGGCAGAAATGGGCGATAAAGCACCCGCACAACACTTATGAGTCTAACTTTTTGTTCAATCTACAAATTTTCACCACAGAAAGTTATTTCGACGATATAAGGTGTTTATTCAGAACATCAATTCATTACGTCGGGAAGGAAGATCATGACTTCTGCACGCTCCCCTCAGCGCACCACTACCCCGGAGCCAGCGAGCGGCTTCCCCACCGCGGATGACTCGACTGAGTCCGATGAATCCCTGCGCGAAAGCGTGCAGAAGATTTCCATCGGCCTGTATGACTTCCTTGCATCGACTCGCCGCCTCGGTGAGCGCCCGAATGCCAGGATGGACATTTCCCAGTCGGAAATGGAAGTACTGCACTTTATTTCAACCCACCCGGGCTGCGGCGTATCCGACATTGCACGCCTGCGTTTCCTGCGCCCGTCCAACGTTTCGGCAACAGTTCGCCGTCTACTCGACAACGGACTGATTGAACGCGAGAACAATGCAAAGGATCGCCGTGCGCAGAACCTCTATGTCTCCAGCGATGGCGAGACGCTGCTGGAGCAACTTATCGACCACTGGGGTGCGCTGGTGTACGAAATTGTGCGGACAATGTCGCAAAAGGACGTTCGTGCGCTCATTAAGGCACTGCCCTCGCTACTGAAGCTGGCGGAGCACTCGGAAAGCTATGTTGAGGAGCACCAGCGCCGCCAGGAGCCGTTCTAAAAGCGTGCCGCCAAGCCCTTCTTACTAGGTACGATGATGCTTATGGCTATTACTTTGAAGAAGGCAAAAGACGTAAAGACCGCTCCGCTCGTGGCCACTGGCCTCATCGGCGGCTGGCTCACCGCTCGCGAAACAGGCATTCGCCCGCTCGGTGGCGTCATCTTGGGTGCCGCCGGCGCATACGCAGCACGCACCTGGAACGCAAAGACCGGCGCCCTGGGTGCCGCCGGCCTAGTGGCCGCCTACCTCGGCGCTTTCGGCCTCTCACACCCGCTGGCTAAGAAGATTGGCGCATGGCCGTCTGTCCTGACCGTCACCGCGCTGGCCGCTGGCGCGGCAGCAGTTGCCGACTCCAAGTAGTCGACGCAGAGAGCGCCGGTAGGTGCGAAGCCGACACCTAGTCAAGGGCCTCCAGCAGTTTCTCGAGGTGCGCGCGTACCCGGGGCCACGATTCCACAAAAGGCGGCAGCAGATCGAGGCTGTCGACGTCGTCAAGCGGAACCCAGCGCAACTCTAGGGACTCCTCGTTCGGATTCGTCTCCAGCTCTTCGGCAGCTAGTGCGTAGACCGTGTGGTATTTCCAGCCGCCGGCGAGCTCGGGGCGATCCGGATCGGCCGGGAAGGGACCGGTGGTGACCTGCGTGTCGAGGATGCGAAGCTGATGCTCCAGCAGCCCAGTTTCCTCAGCCGTTTCACGCAGCGCGGTCGCCTCAGGAGTCTCATGAGAATCACAAGCCCCACCAGGAACACCCCACGTTAGGGGGAACGATGTCCAGTCAGCTCGATACTGCATAAGCACAGTGCGCTGAGGGCTCACAATCAGCAGCCCTGCAGCTCCGAAGCGTCCCCAGCAGCGCGTACCGTTGGGGCCGGCTGCCCAACCATTTCCATCCTGAAGCATGTCTCCACCCTACGCCAGATACCCTTGTGTTTTCCGTCACAAGCCCGAGCGACTAAGATTTGCAAGGAACTAACGTTGCTCTGAGCGGAGAGATCGTCGCGGGCGACTTCGGTCACGTCGGAAGGACACGTGCACATGGGTGAAACCACTTCAAGTGCGCCTCATTCCCGTGCCCACGACAAAAACCGAAACCCATTCCACCGCAAGAATCGTGCTCCACGCCGAACTCGTTTCAGCGGTCGCACCACTCCTGGTGGCGAAAGCTTAGACACACACACTGCGGCTCAGGCGGCAAAGGAATCGAAAGATACTCCCGACACCACCCCGGCTACCGAGAGTGCGGCACCATCAACTGCTCTGGAAACTACAGAGTCCTCGGCTAATGCCCCAGCAACGGCCACAACCCCAACAGTCCTAACAGACTCTCCGCGTGATACCGACCTGCGCGTGGATGCCCTGGAAATTGGCCCGCGCAACCGGAGATTGACACGTTTTCTCGGTGAGCGTCTCTACGACAAGCTCGGCCCGTCGGCCACGTATGTGCGCCGGTCAGCGTCATTTTTGATGACGTCACCGGGCCGATTGACCACAGTCGCCCTCATCCTCATCGTCGCTATTCTGGCCGCCGGCCTATCCATGTGGCAAACAACCTCGCAACGCCAGCAGCAGCTCACCCGAATTTCGCAGCTGAGCGAGCCGATGGCCAATGCCTCGCAGAATCTCTATGCCTCGCTGACGATTGCCGATGCGTCGGCCAACACCGCCTTTTCCCGCGGCACACTCAACAGCAGCCAGGACTTGGTCAGCAACTTCGACGATGTCATCGCACAAGCATCCATGTCCGCTACCCGCGCAGCTACGGGCATTGAAAACGTCGATGCCCCAGAGATGAAGAATATCGCGACTGTACAGCGGCTGTTGCCGGTCTACACCGGCATGGTCGAGACAGCTCGCGCGAATGCGCGCCAGGGCAATCCCGTCAGTGTCGCGTACCTCGCCTCTGCCTCAAACTTGATGCAGGTCCAGATTCTGCCAGCTGCAAAATCGCTCTACGAACGCACCAGTACCACCACTAATGATGAGCAGCGCCAACTATCGAAGCCACCTCTTTTTCCGATGTCAGGCCTGGCAGCGGCAATTTTGATGCTGCTAGTCACGCAGTGGTGGCTGACTCGCCGCACCGGTCGACTATTCAACGTCGGCCTGTTTGGTGCAACCATGCTGATGGCCATCGCGCTTGTCGGTGTGGGAATTGCCACCACTCAGCCGTGGCAGTCCAACTCTCTCTTCGGAGAGCAGCGCCCGGATGTTCATGCCCTAACCGAAGTGCGCATTGATGCCCAGCAGCTACGCGCCAGCGAAACCCTCGGCTTAGTGCGCCGTCAGCCCGCGGATGCGGAGTCCTTCTCGCAGTCGGTGCGCACCCTGGTCGGCGAGCTGGAAAGAGTGGACGCCAATGCGCCGGACGACGATGTCAGAGCCGCCATCCACGGTATCTACAGCTGGGAGTCCGGTCACAACCTGATGATGGAGCACTTGAGTTCAGGCGACTACGCCGGTGCGGTTCGCATCGCGACCGATGTGGATAATGCCAGCTCGTCGGCGGCTGCGTTCAACCAGGTCGATGAGTCGCTACAGAATTCCATCGCCGAATCTCGCTTGACCGCCCGTGAGAACCTCGACCGATCCCGTCGCGCTATCGCGGCACTGTCCCTCGCCACGGTTACACTGACCGTCATCGCGGCAGTTCTGGTTGTTTTCGGCTTCCGACACCGGCTTCTGGAGTACCTATGATCGTTCCGTTCTCCCCATCGCTCCGCGGTCTCGCCGGCTGGCGGCGCAGAGCCATCCTTGGTGCACTCACCGTCGCGGGCCTCACCGTCAGTGCCTGCGCGACCGATTCGCTTGCCGACGATCCCTACTCGCGCACAATCCTGGAGGCCACCGGTGACTTTCCCCTGCCACCGGGCGCGTTCTACGACAAAGCCTCCTCGAGGAAGCCTGCGACAGAAGCCAACACGCCAGATCTGTCCACACTCGCTCCCGATGACCAAACGCCGGAAGAGCGAATCCCGGAGATTTACCAGCGCGGTCGCATCATCGTCGGTGTTGACCAATCATTGAACCTGCTCAGCTTCCGCGACTTCAGCACCGGAGAGCTTTCGGGGTTTGAGGTATCCCTGGCACAGGAGATTGCCCGGGACATCTTTGACAATCCCGATGCTGTCGAGTTTCGGTTCGTCGACAGCAACGAACGCACCGCCGCACTCGAAGACGGCACCGTCGATGTCGTGTTGCGCACTATGACGGTCACCGATGCCCGGCGCGAAAAGGTGCTGTTCTCCGCACCGTATTTGACAGCACGAGCTGGAGTTCTCGTCTCTTCACCGGGTGGCGATGCTTCCCCCGAGGACGTCGAGGACGGTCGCATCTGTGTCTCCCGGGGATCTACTACCGAGGATTTGATTCGACGGCTCTCGCCGAACAATACGCTGCTGTTGGTCGGCAACTGGTCGGATTGCCTCATTTCACTTCAAAACAGCCAGGCAGAGATTGTCGTTGCCGATGACACCATCCTCGCTGGTATCAACGACCAAGATCCGGCCACCGCCATTGTCCAGCGGGGCTTGAACGAGGAAAGCTACGCGGCCGGTGTATCCAAGGGGAACCCAGGCCTAGTTCGCCAAATCAACGCGACCCTGGAACGTATGGCAACCGATGGCACCTGGCAGTCCCTCTACGACACCTGGTTCGGCCCCTTCCTGCCAAGTGGTACACAGCCATCGCCACAGTACGGCGACGACGAAGACATACTTGGAATCTCCCCCACACCGGAAGCTGCTCCAGAAGGCGAGGTGGATAACCGATGAGCGACGAAAACCAGTACTCCGAGCAAGCCCAGCAAGCCCAGCATCCGCAGTACACGCCAGCGCCCCAGGAGGATGCTCACGCAGAGGCAGAGGCAGCTGCCACTCAGGCCGTCGCCTTCGACCCATTCGCCGATGAAGACGACGAACAAGCGCCCGGCACTGCCGCTGTCGCCTTCGACCCTTTTGCGGACGATGATGACGATGACGAAGAGTTCGATATCGCCGAATTGTTGGGGCGCGGAGGCTCGTCGTCAAGCGTGACGACCCAACCCGGCACCCAGGCACCAGATCCGTCGATGGCCTCGCACCGGAAAGCGTTGGAGGACTTTCGCCGGAAGCGATCGACTGCGCACCGTGGACGCACCGTCGCCGACGGCATGGTGCACCTGCCGTACATCACAACGCAGGATCCGCGCGATGCAGTAATGAGTGATGAGAAGATTCGCGCGACGAATAAGCCGGCGCCGAGCCTGAAAGCCGGCGATATCGTGGCGGATCAGTACGAAATTGTGGGCCCGATTGCCCACGGCGGTCTCGGCTGGATTTATCTGGCGATTGACCACAATGTCTCGGATCGCTGGGTCGTGCTCAAGGGCATGATGGCAGCGAAAAACGAGAAGGATTTCGCCGTAGTCCAGGCAGAACGCGAGTTCCTCGCGGAAATCTCGCATCCGGGAATTGTGAAGATCATCAACTTCATCGATGAGACGGACGCCAACAGCGCCACCGGCTTCATTGTGATGGAGTACGTCGGCGGCCCGTCGTTACGCAAACAGCGACGGAGCTACCCTGACGGCGTCATGCCCTGTGACCTGGCGATTGGCTACATCCTGGAGCTACTACCCGCGCTGGATTACCTGCACTCGCGCGGCGTTGTCTATAACGATTTGAAGCCGGACAACGTGCTGCTCAGCGAAGACCACGTCACGCTTATCGACGTTGGCGCGGTCACCGGCATCGGCGCCTACGGCCATATCTACGGCACGCCCGGATTCCAGGCGCCGGAGATTGCTACGACGGGACCGACGATTGCCAGTGATATCTACACTGTCGGTCGCACGCTGGCCTCGCTGATTCTGAAGTTGCCGGCGACCAACGGCGTCTACGATCCGGGACTGCCCTCACCTGTCGAAGAGCCTCTGTTCCGCCGTTTTTACTCGCTCTACCGCTTTCTACTGCGCGCTTGCCACGAAGATCCGGAGGCTCGCTTCGGTTCTGCCGAAGAGATGAGTGTGCAGCTCATCGGCGTATTGCGCGAGATTCTGGCGGTGCGCGACGGCGTGCAATTCCCACAGGCGGTGTCGAATTTCTCGCCGCAGCGTTCCACGTACGGCACTAAGCACCTGGTGTTCCGCACCGACCAGCTTGTCGACGGCATCACCCGCGGCGTGGAAATCACTCCGCAAGAAGTGACCTTCGCGCTGCCTGTGCCACTGATTAACCCGACAGATCCGGGTGCGCGCATCCTGAGCGCCTCGTCGTTTACGGAACCCAACGAACTAATCGAAACACTGACCAACGCGCTGTCCGAACCCGAGTATGGTTCTTCGGTGGAAATTCCGCTGGGCATCGTGCGTGCGAAACTGGACCTCGGATTAATTGATGAGGCCCGCGACAGCCTCTGCGACGTCTCTGAACGCTTGCAGCGCGATTGGCGTTACCACTGGTACGAGGGCGTGACTTATTTGCTTCTCGACCAATTCAACGATGCCCTCACCTCGTTCCACCACGTGCTGACAATGCTTCCCGGCGAGCCCGCCCCGAAGTTGGCGCTGGCAGCGACTCTCGAGTTGATTCAACAGCGCTTGGGCATCGCCAACGCATCTCTCCTCGAGCCCTCTGTCGCCCGCGCCGCCGCGAACTTGAGCAGCGCGCTGGATAATGTCGCTGCCGATACGCCCGAAATCTTCTCCCCCGCCTGGGCCAGCGAGTCCCTGTCGCCTCAGACGATTCGTTTCAACACCCTGCGTCTCTACGCCGTCGTGTGGGCGGCCAACCCGACGACGGTATCCTCCGCCTTCGGGCTAGCTCGTCAGCTGGCCTCTGAGCGCCAACACGAAATGGCTATCTCCCAGCTTGACCGCGTTCCCGGTAACTCCCGCCACCATCGCATGGCACGTTTGACGACGATTCTGATGCTCACCTCCGGGATGCCCTCCGAGTTGACCGAATCGAGAATTCGCCGTGCTGCGCGTCGCCTGGTGGAGCTACCAACAAATGAACCGCGCATGCCGCAGCTGCGCATCGCCGTGATGGCGTCCGCGCTGAACTGGTTGCGCAGCTCGAACCTCGACCATGCAGCTAGCTCCAATGGTCTTTTCGATGCGCCCTTTACCGTGGCTGGCCTGCGTGAAGGACTGGAAAAAGACTTACGGATGCTGGCGCGCTCTTCACAGTTTCCGCGACACCGCTACAACTTGGTGGATATCGCAAATCTCATTCGGCCACGAACTTGGCGTTAGCTCTGTACCAGCTCTTTACTGAACCTGGTCAAACATGCGGTTGTGGGCGTGAGCGCCACCCCAGAATTGGTGAATAAAGAGAGAATTGCCGTTCGTGGTTTAAGATATCCTCTATGTTTGCCTCTTCGAAATCCTCTCTCCGCAGCGCTAAGCGTGTCATTATCAGCGCTGCAGCCGTCACCACCGCCTTTGGTATTGGGGCCGGCACTGCCGTTGCCCTGCCGGTTTCCCCGGACCTGCAGTCGCTCAGCCAGAGTGTTCGGGACCTCAAGCTGCCGGAGATCTCGACTCTGAACCCGGGCGACCTTGCTCCTGAGCTCTCTGAGGTTCTGGATTCCTCTTCGGTGAAGCTGCCGGATTCGGTCGTCGCCCTAATCAATGAAAACTTCAGGTTCGCTGAAAACAACAAGCAGGTGGCGGACAAGGTCAAAACTCAGCTGCTGAACGCCATCGACAGCCTGCCGCTGCCAGCTGCGCAGAAGGCCGAAGCCACCCGCGTCGTCAACGAGATTTTCGGTTTGCTGGAGGGCCAAGACAAGCCGTCGCAGCCTGAGCCGGCACCTGCCCCTGCCCCTGCTCCACAGCCAGAGCAGAAGCCACGCCCTGAACCACGTCCAGAGCCAAACAACCCGTGCCCGCCGAGCGCCCGCGCATGCGTTGACCTGGCTAACCAGAAGACCTGGCTGCAGGAAAACGGCAACATCACCTACGGCCCGGTGCCCATGTCCTCCGGTATGCCAGGTTACGAAACCACCCGTGGACACTTGAGCGTTACCCGCAAGGTCCGCGATGAGTGGTCGGTTCCTTACAACGGTCCGATGCCGTTCTCTGTGTACTTCACCAACGACGGTGAGGCTTTCCACGAGGGTTCGGTCAATCAGATGTCCCACGGCTGCATTCATCTGAATCACGATGATGCTGTGATGTACTTCAACACTCTGCAGGTCGGCGACGGCGTCTACATCTGGTAGTTACCTGCGCTGATGCGTTGAAATAATGACCAGGTGACTGAGCCTATTGAGGCATAGGCGCAGTTTTCCCTGGCGGTGAAAATGAGCTCGCCCCACTAGATTCTTCCAGTTTGGAAGGCAGTGGGGGCGAGCTCATTTTTTGTTGAGCTTTTGTTGAGTTACAGTCGCGGATTCAACAGGTGAGGTACACGGCAGCCGTCGATTACGGGTTACCGGAACCCTGCCTACTCGTCAGGGTTCCGGTCCAAAGAACTAGTCCACGAAGCTCATTGCGTAGCGGGCAATGGCCAGTTCCTCATTGGTCGGTACCACGAAGACCTTGACCTTCGAGTCATCCGCCGAAATCAGACGTGGGCCGTCATTCGGCTGGGAGTTGAGCTCGTCATCAATTTTGATACCGAAGTTCTCAAGCTCAGCCATCGAATCACGGCGGATACCGACGTGGTTCTCACCGACACCGGCGGTGAAGGTGATGGCATCGAGGCGACCGAGAATCAGCATGTACGAGCCGATGTAGCGGCGCAGCTGGTGAACATACATCTGGTATGCAGCCCAAGCATCCGGGTCGTGGTCATCCATGCGCTCCTGCAGGACTCGGAAGTCATTGACACCAGAGACGCCCTTCAAACCGGACTGGCGGTTGCACAGATTGTCGATCTCATCGATGCTCATGCCGTTGCGGTAGAGGTGGAAGATGACGCCCGGGTCAATGTCACCGGTACGAGTGCCCATCATCAGACCAGCCAGCGGAGTCAGCCCCATCGAGGTATCCACCGCCTGGCCACCTCGGATAGCCGCACACGACGCACCGTTACCCAGGTGCAGCGTAATCTGGTTGATTTCCTCTGCCGGCTTATTCAGAAGGTCCGGCACCTGCTTGGAAACAAACTCATGCGAGGTGCCGTGGAAGCCGTAACGACGGATATCAAACTTCGATGCGACCTCTGCATTTAGCGGGTACAGAGCAGCAGCTGGCGGCATGGTGTGGAAGAAACCAGTGTCGAAGACGGCGACGTGCGGCACGTCGGGAAGCAGCTTGCGAGACTCTTCGATACCTACGATATTGGCCGGGTTGTGCAGCGGCGCCAGCGGAATAAGGTCGCGGATCATGCCGACGATCTCGTCGGTAATCAGCTCCGGTCCAGAGAACAGGCGACCACCGTGAACGACGCGGTGACCGACGGCGGCAATATCCACCGACTCCGGACCAACACCGTGCTCATCCATCAGTTCGAACGCGCGGTCAAGGCCACTGGCGTGGTCAGCGATAGGCTCGGTGATTTCAATCTTCTGTCCGGAGAACTTCAGATTAATAATGCCGTCTTCTTCACCAATGCGCTCCACCAAACCGGAGACATACGGCGGCTGCGTTGAGTCCTTCTCCGGATCTACCAGCTGAAACTTGATAGAGGAGGAACCGGAGTTCAAAACAAGTACGTGACGGGACATAATAATTAGTTTCCTCCAGCCTGAATAGCGGTAATTGCAACCGTGTTGATGATGTCCGGCACCGTGGCGCCACGGGAAAGGTCGTTGACCGGCTTGTTCAAGCCCTGCAGAATCGGGCCGATTGCCAATGCACCACCACAGCGCTGGGCAATCTTGTACCCGATGTTACCGGCGTCCAAATCCGGGAACACGAAAACAGTTGCCTTACCCGCAACGGAGGAATCCGGCATCTTCTTCGCAGCCACAGACGGGTCAATAGCGGCATCGAACTGCAGCGGACCATCGACGGCGAGGTCCGGAGCCAGCTCCTTGGCCTTGGCCAAACCCGCCTTCACACGGTCAACATCCTCACCTGTGCCGGATGCCCCAGTGGAGTAGCTCAGCATGGCGACGCGGGCGTCGATACCGAAGGAAGCTGCAGTCTCGGCGGATACTACCGCGATTTCACCCAGCTGTTCCGGAGCCGGCTTCGGCAGCACCGCACAGTCCGCAAAACCCCACAGCGAGTTGTCCATAACCATGAGGAACAGCGACGACACCGTGGAAGCCGACGGCTTGGTCTTAATGATTTGCAAGGACGGACGAATGGTGTGCGCAGTTGTGTGGGCTGCACCGGACACCATGCCGTCGACAAGCCCGTTGTGAATCATCATCGTCGCAAAGTAGGAGATGTCCTGCATCGTCTCACGGGCCTGCTCCAGCGTGACCCCCTTGGCCTTGCGCATCTCTGCGAACTGTTCCGCGAACTGCTCAACATATTCGGAGGTCTGTGGGTTCCAGAGATGGGCGGCGTCGATGTCAAAACCAAGTTCGGCGGCGCGCGCCTTCATAGCATCCGGGTCACCGAGGATAGTAAGCTCACAGATGTCCTCGCGCAGGAGGTAATCAGCGGCCTCAAGAATGCGGTCATCATCCCCCTCTGGCAGCACAATGTGGCGCTTATCAGTCTTGGCGCGCTGCAACAGCCACCACTGGAAACGCTGTGGAGTCATCACTGCGGTGACCTCGCGGCTTACGACCTTGCGAAGCCCCTCAGCATCGTCAACGGCAACAACGGGAACGTCGAGATCGAGAGTCTTAGCAGCCTCGACTGCTTCCTCCCCTGTGAGAACAACAGCGAGTACCTCGCTGTGACGCTGAGCTGCACTGCTGAGCGCCAAACGAACGCGAGCCTTTGCGGCCTCTGTGTGACAGCCCTCGCCACCAGCGACAACGATGACACCGGCACCGGCGACGGTGGCGATGCGGAAGTCAAAATCGAGGTTGCCGGAGCCGGTCAGAACAGCCGCCCCCTCGTTAGCAGCGCGGTCGTCCTCAACAGCACTGACGATGGTGTCAAGCGCGGATTCCGGATCCACAACAACCTGATCCACAGTGGCGCCGTGAGCCCCACCGACAGTGTGGAGGCAACGTGCCCCACCCAGTGCCTCAGACAATGCCGTAATGACATCCTGTAGATCGTCTGCGCGGTCCACTGAAGTAATCAGGACTGCGGAGTTGTTGGTGGACGCTTGGGCGTTCTTATCGCTCACCGACGTTCCTTTCTCGCACTGCGCTTAATCGTTGACTTATTTGAACGTTGACTTGGCTCGAGCCATTGGACTGCCGGAGGCTCAAGATCATGCTGAGCTTCCAATCCCGCTGAGTCCCAAATCATTATTTTCATCTTATTGTGAGTCACCTTACATCTCACGACGGACTCAAACCTCTTTGGTTACCCCTGGTAGCCACACTTTTCCCCACAGATTCCAACAATTTTCCCGCACAATCGCGCCTTTTATGCGGTTTTTCTAGTGAACTATCCCAAATTCCCACATTGGACGTGACTAAGGTCACATTTAGTTTTGTACGCCTTCAAAAGCATCTCACCGATGATGTGATGCTCGCCTCTCGATTTTTCGTAAGTTATCGCTACGATTGGGGGCGCTACCATTGGGAATGTCGAATAAACCGATAGCTCACCAATAACTCCTTTCCCCACGAGGTCACCGCTGGCAGCTACTTACGCCGCGGTCTCGTGGCCGTCGTAAAGCATTAGAGAAAGAAGGACACGCTTCATGAATCGCCCGCTCCGCGTTGCCGTAATTGGCTCTGGCCCGGCCGGTGTTTATGCTTCCGATGCACTGATGAAATCCAGTACTGACGTGGAAGTCGATCTGTTTGAAAAGATGCCGGCTCCATTCGGTCTAATCCGCTACGGCGTCGCCCCTGACCACCCACGTATCAAGGGCATCATTATGGCCTTACACCGTGTGATGGAAAAGCCGGAGCTGCGCCTGTTTTCCAACGTTGAGTTCGGCAAGGACATCACGCTCGACGAATTAAAGGAGCATTACGACGCCGTCATCTTCGCCACCGGTGCCGTCGGCGACCGCGCGCTGCCAACGCCGGGTGCGGATCTGCCG
Organism: Corynebacterium sp. HMSC074C05; assembly: GCF_001838325.1. Lineage (NCBI taxonomy): Bacteria > Bacillati > Actinomycetota > Actinomycetes > Mycobacteriales > Corynebacteriaceae > Corynebacterium > Corynebacterium sp. HMSC074C05. Next base: position 116,338 of record NZ_KV836285.1, read on the forward strand.
GAGCACTTTGGTGCTGGTGAATTCGTGGGCTTCTACGACGGCAATCCGCTCTTTGAGCGCACCTGGGACCTCTCGGCGGAGTCCGTGGCCGTCGTCGGTGTCGGTAACGTCGCGCTGGACGTCTCCCGAATCCTGGCGAAGACCGGCGAGGAACTGCACGTCACGGAGATTCCGGACAATGTCTACGAGGTTCTGAAGACCAATAAGGCCAAGGAAGTCCACGTCTTCGGTCGACGTGGCCCGGCACAGGCAAAGTTCACTCCGCTGGAGCTCAAGGAACTCGACTACTCACCAAACGTCGAGGTCGTTGTCGATCCGCGCGACATTGACTACGACTCCGCATCCGAGATTATGCGTCGCAACTCCAAGATTACTGACCAGGTCTGCACCATCTTGGAGAACTACGCCATCCGTGAACCGAAGAACGCACCTCACAAGCTCTACATTCACTTCTTCGAGTCGCCAGTGGAAATCCTCAGCGAGGAGGGTGCCGACGGCCAGCAGCATGTGGTCGGCTTGCGCACTCAGCGCATGGAATACGACGGTGCTGGCGGACTGCGGCCGACCGGCGAGACTACCGACTGGAAGGTCGGCGCTGTTTACTCCGCCGTGGGCTACCGCTCTGATGCACTGCCGGGTATCCCGTTCGACAACGTAAAGAATGTCATTTCCAACGTCGGTGGTCGAGTCATCGAATCCGACAACACCGAGGATGAAGCAGCCGAGGCCATCACTGGCCTCTACACCACCGGTTGGGTTCGCCGCGGGCCGGTCGGCTTGATTGGTAATACCAAGGGCGATGCCAACGAGGCTGTGGCCAATCTGCTGGCCGATGCCGCAGAGGGCAAGAAATTCACCCCGTCGAAGCCGGAGTTGTCCGCTGTCAACGAGCTGCTGGAGTCAAAGGGCATCGACTACCTGGACTGGGAGGGCTGGCACAAGCTCGATGCTGCCGAACGCACCGCCGGCGAGGCCGAGGGCCGCGAACGCAAGAAGTATGTCGAATGGGATGAGATGGTCACCCACTCCAAGGGCGAGTAACGAGGGCGGATAGAAAGCGTCGGCTACGCCACTACCTGCACATCCGTGTACGCAGCGCGCGAGTCCCAGCGGCAGCACACAATCGGCGCCAACAGCTCGGCCAATGGCTCACCAAAAGCCACCTGGCCACCAGCACCGGCGGCAGCGCCCGCATCGAGGACTCGATCCCACAGTAGGCCCGGCGCGGTAAACAGCGGCACCACTACGAGTCCGCGACCGCGCTTGGCCGCGCGCTCCTGTGCCACGGCCACAGCATCGGATCCCTTGATCTTCTCAGGACCGACCACGAATGCCGCACTCACATGCCCCGGCAGCATCCCGTCTAGGCGGGCCGCAAACTGATGCACAGCCGCATTGGCATCCTCATCGGATGAGCCGACCCCCATCACCAGCGCATCGACCGGCCAGGAAAAAGACGCATTCTCCGCCGCTTCAATGATTCGCTTCACGACGGCGCGCTTCGTGCCGTCGCCAAGCCCGAGTCCTTCAGCCACTGTGATGTCAACACCATGCCGATCGCAGAGCCGAACCTGCTCGGGCACGTCGACTCGCGAGTGGAACGCATCAGTGAACAGCAGCGGTACGGCCAGTGCGCGAGTCTCGCCGGCGGCGGCGAGGTCGGCACAGACGGCGTCCAGCGAAGGCTCGTCGAGGTCCAGCCAGGCGAGGCGAATCTGAGAGGGCGCATCCAGACGGGTGAGCGGCATCTTCTCGCGCACGAGTGCGACCACCTCTCCGAGCACCGGTTTGGTCTCTGGGTGCCGGGAACCGTGCGCAAGCAGAATCAGTGCGGTCATCGATGGTCTCCTCAGGCTCGCTAGCTGTGCTTTCTGGTTTCTCTATCTGGCAGCTCTACTGAGCTGCGCCGCGCACGAGGCCAGCGGTGAGGCTGTCACCGGTGCCCGGCTCAATAAGCAGGAAGGCACCGACACGACCACCGACGCGGTAGGCATCGACCGGGAGCGGCTGCGCGACCTCGATGGTCACCTCAGCGACATCATTGACCGCGAGCTGGTCGGCAACGCCGGTGGGCTCGCCGGTCTCGATGTCGATAAGGGCATCGACGGAAGCGATACGCCCACGCACCAGCGCGGCACCGTAGCGCACCTCAACGACACGGCCGACTGCCAGCGGCTTGTCCGCAAGATGGACAGCCACGGCGGAGAAGCGGCGGACGTCCTCCGGACGGGTGCCACTGATGAGATCACCACGGGCGAGGTCGAACTCGGCATCCAAGCTGATGGCAACCGACTGACCGGCCACGGCCTCAGTGACATCCTCGGCTGCCACGGTGATCTTCGTGACCGTAGCCTGACGGTTGGCGTCTACGGAGACAGTGTCACCCACACGCACACTGCCTGCGGCGATACGGCCAGCGTAACCGCGGTATTCAGTGGCGTGATCACGAATGACGTAGTCGATGGGCAGGCGTAGGTCGGCCTCGGCATCGGTTTCCAGGTCGGCACCGATGTTGAGGTTTTCCAGCAGTTCCAACACAGTCGGCCCCTCGTACCACGGGGTGTGCTCAGACGGATCGACAATGTTGTCGCCGACCAAAGCCGACACTGGAACAACGAAGGTGTTCTGAAGACCCAAACGCTCTGCCAGCACTGCTACATCCGACTCAATCTTGCGGAAGGCTTCTTCGCTGTAGTCCAGCAGGTCGATCTTGTTGACGGCAAAGATTACGTGGCGAACACCCAGCAGACCGGCCACCGTTGCGTGTCGCTTGGTCTGCGTCACGACGCCGTTGCGTGCGTCGATAAGCAAAACGACGGCCTCAGCGGTGGACATACCAGTGATGGTGTTTCGGGTGTACTGCTCGTGACCAGGGCAGTCGGCGAGGATGAACGAGCGGACGTCGGTGGCGAAGTAGCGGTAGGCAACGTCGATCGTGATGCCCTGCTCACGCTCGGCCCGCAGACCATCAACCAGCAACGAGAGGTCAGGATTTTCCTGACCGCGCGCCTGCGAGGAGGCGACGACGGCCTCGTACTGGTCAGCGAGGATGTTCTTCGTGTCGTGCAGCAAGCGCCCGACAAAGGTCGACTTACCGTCGTCGACGGAGCCAGCGGTGCACAGGCGAAGAGTGCGACGAGCGCGAGTGGCGCGGTCGGCGGTAATCAGGGTAGCTGGGGAATTTGGCTGGCTCATCAGAAGTAACCTTCCTTCTTGCGGTCTTCCATGGAGGATTCGGACAACTTGTCATCTGCGCGGGTAGCGCCGCGCTCGGTGAGCTTGGATGTGCGAAGTTCCTCCATGACCTCCGCAATAGTGGTGGCAGTCGATTCGACAGCGCCGGTACAGCTCATGTCACCGACAGTGCGGTAGCGGACAGTGCGAACCTCTAGGGTCTCACCGTCGCGGGGTCCACCCCACTCGCCCGGTGCCAACCACATGCCGCCGCGGTTGAACACCTCACGCTCATGGGCAAAGTAGATGGGTGGCAGCTCGATGTCACGGGCTTCGATGTAGGCCCAGACGTCGGCCTCGGTCCAGTTCGAGATTGGGAAAACGCGAACGTTCTCTCCAGCGGCGTGGCGACCGTTGTAGAGCCCCCACAGCTCGGGGCGCTGACGGCGTGGATCCCAACCGCCGAAGGAGTCGCGGACGGAGAACACGCGCTCCTTGGCGCGGGCCTTCTCCTCATCGCGGCGGGCGCCACCGAGAACGGCGTCGTAACCACGGTTGGCAATGGTCTCCACCAGTGGCACGGTCTGCAAGGGGTTGCGGGTGCCGTCGGCACGCTCGGTGAGCACACCGCTGTCAATCCAGTCTTGGACCTTGGCTACGTGCAGCTTAATGCCCGGCTGAGCGGCAATCTTGTCGCGGAATTCAATAACTTCGGGGAAGTTGTGGCCGGTGTCGACGTGGAGCAGCTCTAGCGGGATACCCGCCGGTGCGAAGGCGCGCTTGGCCAGCTCGAGCACGACGACGGAGTCCTTTCCGCCGGAGAAAAGTAGTGCCGGACGGTCGAACTGACCGGCGGTCTGGCGAATAATGTCGATGGCCTCGGCTTCCAGCTCGGCAAGCCGCGGGTCGAGGCGGTTTTGTACGGAAACGGTGGTTGAGCTAGTCATGGGGGTTCTTTCTGTTGGGGCTGTGTTGGCTGTTGTAACTGCGCTGTTTTAGCTGATATCGGTTATCGGCGGGCGGCTAGTGGCTGGCGGCAAGTAGCTGTCTGCTAGCCGCTCGAACTAGAGGTGCAATCCGCACTCAGTCTTCTCGGAGCCCGCCCAGCGACCCGAGCGCGGATCCGCGCCCTCTGCCACTCGCGCGGTGCATGTCGCGCAGCCAATCGACGGGAACCCCTGTTGTGTCAGCGGATGCACAATGAGGTCGTTGTCCTCGATGTACTGGGCAACGTCCTCATCCGTCCAGGTGGCCAGCGGGTTGAGCTTGATGCGACCGGTCTTATCGATTTCCAGTACCGGCGTGTGTGCGCGGGTCGGCGCGTCGACGCGCTTCAGACCTGTGACCCAGCCCTCGTAGGGGCGCTTCACAGCTGACAGCGGCTCGACCTTCCGCAGTGCGCAGCATCGCGTCGGGTCGGTCTTGTACAGATCTACGCCCTCTTCGGCATCCTGCTCGGCGCGGGTGCGCTTCGGCTCAATCGACAGCAGTCGGTTGTCGTAGCGCTGTGCGACCTGTTCTGCCACGTCGAGGGTCTCCGGGAAGTGGTAACCCGTATCCAGGAAAACCAGGTCGGCTTCCGGCGCGTGCCGAGCAGCCAGCTCCGCCAATACCGTGTCCTGCATCGACAGGGTCACAGCCAGTGGCGTGTGCAGGTGCTCCGCACCCCATTCCAGTACTTCCCCGGCAGTGGCAGTCTCCAGCTTGGAGCCCCACTCCAGTGCAAGCTCAATCAGACGGCGAGCAGTTTCCGGGTTGTCCAGCACATCCTCACGCGCGAGTGCCTCCTGAGTCTTAATGACTTCAGCGGTTTTCAGTCCCGTGCTCATGACGCCACCTTCCTATCAATATGACCATGCAGTTTCACTGTGAATACCCGGCAACATTCGCGGCATTGCCAGGCGTAATCGGTTTCCACATCGGGCCACAGATCATCACCGCCGCAGTAAGGGCAATGCATCACCGCACCCCGGTTCGGATTGGGGTGTGCGCTTCGGCCACCGATCCCAAGTCGCGCTGGCGCCTCGTCTTTTTCACTTGCCGACGGCCCCTGCGACCGAACCCCATTGGGAGATTCACTCACTTCAGGTCCTCCTCATCAGCGCGGACAATCCACTCGCGGAACTGTTCACCCTCGTGGCGCTGCTCCTTGAAGTGAGTGACGACGCGCTCGATGTAGTCACCCAGTTCTGCCGAGGTGACCTTGTGTCCGCGAACCTTGCGGCCGAAGTTGGCATCGAGCCCCAGCGAACCACCGAGGTGAACCTGGAAACCCTCGACACGGTTGCCCTCATCGTCGGTGACAATCTGACCCTTGAGTCCAATATCGGCAATCTGTGTGCGGGCACAGGCATTCGGGCAGCCGTTGAGCGCAATGGTGATTGGGACATCGAGGTCGCCGAGACGTTCCTCCAAGTCGCCCACCAGATCGATTGCGCGCTGGCGCGTGGTGACAAGTGCGAGTTTGCAGAACTCCAGGCCGGTGCAGGCCAGGATGCCCCGCCGGAATGCGGAAGGCTTGGCAGACAGGCCAATTTCGTCGAGCTCAGCGAGCAGGGAGTCGACCTGGTCGTCGGCGACGTCGAGGAGAATGAGCTCCTTCATGACAGTGGTACGGACGCGGGAAACACCGTGGCGCTCGGCGATGTCGGCGAGCTTGACCAGGTCAGAGCCCGGAACACGGCCAACAGCGGGCTTCACACCGACGTAGTTGAGACCGTCGGCCTGCTTATGCACGCCGATGTGGTCACGGTCGCCCTCGAAAGGCTCGGGCGCGGGGCCGTCGATAAGCTTGCGGTTGAGGTAGTCGTCTTCGAGTACCTGGCGGAACTTCTCCGCACCCCACTCGGCAACGAGGAACTTCAGACGCGCGCGATTGCGCAGGCGACGGTAGCCGTAGTCACGGAAGATGCGGCACACGCCCGCCCATACCTCGGGAACCTCGTCCTCTGGGATCCAGGCGCCGAGACGCTGCGCGAGCATTGGGTTGGTGGAGAGACCGCCACCGACCCAAACGTCGAAACCGGGGCCGTGCTCTGGGTGATTGACACCGACAAAGGCGACGTCCTGGACCTCGTGGGTGACATCGAGACGCGGGGAACCGGAAACTGCGGACTTAAACTTGCGCGGTAGGTTGGAGAACTCGTCGCCGGAGAGGTACTCCTCCTTGATGCGGCGAATAGCATTGGTGCCGTCGACGATTTCATCGGCAGCAACGCCGGCAACCGGACTGCCTAGGATAACGCGGGGAACGTCGCCGCAGCCAAAGTTGGTGTCGAGACCAACCTGCTCAAGGCGGTCCCAAATCTCCGGCATGTCCTCGACGCGGATCCAGTGCAGCTGGACGTTCTGACGGTCGGAGAAGTCCGCGGTGTCACGAGCGAAGTCGCGGGAAATCTCGCCGATGGTGCGAATACCCTCGGTGGTGGTCTGGCCACCATCGAGACGAACGCGGAGCATAAAGTACTTGTCCTGCAACTCGGCGTTAGTCTTCACACCGGTGTGCTCACCGCTAAGCCCCTGCTTGCGCTGGGTGTAGAGGCCAATCCACTTAAAGCGCGGAGCTAGGTCTTCCGCAGGGATAGAGTCAAACCCCTGCTTGGAGTAGATGTCGATAACACGCTGCTTAACGGCAAAGCCAGCATCTTCTTTCTTGATGCGCTCGTCGTCGTTAAGTGGCTCGCGGCCGTCGATAAGCCACTGCCCCTGTGGCTTCGGTGCACGCTTCTTACGTCGGGTAGCCGCTGCGGAAGCCGGACGCTCGGCGGTTTTCGTAGGAGAGCTCATGGGGAATCTACCGAATCACTTTCGTTTTTGTTCTCGTTGACCGAATCAGAGTTGTTTGGATCAGCCCTGAACGAATTAGTTGCTAATTTTTATAGACCGGACGGTCTATGCAGTATTGCAGGCAACATTAGACCGACCAGTCTGGCTAGTGCAAGCCGGGGCATGCTCGGATACTTAGCGAACCCCCGCTTCGCCCATGTGGACACCGTTTTCTGCGCCCACTTTGACGCCTCCAGAAGCATCCCCAGCCCCGACATCAACCGAAGCCGGTGATGGAGATCCAGAACTAGACACATCAGCCGAGGAAGACCGAGAAGCCGGCTCGAGCTGCACACGCTGACGCAGACCCGGAAGTGTGTCGTGCGAACGCGCCCACAGCACCAGCACCACGACAGCAAAAGCCCACACGAGCAGCACTGTCGCCAGCACACCGCCGGAAACCAGCGGCGAGAACAGAGTGCGAATATTCAGCCCCACCAACACGCCGCCGATCACAATTCCAAGCAGGCGCGGATTAATGCGCCCCACCAGGTACGCAGCCAAAGGCGCGGCAATTACACCGCCGCACAGCAAACCAATTACCGGTGCGGCATGCTGAGTGAATTCCTCCCGCAGCTTGGGCAAAAAGCCCAGCACAGCAGCTGAAGCGACAAGAAATTCCGCCGCAGAGACAGTGCCGATAATCTTCCGCGGCTGATCAGCTTCAGCACCGAGCAACGTAGAGGTCGTAACAGGCCCCCAACCGCCGCCACCAGTGGAATCGAGCAGACCACCAAAGAGCCCCAGCGGAGCGAGCTTCTTCGCTCCCCAGGTCTTTTTCTTGCGCTTAACATTAGCCAGGAAGGCGAAGCGAACAATCACCCACAGGCCGAGAAAAAGCAAGATTGTCGAGGTCACAGGCGTCGCGGCATCACCATCCAGATTGGACAAAAAGGTCGCACCAACAAAGGCACCGATAGCGCCCGGCACACCAAGGCTCAGTGCGCGCCGCCAGTCGACATTGCCGAATCGCCAGTGCGAAATACCAGAGGCTAGCGTCGTGCCCACCTCCGCTACGTGAACTACCGCCGACGCAGTGGCAGCACTACTACCAGCAACAATAAAAAGTGAAGTGGCAGTGACACCGAATGCCATACCCAGAGTGCCATCGACTAATTGCGCGCCAAGGCCGATTAGCACGAAGACTATGAGTTTTTCCATGACAAGCCCTTCCCCGCTTACCCAACCAGAGCCTGCCGTTGCCACGACGTCCGCACGACAAGCTCTTTTAGACCTCGTTCAGCAGAAGCAATACGCAGCAAAACCCTCTCAAGCCAAAGCAGTGATTCTTGCGGTGTTTTGTGTTTGCTTTTTGTAGACCAGTTTGTCTATATTCTGTTTCAGCAAGCATAGACCGATTGGTCTACGATAAGCAATCGCGACAAAGAAAACGTAGAAAAAGGATTCCACCCAATGACCAACGACCAGACTGCAGCCCAGAACGCGGCCGCTTCCTCACTGCCCGATCTCGCCAACTCCACCACCCCACTGCGTGTAGCCGTGGTCGGCTCGGGCCCGGCCGGTATCTACGCCTCCGACGCGCTGATGAAGTCCGGCCGCGACGTCGCCATCGACCTCTACGAGCGCCTTCCAGTGCCGTTCGGTCTCATCCGCTACGGCGTTGCGCCAGACCACCCGCGAATCAAGGGCATCATTAAGTCCCTCCACCGAGTGCTGGACAAGCCGCAGGTCCGACTTCTGGGCAACGTGGACGTCGGTAAGCAGGTCAGCGTCGATGAACTGCGCCAGTTCTACGACGCCATCATCTTCGCCACTGGCGCGACCGGCGACCGCGATCTGAATATCCCGGGCGCCGACCTTCCGGAGCACTACGGCGCGGGTGAGTTCGTAGGTTTCTACGACTCCCACCCGGAGTTCGCCCGCGATTGGGAACTCTCCGCTGAGTCCGTGGCCGTGGTCGGTGTCGGCAACGTGGGCCTCGACGTCGCCCGTATTCTCGCCAAGACTGCCGATGAGCTGCACGTCACCGAAATTGCCGACAACGTCTACGATGGCCTGGCAAAGAATGCCGCCCGCGAAATTCACGTCTTCGGCCGCCGCGGTCCGGCTCAGGCAAAGTTCACTCCACTGGAGCTGAAGGAACTGGACCACTCCGACACCATTGAGGTTGTCGTGAATCCGGAGGACATCCAGTACGATGCCGCCTCCGAAACGTCCCGTCGTGAGTCCAAGATCACCGATCAGGTCTGTACGATTCTGGAAAACTACGCCATCCGCGAGCCAAAGGGCGCCCCACACAAGCTCTTCATCCACTTCTTCGAGTCCCCGGTCGAAATCATCGGCGAGACCGGTGAGGATGGAGTACAGCACGTCAGCGCTATCCGCACCGAACGCACTGAACTCGACGGCGAGGGTGGCGTCCGTGGCACCGGCAAGTTCACCGAATGGCCGGTCGGTGCGGTCTACCGTGCAGTCGGCTACCGCTCCGACGCAGTCACCGGCGTACCGTTCGACACCGGCACCCACACCATCCCAGATGCCGGCGGACGCGTGCTTGACGACGTCGACGGCAACCACATCCAGGGTCTGTACACCACCGGCTGGATTCGCCGTGGCCCGGTCGGGCTAATCGGTAACACCAAGGGCGACGCCAACGAAACTGTCGGCAACCTCATCGCCGACTGGGAGGCAGGCCGCCTGGTCGCACCTGCAAAGCCCACGCATAACGACGTCGACGAGTTCCTGGCCAACAAGGGCCTCCAGGTCACCACCTGGGAGGGCTGGCACGCACTCGACGCCGCCGAACGTGCAGCGGGCGAAGCCGAAGGCCGCGAGCGCAAGAAGCTGGTCGAGTGGGCCGACATGGTTGCGGCCTCCACGGTCGTCGCAAAGCAGCCAGATGCCGATGACGTGGCCGAAGCTGTACACGAAGCGGTTGTGGAGACTGTCGCCAGCTAGCGCATCGGGTCTAACCGGGCAGTTGATTGTGCACGTCAGTCGGTCTTCGGATTAGAGTTAATACATGGCTTATCATGCAGACTCATCCAACCTGGACGTCAAGGAAGTTCTGACCTGGGAAGGCTTCGGCGTCGCCTCCCGTGAACTGGCACAGCAGATTGTCGATTCGGGCTACGAGCCGGAGATCATTATCGCCGTGGCCCGCGGTGGTCTTCTACCTGCAGGTGCACTCAGCTACACCATGGGCGTCAAGCTCTCTGACGCCATTAACGTCGAGTTCTACACCGACGTGGCGGAGACCCTGCCGGATCCGGTTCTGCTGGAGCCGCTGCTGGACATCGAATCGATTTCTGAGCGCCGTCTGCTGGTCGTTGACGATGTCGCAGACTCCGGTCGCACGCTGCACCTGGTGCTCGATTTGCTTAAGACCCACGGTGCGGAAGTACGCTCCGCTGTGCTCTACGGCAAGTCCCGCTCGGAGATTGCACCGGACTATGTCTGGAAGCACACCGATGACTGGATCGTCTTCCCCTGGTCGGCCGAGCCACCGGTACAGAAGTCCAAGTAGATCAAGTAGCTTACGCACCATAGCGGGCAAACAAAAAGTGCGCTGCGGGGCCGGTTACGGCCGTACCGCAGCGCACACTACGTCGTCGAACTAGCCCAGTTCGACGACCTTAATCTTTGATGCCGCCTCCGATGCACGCTCACGGGCAGCATCGACAGAATCCGCGGTTGAAACAGCAACGCCCATGCGGCGACGCGGGCCAGCGACCGGCTTACCAAAGATACGAATATCAGTCTCCGGAATAGCCATGGCCTCCGTCAGCCCGGTGTAGCCCGGCTGCTCGATGTCAGCACCGCCGTAGACCACAGCGGAGGCTCCCGGGGACACCAGCGTGACGTCGATAGGCAGACCCAACACTGCACGCGCGTGCAGCTCGAACTCAGAGAAACGCTGGGTGCCCATGGTGACCATGCCGGTGTCGTGCGGACGCGGGCTGACCTCGGAGAACCACACCTCATCGCCGCGAACAAACAGCTCGACGCCGAAGATACCGCGACCGCCCAGCGCGTTGGTGATGCGCGCGGCGACAGAGCGCGCATTGTCCAGGGCGTTTTCACTCATGGCAGCCGGCTGCCATGACTCAACGTAGTCGCCGTCCTGCTGACGGTGCCCAATGGGCTCACAGAACCACGTTGCCCCCTCGCCGGTCTCCGGATCAACGGAGCGCACGGTCAGCAGCGTGATCTCGTAGTCGAAATCGACGAAGCCCTCCACGATGACGCGGCCGGACTCGACGCGGCCGCCACTCATGGCGTAATCCCACGCGGCCTGGACATCCTCCGGCGAACGCAGCGTGGACTGCCCCTTGCCCGAGGAACTCATGACCGGCTTGACCACACACGGGAAGCCAATCTCATCAACAGCTGCGGTGAACTCATCAAAGCTGGAGGCGAAGTGATAGCGGGAAGTCGGCAGCCCAACCTCTTCCGCAGCCAGACGGCGAATACCCTCTCGGTTCATGGTCAGCTGAGTCGCCCGTGCGGTTGGAATAACGGTGACGTCCAGCGTCTCGTCTTCCTCAACCTCTTCCAGCACCTCGGTTGCCAGGGCCTCGATCTCGGGGACGATGAAGTGGGGCTTGACCTCGAGAATCAGGTCCCGCAGTGCACTGGGGTCCGACATATTCAAGACGTAGGCGTGGTGAGCTACCTGGTGTGCCGGTGCATGCTCGTAGCGATCGGCAGCGTGCACCTCAACGCCAAGACGTTGGAAAGCAATGGTCACCTCCTTGCCGAGCTCGCCAGAGCCGAGCAGCAGAACTCGCGTCGCTCCCGGCTGGTACGGGGTTCCGGTGACTTCAGGGGTGAACATCGAGATAAACTCGCTTTCGTCTACGGCACGTACGCTGCACAACCAGCAGCTGTGAAATTGATTGTCTCCAGCATACGACAGCGAGCGTATTCACCGCGGCGGGCACGGGCGGGAACCTAGCGCGGGAACACCCGCTCAAACTCGACCAGCGCCGCACTCCGGTCAGCAGCCAAGACAACGTTCGCCTCAGCACCGGCAGAGTCTGCCACCACTTGACCGCGGCGTCCTGGCTCATCTGCAAAGGTTCGCTTATCGACGCCCACGAGACGCATCTTCTCCACTTCCCCTGTCACCGCACCGACGGCCACCATCGCAGCAAAGAGGTCATGGACCTGCGCCTTGTAACCGACCCCCACACCCTGGTGGAACTCAAAGTAGAACTTCAGCGAACGGCGCAGAACACGCAGCAGCTCCGGGTTCATACCGGCATCGCGCCAGGACTCAATTTCAACATCGCTGATAGTGATGGTCTCGGTGACATTGAGTGGAATCAACGTCGGCACCGGCGCACCTGCGGCGGTGGCGATACTGCGCACGGCATCCTCCGGGCGCTCGACTGCCACAGCGCCCGCGGTGCCGAAGACCTCGGTGACCGCGGTGGGGTCGACCCAGAAGTTCCATTCCGCAAACTCGGTAACGTTACCGTGGTACTCCACAGCACCGCCCATAATGGTTACGCCGTCGAGCTCCCGCATGAGTTCTGGGTACTTCTTCAAAGCGGCCACGTAGGTAGTCATAGGGCCAGTGACCAGCAGGTGCACCTTCTCCCCCGTCGACCGCGCCTGCTCGATGACCTGGCGCCACAGCGCCAGCGGATCCGTCGCTCCTCCGCGCCCCGGCTCGTAGATGACGGCCGGTGGCGCCAGGTTGTAGCCCAGCCCGTACGGGCCATGAGTCTCAGGCGTGGTAGTCAGCTCACGGTCAGCGGGCCCCTCGAAACCGCTGACAACCGGGACCTCCGGACAACCGCAGAGATTCAACATGTATTTTGTGTTGCGAGCGGACCATGCCGCAGTGGTGTTACCACCTGCGCAGGTCACACCCACCAGCTCAATCTCGCCTGCGGTATGCAACCCCGCGAGGTAGACGAGAGCAAGACTGTCATCGATACCCGTGTCAACGTCGGCAAGCACTTTCAAACGCGTCATAAGGTCAAGTGTGACACGAAACACGCTCGGCTCGCAGAGCTAAACCCGGGCAAAACAGGAATACAGACAAGTTTTCGCGGGTGCTAGCCGGATTTACTAGTTCGTCGCCATCCCTGCATCACCCACCGGAGCGGACTCCGGCAGCGGCATAGCCAGCTCGGTCAAGACCTCGCGCAGACGCGTCGGGTAGTCGGTAATGATGCCATCGACACCAGCGGCAATCTGCTCGCGCATGGTCTCCTTTTCATTCACCGTCCACGGCACCACCTTCATGCCAGCCTCGTGTGCGCGGGAAATCAGCTCCGGCGTGGCGACCGGGTGGTAGTAAGAATCCGACGGTGTCTTGCCGTAAGGAATGCTGTGCGTCGGTGAGAGCACCTGCACGCCGAGCTGCTTGGCGGCCTCGATAATGTCGCCATCGACCTCGTCGTAATTGACATCGCCGATCCAAGGAGAATCCTTCTTCCAGGTGGTCTCGTCCCACAGCATGACCAGTGGAATCTCCGGGTTCCGTTCCGCGACCAGCGGCAGCGAGCGCCAATCGAAGGACTGAATCATCACTCGATCAGCCACACCCGCGCGGTCAATCTCGTCGAGAATCACATCGACGAACTCCTGTGGTTCTGCCGAGTCAGCGCGCTTTTCGCCCTCAATCTTGGTCTCAATGTTGAAGTGGATGTCCTGGTTGTCCTTAGTTAGCTCGAACAGCTCCGGCAGGGTCATCATCCTGTTGCCCTTGATTGGCTCCGCATCCGGGAAGTCCTCGAGCTTCTTGTCGCAGACCAGGGTTTGTACCTGCTCATAAGTGAGGTCATGCACGAGCTTGCCGACGTACGGGTACTGCGGATCCCCCTCCGTCACTGGCTCGGTGTCCGAGCACTTATCGTCTTGGATCTCCGGATCGTGCCAGACCATAGGCACGCCATCCTTCGTCAGAACGATGTCCAGCTCCAACGTCGTAACGCCCAGCTCCAGCGAGTTGGCCATCGCCTGCTTGGACTCCTCCGTCCACTCACCACGACCACCACGGTGCGACTGCAGATCAAAACCCTCCGGCAACTTAGCCATCGCAGCCGGCCGCACATTCGCGGACGCATTCAGCTCAGCGACCTGCTGCTTTTCAAAGGTCTTCTCTTCGCTCGCCGTAGTGCTAACCGCGCTTGTACTGCTTGACGACGACACCGCGTCGTTGTCCGCATCATTGCTGCAGGCTGCAATAGGAGAAATAGCAAACGCACCCATAGCAATGGCCGCAATTGCGCGGCGTGTGCCGTGAGCACGTGAGTTCTGTGGCTGCTCTCTCTGCTCGGTCCGTTCGTCAAGGATGGAGTCAGATGAGTTGTGAGAAGACATGGCCGGTGATTTTCCTCTTTGGGCTTAGTATTAGCGACTTATGTTAGCGACTTCATAGCGACGGCATAGTACCGACAACAAAGTGTCGACAAACTACCGTCGGAGATTTTACGGAACACAGAAATCTACGTGAAATCTGTGTGTTGCGCCACTACTTTAAAACGGCTTGCCAGCACTCGCATCTGGAGAGAGCACGGGTTAGAGATTAATTTCCCTCTGCCTTTGGAATCTCACCTTCTTGAGCAACTTCTACCCCATCCCAGGAGTACGTAACGGGAGCGTTGTACTGGTCTTTAAAGGCGAAGGCACCGCCGTCTTCAATCATTTTATTGACATCGAAGAAATTGACGGTCACAGTTTTGCCATCGCCTTCGACCGAGTTGATTGTCTGCGGCCCACCGGCGGTACCCACGTACTCGCCCTTATGAAACAGCAGCACTGCACCAGAGGTAGTTGAGTGGGTAATTTCATTCTGTACTGCTGAGGCAAAGGTCAACTCGCTGGTGGTATCCCAGTTCGTATTGTCCGTGACTGTCCAACCGCTGCCATTGCCACCTTCCATTGAGTTCAGGTCGGCAACCGCTTCTTCGAAAGACTCTTCCTGGATTGGCGCAGAAGAACCCCCATCGGTGTCGTTATCATCGACATCCGGATTGGGGGTATCTGCACTTTCACTGTCATCCTCGACAGTGGTGGTCGTAGTGATGGTGGTCGTTTCTTCATCTACCTGAGGAGCAGAGGTCGGTGCTGCAGTCTCATCAGTGGAGCAACCGGACAAAGCCACTACACCTGCGACCGCCGCGCTAACCAGCATCGACCCGCGACGAACTGAACGACCACTCATGGCTGGAACCTCTTCTGTTCTCTCAAGTTTTCTCAAGCACCTAGCTACGGCGGAGCATTACTTTTCTCATGTCCGACTCTGAATTGAGTTTACTTGGAAAAATTCAAGAGTCCCCGAGAGTGCCCAAGAATTCTCGAAAGCTCTCGAGAGTTCTCGGGAGCCGTTAGGAAGCGGGCTTCGCGCCGCCGGGAATCTTCCCCTCGTGGACGACGTGATCGCCGTTCCAGAAGAAGTGAACATTAGAGGTGAACTCCGCCGCATCAGCGTTCGGCGCACCTGCGGCCTCCTGGGCCTCCCAGTCGTGGTAGATGACTGAAATGTTCTTACCATCAGGGGTCGGCGTCACCTTGTTGATGTGCTGAGGCCGGTCAGAGTCCGTACCAATGAACTCACCCTTGTGGAACATCAACAACACAGTGGAGGACTGAGCGTTGCCCTGCTTGGCCTGATCTGCGAGAGCAAAGCTCAAATCGCTACACGGGCTGAAGTTGGAGGTGCCAGTGTACTTCCACCCATCATGGTTGTTCGGACGCTCCCTGTTGACCTTATCCAGGGCCGCCTGGATTTCAGGTGCAGCCGGGTTCGGGGTACAGCTATCCGCCTGCGCCGGAGCTGGAGCCGGTGCTGGTGCCGGAGCCGGTTTCGCCTGAGCCGCAGGAGCTGCAACTGCTCCACCTACTGCGGAGAAAACCATCGCGCCGGAAAGCACGGCGGAACTTGCCAGTCGTTGTACTCGGTGTCCTGTGTTTTGCATGAAAACCACACGCCTTCTGTCGTTTGGACTTCTGTCGTTGGACCACGCGGTGAGGCCTACGATACAAAAATGACTCTGAGATGCCAGGGTCAACTGACAATTCCCAGAGCCTTCTCGTGGTTAGCAAATGTTCTTTTTTACAGCAGCCAGCAGTTTCGGCACCGAAGATTTTTTATCTAACAGTTCGATAAAGCCGGGTCGAAAGCGGGACTATTTTCCGGTTAGTTCGCCACTGCCTCCAGATTAAGTGTCCAGCGCTAGTTGTCCAGCACGTCGTGAACAACGATGGTCTGGTCACGACCCGGGCCAACACCGATGTAAGAAATGCGAGCGCCGGAGAGCTCCTCCAGGCGGTTCAGGTAATCCTTGGCCTTGTCCGGCAGCTCATCGAAGGTGCGGCAGCCAGTGATGTCTTCGTCCCACGCAGGCATGGTCTCGTAAATCGGGACAGCGTGGTGGAACTCCGACTGGGTGAGTGGCATTTCGTCGTGGCGCACGCCATCAACGTCGTAAGCGACACAAATCGGAATCTCGCCGATACCGGTCAGGACGTCCAGCTTGGTGATGAACAGATCCGTGAAACCGTTGACGCGCGCGGCGTAGCGAGCCAGCACCGAGTCGTACCAACCACAGCGGCGCTTACGGCCGGTGTTGACCCCGACCTCACCGCCGGTGGTCTGCAGGTACTCGCCCCACTTGTCGAACAGCTCCGTCGGGAACGGGCCAGCACCGACGCGGGTGGTGTAGGCCTTCATGATGCCCAGCACCGAAGTGATCTTCGTCGGGCCGATACCGGTGCCCACGCAGGCACCACCAGCGGTTGGGTTCGAGGAGGTCACGAACGGGTAGGTGCCGTGGTCGACGTCGAGCATGGTGGCCTGGCCGCCCTCCATGAGGACGTGCTTGCCGGCATCCAAAGCCTGATTGAGCTCAAACTCCGAGTCGATAATCATCGGACGCAGGCGGTCGGCGAAGCCCATGAAGTAATCAAAGACCTCATCCGGATCGATGGCGCGACGGTTGTACAGCTTGACCAGAATCTGGTTCTTCTGAGCCAGCGAAGACTCAATCTTCTGGCGCAGAATCGACTCATCCAGAATGTCCTGGACACGCAAGCCCGTACGGCCGACCTTGTCGGCGTACGTCGGGCCAATACCGCGGCCAGTGGTGCCGATAGCGCGCTTACCCAGGAAACGCTCGGTCACCCGGTCCAGCGTCTGGTGGTACGGAGCAACCATGTGGGCATTGCCGGAAACGCGCAGGCGGGAGGCCTTTGCACCGCGAGCTTCAAGGCCATCAATCTCGTCGAAAAGCGCCTCGAGGTTGACCACACAGCCATTACCGATAATCGGCACAGCGTTTTCCGACAGCACACCCGCCGGAAGCAGCTTCAGCTCATACTTCTCACCGCCGACGACAACGGTGTGGCCGGCGTTGTTGCCACCGTTGGGCTTGACGACGTAGTCGACGCGGCCACCGAGAATATCGGTTGCTTTGCCCTTGCCCTCGTCGCCCCACTGGGCACCGACGATAATGATTGCGGCCATAGTCCTACTTCAACTCCTGGGATTGCAGACGACGCATTAGAGTGTAGTCCTATGCGTATTGTTGTGCTGCAGTGTGGCCCCGATGTACCCGCGTTTTCCCAATTGCTCAGCCAATCATGGTCTACATCAGCACCGTCCACACCATCAGCACCAGCTACTCCGGCACCACCCGCCTATGCGCTTCACGACGTCGCGATGATCCCCGCCCGCAAGGAGCTGGCTTTCATCGACGACCTGGCCAAGGACGTACTGCCTATCGATACAGCACCGACGCCGGAGGAAATCTCCAAGCAGAAAAAGGTCGACCACTTAGGCGCTCCGCAACCCGCTCCGCAAAAGCCGAGCGAGCCGTTGCGAATTGTGGTCGTTGGCACCGACGCGGCACTGGCTGCCGTGGCAACCTACCTGATGCGCAAGAACCTCCTGTGGATTGAACTGGCACATGTCCCCACCGCACCCTCGACCGCGGCCAAAAACTGGGGCATCGAAGGAGGAGAAGGGCTCGATGCGGCGGCCGCGCTCACACGCCCGACGATGCCAGTGCCACTGATCCGCGATGACACCGGGCACGCAATTGTTGGTTACGTCCTACTGACAGAGCCAGGAATTACCGGAGTGTCCTCGGAAAACGGGTTTACTGGCGAGGTCTATGTCGACGAGCATCAGATGTTCTCCGGCACATCCACCGGTCTGCAGATTCGCCCTACCCCCGACGCCCCGGGCATCGTTGCGGCCGAAGTTCCGGCGCCGGACGCGGAAGTCGGTAACGAGGATGGAGGCAACAAAGGCCTGCTGAGCCGACTCGGATTGGGTCGCGGTGGCCGTCGTAAAGCGAAAGAAGCCCCGTCCCGCGAGCTGCACCGCCCGATGACGGGTCGGGCAGTTCAAGTTGGTGGCCTGGGCTTTCGATACGTACGCGATGGCGTGGAGTCGCGAAAGCCGCGCGAGAAAACAACTCTGTACCGACACCTTCGCGACTTGCAGATTGTGCACTAACTGCGTCGGGGCAATAGCCACGGTCTGCCCGTGAGAAAGTGGCTTGCGCGAAAGTGGCCTGCGCGATAGCTCGAGTACAGATAACATTTGGGTGTTAAAGCCCCTGCCCGCCACTGCCTCGATAGGACAGCATCATGACTGACAACACCCCACGGCTACGCGCTGGCGACCAAGCCCGCCACACTGCGCTGGAACGCTTGGAATGGGCATTCCGCGATGGCCAGATTGACTTTGCGGAACTGCAGGAGCGCACCGAGAAAGCCCAAAAGGCAACGTACATTGATGAGTTGCCCACATTGACACAGGACTTGTCGCTGCCCGCGAACCTGGCCGAGCCGACTCCACATGCGCACCCAAACCCTAACCTGCGCCCGAACCTGCACAGCGTCCCGGACGAGCACCATTCAGTGGCACCGAATGCAGCCAACAATCATCAGCCAGCTCGGATTGATAGCTCCGCCGCGGCAACTGGTTCGAAGCTCTCCATCGGTATCTTCGGCGGCACCGACAAGAGAGGCCCTTGGACGTGCGCTCCCACGCACACCACGGTGGCGGCCTTCGGCGGGACTGGCTTGGATTTCCGTGAGGCCATCCTGACCGCGGAAACCACTGTCGTCAACATTGGCTGCGCCTTCGGTGGAGTCGACGTCATCGTCCCCGACCACTACCAGGTTGATGTCGACGTGCTCCCCATCTTTGGCGGCACGGATGTTACTGGAAAACCGGGACGCAACCTACCCGCTCCTGGCGCCGGACAGGCTCCGAAGATTATTGTGCGCGGCTTTGTCGCTTTCGGCGGCGTCGAGGTCAAGCGCGTACCGCAGTAGAGCAGGTTGCAGTAGCACGGGGCAGTAGAGCGTACCGCAGTAACCGACTGACGCCTAGCGAGCCGCTACTCGCCCACTCCTCACCGGCTACTCGTCCCATACCTCCGGCGGCATTGCTGGGAACGGCGTCGTCGGCGGCAGCGTTGCCACAGCTGAACGTCTGGACAGGCCACACACCTGCAACAGGTCCACCACCAATGAGCGGGACTGCGCAAACACGACCTGCTCCGATAGCGTTGCGTCCTCGATGACGCGCGGGTGCATTTTCGCTGCTAGACGACGCAAGTACCGAACCACGTCTTCAAGCTTGACCTCTCCGGATCCCTCGGAAAGCTGGGCGATAGCGATGTCGCCGGATTCGAAAGGCAACTCGCCCCACTCTGGGATTCGGCGCACGGCGGCTTCGTCGTCAAGCACATGACTGACCAGGCGCGTGCCTTCAGATACGCCGAGAACAAGCCCACACAGTTCGGGCGAAAAGTCGATGTGATCCTCGCGGGCTGTGATAGCGCGACGCGCAAGCACACGGATGTTGCGCATGGCGTTGTCGACAGGATGAACCATGCGTGACAGCGAGTGGATTCGATCCCGGGAGCGCCAAAGCAACGGGGAGATGCGGACCTGCTCGCCCGCGTCAGCAACGGTGCGGTCCATCAGTGAGACCTGCGCCTGCATGGAGCGCACCACGCTCAGTGCGGTGCGGATGCGATCGGTGTCGCCCTCTTTCATGCCGATGCCGATGTCATAAAGTACGTCTGCACCCATGTCGAGGACCTTGGCCACCTTGCGGCGAGCACCCGCCAGCGGGCTTCGCGGCAATACCATGAGCACAATAATGCCCACCACACCACCGACGAGAGCATCAATCATTCGGTAATAAGAACCAGCGGTGCCCGGCGGAATAATGGTGGCGATGAGCACGGCTGAAGATGCCGCTTGGTTCACCACAAGCGGGCCTCGACCGACAAACACGCCGATGATCATGGCGACAAACACACCGACGGTCAGCTGCCAAATACCCGAGCCGAGGATGGAGATAATCACATCACCAATGCCGACTCCCAGCGAGGCACCGAGCACCAACTCAACAGAGTGCTTCAGGCGAGGACCTGCGGTCATCACATTGAGGCTGATGAAAGCGGCCATCGGCGCGAAGAACGGGTTGGGGTGCCCCAGTACCTCAAGCGCGAACCAGTAGGCCAACCCGGCGGCTAGCGTGGCCTGGACAATAAGCATCCAGCGGGAGCGCACACGGGCAACGGCATGGAGGAAACGCGTGCGGGGCCTCACTTTCTGACGCAGCTTGTTTGCTGCGCGGGAGGCCGGATGTAGGTACGTATTGCGAAAATCTTGGAAATCCGGGCGCGGATTATCCTCGACGAATTGCGTTTCCTTAGCTTCGACGAGATCGCCGACATGCGCGGGAGCAATGTCCTCAAGATCCCTGGCAGCTGCGGCATCCTTATCTTCCCCACCAGCGATGCCAGCCATGCCGAAGTCACCATCCTCATGTGAAAAACTGTGCACTTTTTATGTACCCGATGTGCTGTTGTGCACTTTTATGCGCTCGCTGAATCTCTGTGCACGATTAAAGACCCAACTCTGGCAGCGCGGATTCATCACTGTCACGCAGCAACGCCATCATGCGACCGAATTCATCATCCTCGCCGATAGCCTTAGCAGCCTTAGCCAACGCCGCGAAGGCGCGGAGCACACCACGATTGGGCTCGTGCTCCCATGGAATCGCTCCGAACCCCTTCCAGCCGTTTCCGCGCAGCAGGTCCAGACCACGGTGGTAACCAGTGCGGGCGAAGGCATAGGCCTGAATCTCCTGACCTTCGGACAAGGCACTTTCAGCCAAGTCTGCCCACGCCTGGGAATCGCGCGGGCATGCGCGAACCACGGCCTCCGGGCTTGCGCCACCGTTGCGGGCAGCAACGGCCTCGTCAAGAACGGGGAGCTTCACGGGAGCAGGAGCCATCATGTCATTGAGTTTCATGCGTCCTATTGTGCCAGGCATGACGTGCCGATGGCAGGGTCGAGGCATGCGACTCTCTGTTGGCGAGACTGGCCACAGCTCGGTGGCGCGGGCGTCGGCAAGCACCAGATGGCGACCAACTACGGTCTCGCGGCTACTCAGGGCAGCTCGGCTTTGGCGATTCCAGCGACTGACCGTTTTCCAGCTTGGTCGCAACAAAATCGGCCACTCGGGCACACGCTTCCATCAGCATCCATCCCGACAGCTGGACAGAGAGGTCACGCTCCTTGATCGCCGAACCGCGAACCGCGCCACCGACTGATTGCGCAACCGAGCCGCCCTGTGGGAACTGAGCATTGTCGTTCCAATCTGCGGGGAAAAGCGGCAGGCCATCGACCTCGAGGCGGTGGTACCAGCACTTCTCCCCCGACGCCAGAACCAGTCGGCGGGCAATGCGGGCCGCCGCGCGATTCATGCGATTGTCTCCAGGCAAACGCACCGCCGCATCGGCGAGGTATCGCACGAGGATGCCGTTGAACAGACCACCATCGCCGCCACCGGCACCGGCGATGACATTGTCGGTGGTCGCCAAATCCTTTGCCACCGCGTGGATGAGGTTTTGCACGCGCGTGAAATACTTCGTCGCCTGTTCCCGCTGGCCGTGCGCCCGAAGCGCAAGTCCCACTTCGAGGCAAGCGCCAATCATGACACCCTGGTTGTACGTAAACATGCCCTTCTGCACCACGGCACCTGCCATGGACAAGCGAATGCCGTCGTAGAGCAGACCTGAGTCCGCCAAAAGGTTGGCGTAAACCCAGTCGATAAGTTCCTCTGCCTCCTTGATGCGACCAGCCCGGGCCAGAGCGATGGCTGCAGGACCGTTCGAGGGGACGTTGAAAAAGAGGTCCTGCTCACGCCACGGCAGCACACCCGTGGACTCCTGCCGACCATCGCCCAAGCATGAAATCAGCCGCGCTGTCGTCTTCTTGGGCACCGATGCGCCGAGGACAGCGTCGGCACGCCCGAGCGCCAGTGCCATCCACGCGCGATCGTCGTAGTACTTGTTCTTGGTCAGCAGCGTGAGGTTGCGAATGCGGATACCCCGAGTGGTCTGGCGGATAGCGCGGTACTTCTCCTTAGAGGGCACGCGCTTGGCTGCGTCTACCAGACAGTCGAGATACTGCGCCTGCCACCAGTAATGCCAGTTGATGAAGACCTTGTGTCGCAGCGGCGCGGGCCAGGAAGCCATTGCCAGATTCGTGCCCGGAAGACCCCACAGCTTCGCCGCATGACGGTTGCGAATCGCCTGCTCAGCCACGTCCGCGCGATAGGCCCACGTTTCGGCCTCCGGACGCGACATTTTTAGAACCACTGGCTCTCCTTAAAACGGCTGTGAAACAGCTCTAAAACAGCCTTTCGAAATAAAACACCTAAGCAGACAATTACCAGGCCGCGGTGATGTCTGCATGAGTACGAATCCAAGAGTGCATGGCAATACCCGCCGCTACCCCCGCATTTATCGAACGCGTCGATCCAAATTGGGCAATCGACACCGTCAGGTCCGCCGCCTGCTGTGCTTCTTCAGTCACTCCCGGCCCCTCCTGGCCGAAGAGCAAAAGACAACGCTCGGGCAACTCAACGGTTTCGATGGGTACGGAGCCCGGCACGTTGTCCACGGCCACCACAGCCAGGTCATGCTCGCGCGCCCAGCTAATGACCTCCGACACCGTCTCGTGGTGCAGCAAGTGCTGGTAGCGGTCAGTCACCATCGCGCCGCGACGATTCCAACGCTTGCGCCCCACGATGTGCACGGCCTCCACCAGGAAGGCATTTGCGGTGCGTACCACGGTGCCGATGTTGGAGTCATTCTCAAAATTCTCGATGGCGATGTGCAACGGATGACGACGCTTATCCAGCTCCGCGACGATAGCCTCCATCGTCCAGTAGCGGTAAGCATCGACGACGTTGCGTCGGTCGCCCTCATCCAAAAGCTGCTCATCGTATTCTGGGCCGGTCGGCCGAGGTTCGTTCGGGTGCTCCTGCTCCCACGGCCCCACCCCGACACGAGCCTCAAACCACTCCGTCGGCCCCTTCCCGGGCTCAGGCGCGGTCAAGAGCCAACAGCCCCTCGACCAGGAACAACTGCGCCACGGTGTAGGTGTCCATCACTGCCGCATTCAGAAGCTTGCCGACGACGCCCTCCTCCGCAAACATCTTTCGAGCCATCAGTAGCGTGTCGGAGATAAGGAACAGGTTGCCACCGTGACCTAGGCCGTAGGTGGCATCGGCAATCGGCAGGCCGGTCTGCTCATCAGTTCCGACAGCACCGGCCCCCTCCAGCAGTACCGGGTCATCGGCCAGTGCAGAAGTCACGGCCAGCAGCGGACCGTAGCCAACTGCAGCGGGCAGCGCCTCTGGCTTTACAGCACCGACCAGCGGTACCGAACCAGCCCACAGTGGGAAGCGAATGGCAGCACGCAGCGCGCTAATGCGAGCTCCGGCACGCCACAGCAGCACGTGGTAGGCAACCTGGTTAACTGCGAACGGCACAGAACCGCGGTTCAGGTTCGGCTTGTTCGGCATGAGAATCAAGTCGCCCAACCAACCGCCGGCGAGGCCGATGAGCAGGGTGGTCGTCGTAAAGCGAGACGTCTCGTGGCGACGGCGCCAAACATTGGCCGCCAACAGTGGCATGAGGACAGTCTTGGAAACTCGACGTGGAGTCTCCCAGCCGAAGGCGCTGGAGACAACGTTGACCGCACTGGCGGCAATGTAGCCGGCGCGTTCCGGGGCACGGCGGGTGTCGGAGCTCGCGCTGGCGATACCGACGAGTGCGCCGAGGCCCTCGCCCGTGCGACGCACAAACATGTCAGCGACGGTTTCCTTGGTGCCGGGAAGTTTGGTCGTAGTGAGCTTGGACAAGAGTCCTGCACGCTTGGTAGTCATGGGGATGTTCCTCTTTCGTGGGACTGCGTTGGGGCGGGTGAGCTGGGTGAGGCTCGGCGAGGCTCAGTGAGTTGAGTGAGGCTCGGTAAAAGCTCTAGCGCTCAGATTCTTAGGCCAGGCCCAAGTCATCCAAACCGAGCAGGTAACGGTACTCCAGGCCTTCACCCTTGATGACCTCGTCGGCGCCCGTCGCGCGGTCAACCACAGTGGCTACACCGACAACCTCGGCACCGGCCTCGCGTAGGGCAGCTACGGCGGTCAGCGGTGAGTTGCCCGTCGTGGTGGTGTCCTCAACGACCAGGACCTTCTTGCCCACAATGTCCGGCCCTTCAATGCGGCGCTGCATGCCGTGCTTCTTGGCTTCCTTGCGTACTACGAAGGCATCAATCGGACGTCCTTCGGCGTGCATGACAGAGGTGGCCACCGGGTCCGCGCCAAGCGTCAGACCACCGACGTGCGCGTAGTCCCAGTCGGAAGTGAGCTCTCGTAACAGGGAACCAATCAGGCGCGAGGCCTCATGATGTAGGGTGGCGCGGCGCAGGTCAACGTAGTAGTCAGCCTCACGTCCAGACGACAGCGTGACCTTGCCATGGACAACCGCCAGCTCCTTGACCAGCTCGGCCAAACGCTGCAGCTTCTCCTGATTGACATTGCTCGTGTGGGTGCTCATCTGAGGTTGTCTCCTAAATAAACGACTGTGTGCTCAAGGATATGTCTGGTTCTACTCGTCCGCGGAATCAGGGGTTGCGCCTTTGTCCTCGGATACAGATTCGGTGGGGTCGTCGCTGCTGTCGAGGTCTGGGGCGGCGTCGGTAAAAATACTGGCGGGCTTCACATTTGATCGCACTACACGTCCCCGGCTCGAGCGCATCCGGCTATGTTCGGGATCCTCGCCAAGCGCAGGAATCTGCTGGCCAGAATCCCCAATGTCCTCCGACTCACCAACATTTGCACCCATCTTTCGTGCCGTTGACCGCGAAGGCAGCGCCGTCGGATCAAGCGGTATATCCCGCGTAGGGCGCCACGACGAGCCGTCAATCGCCTGCACCACCGTGGGTTGTGCATTGCTTTGCGACGACCACTGCGAATCATCCGTGGTTGCATCCACGGTGGCAGCGGACGAGGACGAAGGAGAATCTGCGTAAACAATTTCCTCAACGTCCAGCGGCTCTTCGCCCTTGCTATTCTGCGCGCTGTGACTCTGGGCATGCCCGTTCTGTGAGCTGTGATTCTGCGATTCATGGTTAGCAGAACCGTTGCGACGCTGGTCTGGTACCGCGTGCAAGTGCCCACGCCCGGTTCCATCCGAGATCAAGGAACCAGAGTCAACGGACTGCTCGGTGAGCTGCAAACGAGTGGGATCCCACTGATTAGCGTCCGGAGCGACGGTTTCACCTTCCGCCGGTGGCAACCTGCGCGCAATGTCGGAGAAGTCCGACAGCGATGCCAGTGCACCGTCCCAGTCCTCTGGCACTGAATTATCAATCAACTGAGCCAA
The DNA here is from genome assembly GCF_001838325.1 of Corynebacterium sp. HMSC074C05. Classification (NCBI taxonomy): domain Bacteria; kingdom Bacillati; phylum Actinomycetota; class Actinomycetes; order Mycobacteriales; family Corynebacteriaceae; genus Corynebacterium; species Corynebacterium sp. HMSC074C05. Next base: position 142,026 of record NZ_KV836285.1, read on the forward strand.
GGACCAGGAGTTTTCGGACCACATGCGGGTAATGGCCGGGTGCACGTCGGCAAGCATGCGGGTTGCACGGTCGTCGAAGATGCGATGAATGAGCTCTGGGTCGGTAGCTGCGACTACCAGGCCGGCTTCGGTGGCTACGTGAGGCAGCGTCGTGCCGCCGCTGCGGCGCAGCTCGAAAACCTCATCGCTGGATACAGAGCGGCGGATAGCGATGGTGGTGATGCCACCGACATCGGCGAGGTGCATTTCCCGGCCAAAGGCGAAACCGGAGACCACGGCCTTGGCATCGCCGTCCGGCGTGCGCTGCCAGTACGACGGCAGCTCATGGTCCACACGGTTGTAGACAGAATTACGTTCCTGCGCCCAGGCCTTCCGCAAGTGACGCACCCGGCGACCGCTGATACGTCGACGGACAGGAGCCACTGACTTCTGCTGGGCGCGCTGCGGTTGCGCGGGCTGGGTGGGCTCTGTGGGCTGGGCGGGTTGGGTGACCTGAGTGGCCTGGGCGTGCGCCGCAAAATCGGATGATTGCGGCACTTCGCCGGTCTCGGTATTTTCGACCGACGCAGCCTGGAATTCTGTACCGTCAACAGTTCCAGTGCGAGCGTCAGCAGCGGTGGTGCTGTTGGCCTCTGTGGCACTGGTGTCGCCCACTAAACCTGTCTCGGGCTCATCCACGGTATCAGTATCTTCAGCAGTCACTGACTCGGCTGGCTCCGCGCCAGCCCCTGTGCCAAACTCCGCGCCAGACTCCGCGTCACTTCGGAGAGTCCCGTCCGTTCCCGCATTCAGGTCAGCTGCTGGTCCCGATGTTTCGGAAGCTCCCGTGTTTTCTGTTGCTTCGGACATTTCAGCAGGGGCCGCCGGTTCGATTCCCGCGACAGATTCAGGCTCCGCCGGCATCATTTGCCCAGCTGAAGTACCCAGTTCTGTCGTCGAAAACTCAGTTTCAGGGTCAACTTCAGCGGCACCATCAGTCTCAGCGACAACCTCAGAGTCAGCGCCAGCTGCGACATTCGGTCTCACCACAGAAGCTGTCTCAGAGCTGCCCTGCTCTGAAGAATCCGGCTGTTCAGGCACAACATCTTCTGCCGCCACACCGGTTACTTCGCCGGTGGAGTCCGAAGGCTCGTCGTAAAGCGATGGCGACGAAGGAGACGCCACAGCAGTCTCACTTGTGCTGCGACGGCGGCGGTCGACAACGAACAGCGCGACTGCGGCGATGATGAGGATCGCTGCGAGGGTGAATACTAGGGGAATCATTAATCTCCTAGCTTAAGCCAGAAGCCGTTCTATTTGGTCAGCGACAATATGCCGTCCCCCGTCTGGCGCAATGCCAATGCCCGAGGCGAGAGCGTACAGGACTCTCTAGAACCGTAAGGGCGAGGGGAAATATCCACATGGACGACACATCAGGGGTTCCCTGGGGGCGGTCGCCCTGCCCCGGACACATGCGAGTCCGGCGCCGCTTAGAAACGGACGATAGGCAGGCTCGGATTGCCAGCCCACTGGGACCAGCCTCCGACATACAGCGAGGCGTCAGTAATGCCCGCTTCTTCCATGGCCTGAATGAACAGTGAGGAATGAAGACCGGAACCGGAGTAGACCGCTACATTACGACCGGCTTCGATACCGACGGAGGCAAAGCGCTCACGGAGCTGCTCAACAGGCAGGAAGGAGCCGTCGGCATTTTGCAGACTGCGAGCCGCCAGGTTCACGGCACCCGGGATGTGACCTGCCTGCAGATCGACGCGCTCACTGCGGCCTTCAAAGCGGCTGGACTCACGCGCATCCACCAAAATTCCACGTTCAGACCAGGTGCGTACGTCGTCGAGGCTGGCAACAGGCATATTGCCCTCGCTCACCGCAATCGTTCCAGGCTGCGGCAGATTGCCGGGACCGAAGGCAGTCTCGTTTCCATCTGCTTCCCAAGCAGCTAACCCGCCGGTGAGGACACGCACATTCTCCAGACCCGCCCAGCGCAGAATCCACCAAGCACGTGATGCGAACAGCCCATCGCCCGCGTCGTAGACGATCACCAGATGCTCCGAGCGGACTCCCCAACGACGGACGGCATCGCGCACACGCTCGATATCCGGCAGCGGGTTGCGACCAGCTTCTCGGCTGGGAACACCCGCTAGATCCAACTCGGGATCACAAAACACGGCCAGAGGGATGTGAGCCGTAGCGTAGGAGTCATATGGTTTTTTAGCGCGCGACCAGCGTGCGTCAACGACGACGATGCGACCGCCACCGGCAATCTTGTCACGAAGCTCTTGTACCGAGATGGATGTTGTCATAATCCCGGATTCTAAATCGATTGACTTGGTAGCGCGATATGTACGTTATTAAAACTAGGAGCTCGGGAAGATGTCTGAAGATGCTGCCCACCTGGCCGTTCTCATCTCAAACGCAGGCCATGGAATCGGCCGTGCCACCGCAGAAAAACTGCTTTCCCGCGGCTAAACCGTCGGAGTTGTTGACGTCTCTGCTCGAAAATGTCAGCACTGACGGCACCAAGCGCATGGGTATTCGCATCACACCAGCTGATGTCGCCAACACAATCGTCGACTGCATCGACCAGAAACAGGGCACGATTACTAAGGCTGACTTCCCCGTCAACCTGCCGACAAAATTGCTGCACTATGCCGCCAGCGTCGGTGCCCCTTTCCTCAACCGCTTCATTAACGCAAAGCTGACTACGAAACGGAAGATCAGCCTCTAAGCCAGGACCCCGCTCCCTACCCGACTACCCACCGGGATCCTGTCCCGTCTCACCATTGCCATCCGCTGTGTCCCCCGCCCGTTTCTCTCGCGCTTTACGACGCAACCAGCGCCCCGGGCTATCGAACGTATCGGGGTCCTCATTGGATTCCGCTTTTCGGTTTCCTTCCTTGCCTTTCGGGGCCACCCAGACCACACGATCAGTAGAGACCGGCTCGCACTCCCCACTAACCCCGTCCCCTTCGTCAGTTCCTAGAATCCCCGGCACCTCATCCGGCCGAAGCGTCCACCAAGCATTTTCATCACATCGAGCATCATCGATCTTTCGATGCGTACCCGGATCAACCAACGTGAGATTATCCAGATCAGTGCCACCACCGGAAGACCACGACTGCACATGGTGAACATCACACATAGCTCCCGGAGTGCCCATGCCCGGCGCGGAGGAACCTCCTTCCTCTCCAAGAAGGGCCAGATACTGTGGCAAAGTCCCCAGCCTGCGGGACCGACCAAAGTACAAGGTCTGCCCCTCATTCCCCAAGACTTGGAGGAACGAATTTCTATCAACCATCTGTTGCACGGCCTGACTAATGGAAATTCGCACTCCCGCATCAGAGACCGCTTTGCCCGATCCAGGAAGTACAAAATCTTTCCCATCAGGCAAGGAGACTCCAGCTAGCGCTGCCACATCTGCGATATGCGCGACGGTGACCACCGATGTCGTCCCCCGCGCCGGCTGAAGGTCACCGCCTGGTTGAAAGCCCCCATTCACCGCCGCTTCCACGGCATCATGAAAACGCTGCTCCGGATTCCGCTGGTCATCGGCACCTTCTTCGAGTAACCCGCCAGGGCGCGCATGATCCGCCTGCAGCCTTTTGAGCACCGCTGCAAACGAAGGCGTAACCACACCGCTCAACCGGCTCATGCCGTCCGGCCCCTGAGCACCGATTTTTAGGCTTCGTTTCCGAGCGCGGTCCTCATCCGTATACGGGTCATCAACCCCCAACATCGCCCGCAGGCGGTTCGGCAATTTATTGAGATCATCAACACGGATTTTGTCCACTAAATCTGCAATGTGCTTGTCCAGCAGCCTAGACAGCTGTGCATGCTCCGTTGCCGGCAGCTCACGAACGGCTTTGTCAATCTTCGAAACAGCATCCGCACCGACAACACCTTCCTCAACTTTCTGACGAAGGTTCGGCATTCGCACATCCTCATTCGCCGGAGCAAACGGATCAACATTCCTACTCAGGCGCCCGACGACGTTGATACGCTGCCTCGCTTCTACTCGCGAGATTCGCATCTCCTGCGCTAGCCACGCAATCTTTCGATGCTCCGCGCTGGGCATCCGCCCCTTCATGGTCTCCACATAAGTCGCATCAATTACTGCGAGTCGTTTTCGCGCTTTCTCAATCGACTTATATGCATCGTGCGCATGATCCGGTGAAAGTACTTCGAAGTTCTCCACGATGACTGTCGACAGAGCTTCAAACTGCGCAACCACATCTAAAACCTGAGATGTCGAAAGCGGTCCACTGCCGTTTGGCGCCGATGGTGTAGACATTTCTCCCACCCCCTTTTAAAACGCTAGCAATCCGAATCCCCAAATGGACTAACTAATTTCCCTCCCCCATATTATCGCACACCCATTCGGCACCCCACAACCCCCTAAGTCAACTTTTTCGAATCTTTTTCCGAAACACTGCCGTGCTTCCAGAGCTCGAATACCCCACCATCCGCCCTAAAAACCCGACCAACCCGCGCAGCCCCCCCCAAAAAAAACTGCACGCCGAAAGCCTAAAACCGCACCACCATCACATCGTGGTCCGGGAAGCTCGAGCGCCCCACTAGCTCAAACCCCGCCTTCACATAAGCTTTCGCCGCCCGCGGGTTGGCATCATGGACAGCCAGACTAACCCCCGGGTACCCCAGCTCACGCGCATACTCAAGAAGCCCCGCAATCATCGGCTGCGACAGCCTGCGTCCGACTACACCCGGACGCAGCGCAATCGCTACCTCAGGAATCCCATTTTCCACAAAACCGTACCCCGGATCGTCCTTCGTAAACGTACGCAGCCAGGCCGCCCCCACCGGCACTTCATAGCCCTCGCATTCTTCGCTTGACGACGAATCCCCGCGCTCCAACCATTCCGCCTTAATGGCGGCCGCACTGTAAGTAGCCTCGCGAGAAACCCTCGGTTCAAATGGGTCAGTGCGGGTCATGTCGCCACTGAGCGACTCGAGGTCAGCGTCGTCAAGCGAAGTGGCGAAAAGGATAACCCCGCCCTGACTCGCGTCCCACTGGTCGACGTATTGACGCCTCGTCACTACATAGTCTTCCGGCAGTGGCTGACTTTCATCTCCGAACGTTTCCGTTAGTTCGTCCATCCAGGCAATGAAGGGGCGGTCGGAGTCTGTCGCTGGTCGCCACTGAAAGTTAGTCATATTTGCGCACTATACCGGTGCACCCCAGGCCGACCGGAATGCAACAAGCCCACGCGATCGGCCGCAAGGAACATAAGCCCGGACAACAAAAGCACAAAAAAGGGGCAGTTCAGGAGAAAAATCTCCCAAACCGCCCCAACAAACGGACAGCCTGCTGAACAGGTATCGCCCTGAGGATTGGGCGCCCTAGACCCGGGCTACGCCGTCCTCGCCATAGCCGACAACCTTCAGCGACTCGCCATCGTCAGCAACCGTAACCTCTACACGGTCACCATCGCGAACATCGCCCGCGAGCAGTCGACGTGCCAGCTCATCGCCGATTGCCTTCTGCACCAGGCGACGCAGCGGACGGGCACCATAGGCCGGGTCGTAGCCGCGCTCCGACAGCCAATCCAGTGCCCCATCGGAGACATCCAGCACCAGACGACGTGCAGCCAGACGCTCCGCCAGGTTGCGAACCTGAATGTCCACAATGCCGCGCAGCTGCTCGGAGGTCAGCGGATCGAAGATCACTACATCGTCGAGACGGTTGATGAACTCCGGCTTGAAGGCCATCTTGACCGCATCCATGATCTGTTCATGCGTACCACCAGCGCCGAGGTTGGAGGTCAGAATCAGAATCGTGTTTCGGAAGTCCACGGTTCGACCCTGACCATCAGTCAGGCGCCCCTCATCGAGCACCTGCAGGAGCACATCGAACACGTCCGGGTGAGCCTTCTCCACCTCGTCGAAAAGCACGACGGTGTACGGACGGCGACGAACAGCCTCGGTGAGCTGACCGCCAGCGTCGTAGCCAACGTATCCGGGAGGGGCACCAATCAGACGAGCGACAGAGTGCTTCTCGCCGTACTCGGACATATCGATGCGAACCATCGCACGCTCATCGTCGAAGAGGAACTCCGCCAGCGCCTTGGCCAGCTCCGTCTTACCAACGCCAGTTGGACCGAGGAACAGGAAGGAACCAGTCGGACGGTTCGGATCGGCAACACCCGCACGCGAACGGCGGACAGCATCGGAGACAGCCTCCACAGCGGCATTCTGACCAACGACGCGACGGCCGAGGTTGAGCTCCATTTCCAGTAGCTTCTCGGTTTCGCCCTGCATCATCTTGCCAGCCGGGATACCCGTCCAGGCGGAGACAACCTCAGCGACTTCCTGAGGCGTGACCTCCTCCTTGAGCATGGAGTTTTCCTCTGCGTCAGCGACCGATTCCTCGGCGGCCTCCAGCTTCTTCTCCAACTCAGGAATGCGCCCGTAACGCAGCTCTGCGACGCGCCCGTAGTCACCTTCGCGCTCAGCCTTTTCGGACTCAGTGCGCAGGGCATCGAGCTCTTCGCGAACGGAGCGAACATCATCAATCGAGGACTTCTCGTTCTGCCAGCGAGTCTTCAGAGCGTTGAGCTTCTCGCGCTCATCTGCAAGTTCCTCACGGAGCTTGTCCAGACGCTCCTTCGACGCGATGTCAGTTTCCTTCTCCAGGGCCATTTCCTCGATTTCGAGGCGGCGCACAATACGTTCCGCGGAGTCGATTTCCTCCGGCGAGGAGTCAATCTCCATACGCAAACGCGATGCGGCCTCATCCACCAGGTCAATGGCCTTATCCGGCAGGAAGCGGGATGTGATGTAGCGATCCGACAGCGTTGCCGCAGCCACCAGCGCGGAATCCTGGATACGAACACCGTGGTGGACCTCGTAGCGTTCCTTCAGGCCACGCAGAATACCGATGGCGTCCTCAACGCTCGGCTCACCGACAAAGACCTGCTGGAAACGACGCTCCAGCGCAGCATCCTTCTCGATGTACTTGCGGTACTCATCCAAGGTCGTCGCACCGACCAGGCGGAGCTCACCACGAGCCAGCATCGGCTTAATCATGTTGCCCGCATCCATCGAGCCATCACCCGTGGCGCCAGCGCCAACGATGGTGTGAATCTCATCGATGAAGGTAATAATCTGACCGTCGGATTCCTTAATCTCGTCCAGAACCGCCTTCAGGCGCTCCTCGAACTCACCGCGGTACTTCGCACCGGCGACCATGGAGCCTAGATCCAGGCTCATCAGCGTCTTGCCCTTCAGAGATTCCGGCACATCACCCGCAACAATGCGTCGCGCCAGCCCCTCGACAATGGCCGTCTTACCAACGCCCGGCTCACCAATGAGCACAGGATTGTTCTTGGTGCGACGACTTAGGACCTGAACCACGCGACGAATCTCCGCATCGCGGCCGATAACAGGGTCAATCTTGCCCTCACGCGCCCGCGCGGTTAAGTCCGTCGCATACTTTTCCAGAGCCTGGTACTGCTCTTCTGGATTTTCCGTTGTAACCTTCCTCGATCCACGCACGCTAGTCAGCGCGCCCTTTAATGCCTCGGCAGTAGCGCCCGCCGACTGCAGCACAGTTGCCGCCTCCGACTGGCCAGTTGCTACACCGATAAGCAGAATTTCCGTGGAGACATACTCGTCTCCAAGCTCGCCCGCCAGCTCCTCGGCAGCGTTCAGTGCATTAACGGCATCCCTATTAAACTGCGGGTTCGCCATATTCGCCCCGCTTGCCGACGGGTACCCCGCGACCAGCTCCTTAGCGCGGGTCAAAACCCCGGAAGGATTAACACCCGCTGCCTCAAGCAGCGGAGCCGCAATACCCTCCTTTTGCTCCAGCAGCGCTACCAGAATGTGCCCAGGCCGAATATCCGGGTTACCCGCGCTGGTCGCGGCCTTCATAGCTTCCTGGAGAACTTCTCCAGTCTTAGTTGTTGGTGTAAAACTCATAACTTGCGCCCCTTTGACTCAACTTTGTCATTCACTACCCATAACGTATTCAGCCTTGAGTCTGTTCCACTCAACTTCAAATTTTACAATTTCATACTGTGATTCACGCCACATCCACAGCGAAAAGGATTGCGCTCGGCAGCGTCGTTAAGCGCAGTAGCGCACCGGAAAGCACTAGAAAACATTGGAGAGCTCCAGAAACCACGTGCGGACGCACTCCGACACACCGTCCGACGCCCTCACCAGCGCACTCCCGCCTGATTCGACTTCCCCCATGTGAGTGATGGGCGGGCAGCGCACTCATACTGTTTTGGTTACCCTGGTAGATGACATTCCTTCATTCTCACGAAAGGACTCGAATGAACATCGAGCAGGCACGTCAGATGACTGAGGGCAAGGGCTTCATCGCCGCTCTCGACCAGTCCGGTGGATCTACCCCGAAGGCTCTGCGCCTGTACGGCATCAACGAGGATCAGTACTCGAACGAAGATGAAATGTTCGACCTGGTTCACGAGATGCGTACCCGCATCATCACTTCCCCGTCCTTCAACTCTGAGCAGATTATTGGCGCGATTCTCTTCGAGCAGACCATGGATCGCGACATTGAGGGAATCCCGACCGCTCAGTACCTGTGGGAAAAGAAGGGCATCGTCCCGTTCCTGAAGACCGACAAGGGCCTGGCAGACAAGGAAAACGGCGTTCAGCTTATGAAGCCGTGCCCGGGCCTGGATGAGCTGCTGGAGCGTGGTGTCGCTAAGGGCATTTTCGGCACCAAGATGCGTTCCTTTATTGCTGAGGCAAACGAAGAGGGCATCAAGGCCAACATTGCTCAGCAGTTCGAGTTCGGCAAGCAGGTTCTGTCCCACGGTCTGGTTCCGATTCTGGAGCCGGAGGTCGACATCAACGCTGCCGACAAGGCAGAGGCTGAGGACATCGTCCTGCGCGAGCTGCTCGCCGGCCTGGATGACCTGGCTGATGACCAGAAGGTTATGATCAAGGTTTCCATCCCGACCAAGGACGACCTGTACAAGCCACTGATTGAGCACCCGAAGGTCATGCGCGTCGTTGCCCTGTCCGGTGGCTACGAGCGCGAGGACGCCAACGAGCGCCTGTCCCGCAACCACGGCATGATTGCTTCCTTCTCCCGTGCACTGTCTGAGGGCCTGTCCGCTCAGCAGTCCGATGAAGAGTTCAACGCAACCATGGCTGAGTCCGTCAAGGGCATCTACGAGGCTTCGATTTCCTAATCGTCCGCTGTGCATTTGCGCTTCGCTGTGCATCTGCGCTTGTGGGCGCCTCTAGGTAGCCGCTAGCGCAACTAAAAACTCCCGCACCAGGTTTTCTTGGTGCGGGAGTTTTTTTAATCGCGCCCCTGGTAGTCAAACACCGGCAGCGACCAGCCACGCCACAGCGCCGCTAGTCGAATGAACAGCGCCGACAGTACAGCGCAGATAATGTTGATGCTCTCGTGCAGGCCAACCATGTCGAGCACGTAGTAAAGCGTCGCCGCGACGACTGCGATGGAGGCATAGAGCTCCTTTTGGAACACCAGTGGGACGCGGTCACACATCAGGTCGCGGAGCACACCTCCAAACGCACCGGTAAGAACGGCGCCGACAATAGCGATGATGACACCATGCCCCATCTCCATGGCCACGCGGGCACCAATGATGGAAAACGCCGACAAACCGATCGCGTCAGCGACCAAGAACACGACTCGGAAGTGCTTCATCAGGAAGTCGGCCAACAGCACCGTGATCAGTGCCGCACCGACGATAACCAGCAAATATTGTGGGCTTGCAACCCACACCAACGGATAGTGGCCGAGAATGACATCGCGCAGGGTACCACCGCCGATAGCAGTCATGCACGCAATTGTTGAAACCCCAAAGAGATCCATGCGCATTCGACCGGCCGCTAGTGCGCCGGTGACGCCTTCGGCCGTAATTCCAATGACCCAGAGGATGTGGAGCAGCATGATAAGAAATATAAAGGACTTCGCCCGAATCGGTAGAACTATAGGCTAATATCCCGCAATCTTCGCTCCCCCACTCCTGCTTTCAGCTCGGCTCGGCCCTCTTCATTGCTTCCCAGCTAGCCCTGATCGCGAATCTCCAGCACCGGAATCGAGCGGCGAATCCGCTCCACCTCCGCTATATCAACATCGGCGACAAGCAACTGCGGGCTGTAGCCCGCCGAGGCAATAACCCCGCCGTCCGCATTGACCAGCATGGAGTGCCCCGCGCCAGTTGGCCCCTCATCCTTCCCCGCTGCCTTAGCCCCGCCAGGCCGGGCCGCATCAACTGCCGCAATCACACAAGTGCTATCCAGCGCACGCGCCGAGACCAGAGTCTGCCACTGCGTCACCTTGCCCGGACCATCATTCCACGATGCAGGCAGCGCGATGACCTCCGCGCCCAGGTTGGCCAGTTGAATGAATTGCTCCGGAAACCTGATGTCAAAGCATGTCGCAAGGCCGAGGGCGACCGACGATCCGTCGGCAAGCGGGACATCACACACCACGTGCGCGTTGCCCGGCGCGACGGTATCGGATTCGCGAAACCCGAAAGCGTCGAAGAGGTGGAGCTTGTCGTAGAACTCGACACCGGGGCCGTCCTCATCACGCCAAGCCAGGAGCAGCGAATTGAAGACGCGGTGCATCGTCTTACCGTCGCGCTCCACTTCATCTGCCGGGCGGAACATGCCGACTACCACGCTGATTCCGGCATCGTGAGCGGCCTGCGAGACCTCCGCTACGAACCTATCGCTGCTGGACTCCGCCACGGCATCCAGGCGACCGGAATTGAACGCCTTCATCGTGGCCTCGGGGAAGACCACCAAATCGGCGTTGTCCTGTGCTGCTCGCGCGATAGTCACCTTCACCGCGTCCAGATTCTCTTCAACCGATGCTGACAATTCCAACTGAGCCAGTGCAATACGCATGCCTAAATGTTACCGGCTCCCCCGGATTGACTGTCCTGAAGTTATCCACAGGACGTCGCCGTGCGTTGCTATCGCTCAGAGTTATCCACAGTTCGCTGAAGATGCTCTTCCGCTGCCTTTCGCCACCCAGCAGAATCAAAAACATGGCCGAACACATCACAGTCAATCCAGCTCAACTATCCGCCTTAAGCCGCTCTTACCAGCAGATCTCCACTCGTATTGATGGTCTTTCCACCATCGTCGCAGCTGCCCCGGGAAGTGCCGACCTCACCTCTGCCCTGCCCGGCTCACGGATTGTCCCCGCTGCCTCCACTACTTGTGGGAAGTGGTCGGAATCATTGCTTGCCGCGTGCACAAACATCGACGTTATTGCGCAGACTGCCGATGCCCTCGCGGTCAGCGCTCTCGCGCACGAGCATGACCAGTCCGCCGCCTTGGAAAAGCCGTCATGGTCACGGTAGGCGAAGCGCTGCTGTGGCGTGTGGATTCGCTGGAGATCCTCGCCCGGGCGCTGCGTTCCGGGGCGCGCGCCCTCACCGATTCCGCCGACAGTTCCCAGGGCGCACTCAACGCGCTTTCAGAGGATGACTTCGCCGGCGACAACCGCAGCGCCGCCGAGGCTTCTGTCACCCACAGCTCCACGCGTCTGCGCCGGAGCAGCGTAGCGCTCGAACGTCTCGCCGCCTGCTGCAGCGATACCGCCGCCATGCTTAACGACGTCATCCGCGAACTTACCGACGCGGTAAACCAGGCAACCAACCTGGGGTTTCAGGTGAATCTGGTTTCTGGTGCGGTGACTCCGCCGGAGGGCATGCTGTCTACGATTGCGCGCAGCCTCGTTCATCCCAAAATTCCTTCCGGGCCTTCCACCATGGCCGAATGGCGTGCAACCTCGCAGCTTCGGATTCAGTCGGCCTTGGCTGAACTCAACCGACTCGATGAGAAGGCGGCGGGCGCAATCTCAGCTCTTTCACCACTGGTGGCAAGCGGAGCTAGTGGCTCGGGTAGATTGCAGCCATCGCAGGCTGGTCGTAGTACTGGCACCACTAGCGACAAAGAGATTGACGGTGGTTGGGACTTGGAAGTTGGGAGCGGATGGGCTGGGGCGTATTCGAGTAGCCCGCTATCAGAGATAGATGCCGCCATGTCCGCTCGCGCCAGGGCTTTGGGGCTGCCTCCTGGACAACTATTGGAGTCCTCGCCTGGACATTCTGCGATTGCGTTCGGTGACGTTGAGCGAGCATCGACTGTGATCACTCTCGTCCCCGGTACCAGCTCTAGCGCGGAGGACGCTAGCAGGCAGTTCGAGCGTGTAGCCGCGACCTTCCACGCCGCCGGTGGAGATCCGGAGGATGTGGCGGTGGTGTTGTTTTCCTATGACGCGCCACCCAACCTCCGTGAGGCCATACGCACCGAGTATCACAATTTTGCTGCAGAGCGGCTGCAGCACTTGCAAGCCGGTTTGATTGAGCGTTCCGGTGGTGTCGATAGCGGTGACACTGCAGTTGCCGGTGGCGCTACCGCCCATGCCCAGTCTCCTACTCAGCGACACGTTGTCGCCGGCTATAGCTATGGGGCGACGGTGGTCTCGCAGGCCTCCCTTGGTAGTGGCCTCTACGCGGATAGGGTGCTGCTCATAGCTCCGCCAGGTGTTGGCCCTGGACTGGAGCGCGCAAACGACATGAAACTGCTCAAGCCGGACGGTACAGCCCGACCCGAATATGAAAATAGCCACCGTGTGGCGGTGGCGACGTCCCCGATGGACCCCATTCGTATTCCTGCCGAACTGGAGATTCATGGGAAAAACCCGGCGGATAAAGACTTCGGCGCGTACACACTCAACCTGAGTGAGCGTGGCCTGTCCATGCGAGACTTGGCCGAATTCATGGTCACTCCCGTGCAGGATATTCCTCAAAAGTATCGGCACGTTCAGGGCAACCCACACATCGAACACTACTTTGACGATGAAGTTTTCACTCGCGAGACCAACCGGTGGCTAACTGATAGCTGACCGGCGTCTCAGATCAACAGTTGCTTATCCGCGGCCCAAATTAACAAGCCAAGAGAAAACGGACTAACCAGCCGACGCTGCTTAGTCCGTTCAATCACCCGTGTGGGTTATCCTCCCCAACACGATCACCTCTGCGCCCGCGCCGCGTGCGCGGCTCCCACATCACCACGGCCGTAGAGCGTGGGACGTGAACCAGTTCGCCACGCGAGCGGCGAGCCTGTGCCTTTGCTTGATAGAGCTGCTCTCTCAGTTCTGCATTTTCCTGCTCAAGCGAATCCACCCGCTCAGTCAGATCGATGATGGCCTTAATACCGGCCAAGTTGACGCCGTCTTCCTGACTCAGACGCTGAATCTCACGCAGCAGCGCAACATCGCGTTTGGTGTAGCGCCGACCTCCGCCGGAAGTGCGCTGTGGAGTTACTAACCCGAGTCGGTCATAATTACGCAGCGTCTGCGCATGCATGCCGGCGAGATTCGCGGCTACGGATATGACATAGACCTCAGTGTTGTCGGACATTATTTCGCACCTGCCCACCCCTCACGAGGATTGAACCCGCTAGCACGCTCCGCTTCGACGTAGGAGCGCAATGCCGAAGTGGCATTGTCATCCAAATTGGTCGGTACCTTCACGCGCACGGTCACTAGCAGATCACCCGGAGTGCCATTGCGCTTTGGGATACCCCGACCGCGCACACGCAGTGTTCGGCCATCGGCTGTGCCAGCCGGCACACGCACACGAATCTTGTCACCCAACGTCGGCACAGTAATGGTGCCGCCGAGTGCGAGTTCGCCGAAGCTCACCGGTACCGTGACCTCAAGGTCATTGCCGCTGCGGGTGAAGACTTCATCCGGGCGAACATGAACGGTGACAAAGAGGTCACCGGCCGGACGCCCTCGCAGTCCCGCTTCACCTTGGCCAGCAAGACGAACCTTCTGGCCGTCCACCACACCTGCGGGGACGCGAACGGTGATGGTACGACGACGGGTGGTCACACCGGTGCCGTTACACTGCGAGCAGGGATTCTCAATGCGAGTTCCCTGGCCACCACAGTCCGCACACGGGCTGGAGAAGCCGAAGGCCCCCTTTTGCTCCTTGACATACCCCGAACCGTGGCAGGTGGTACACGTCATCGGCGAGGTTCCCGGCGCTGCACCCGAACCATTGCAGTTCGTGCATGGCGACGGGTTGGTGAGCTGCAGCGGGATAGTGACACCTTGGGCGGCCTCGCGGAAATCGAGCGTAATCTCTGTCTCCACATCCGCACCACGGCGGGCCTTCTGCCGGCCGGCAGCACCAGCGCCACCATTGCGGTTTACGAAGCCGCCCAGGAAATCACCTAGGCCACCTGCACCACCAGCATTGCCACCGAATCCGGCACCTCCTCCGAAGAGATCCGACACGTCGAAGTCGAATCCACGTCCACCGGCAGCACCGGCTCCGCCGGCACCTGCGGCACCGGGGAATCGGAAACCACCTGCGAGCGCTGCACGCAGCTCATCGTATTCGCGGCGCTTGTCCTCGTCACCGACCACCGAGTATGCCTCGGAGATTCGCTTGAACTTATCTTCAGCAGCCTTGTTGCCCGGGTTCTTATCCGGGTGGTTCTCCCGGGCTAACTTGCGGTAGGCCTTTTTAATCTCGTCGAGTGACGCAGACTTAGAGACGCCCAAGTCAGCGTAATAGTCCTTATCTGCCCATTCCCGTTGAGTCATGGTGCATCTCCTCCTTTCAAAAAACTAATTCAAAGAAATCTGCGTCACTTGTGTCTCCGCTACTGCGGATCGCCGATGATTACCATCGCCGTACGGATGACACGGTCATTAATGCGGTAGCCCTTGCGCAGCACATTGGCTAGAACCTTGTCATCCCCTTCGGAGAGATCCTGGACAGCCTCGTGGATGTCCGGGTCGAATTCCTCTCCTGCAGCACCAAACTCCTCAACCCCCTGTGCGGTCAGCACACCGCGGAACTTATCCGCGAAAGCCTTCAGCGGGGTGCCGTCTGCCAAGTCGCCGTGCTCTTCAGCCCGGTCGAGGTCATCAGCCAAAACCAGCAGTTCTCCAGCCAGCTTTGCCTTTGCCTGTACGCGCTCGGCCTCACGGTCTCGGTCAACTCGACGACGGTAGTTTGCGAACTCCGCCGACAGGCGCTGCAGGTCCTCCGTACGCTCATCCAACTCACGCTGGATGGCTGCAACTGGGTCTGCAGCTTCCTCCGCGGCGGTGTCGCCGGCGGCATTTTCGGTCGCCGGCTCCACGTCGTCGTCAAGCTTGGCCTGCTCGAAGACCTCGTTGACCTGATCGGCCAGGTTGGCCGGCTCCTCCGGGGTGGGCTGGTTTCCCTGATCCTGGTCAGTCATTCTTACTTGTCCTTCTCATCCTCGTCGACGACCTCAGCGTCAACGACGTTGTCGTCAGCGTCAGCGGCCTCAGCACCCTCGGCTGCGGTTGCACCCTCAGCTGCCTGAGCCTCGTAGATAGCCTTACCCATCTCCTGGCTCTCAGTGGACAGCTTCTCGACGGCGGACTTGATGGCCTCGATGTCGGAGCCCTTCAGAGCCTCGTCGACTTCCTTGGCAGCCTCTTCAACGCGGTCGCGGATGTCCTGGGAGACCTTGTCCTCGTTCTCCGATGCGAACTTGCGGGTCTGGTAAGCCATGGACTCAGCCGAGTTGCGGACTTCCTGCTCCTCGCGGCGCTTCTTGTCCTCGTCAGCGTGCTTCTCAGCGTCCTTGATCATCTGGTCGATCTCCTCCTTGGAGAGGCCGGAGCCGTCCTGGATGGTGATCGTGTTTTCCTTACCAGTGCCCTTGTCCTTAGCGGTGACGTGGACAATGCCGTTGGCGTCGATGTCGAAGGTGACCTCAATCTGCGGGACACCACGCGGCGCCGGAGCGATACCGCCCAGCTCGAAAGAGCCCAGCAGCTTGTTGGCAGCAGCCATCTCACGCTCACCCTGGAAGACCTGAATCTGAACGCTCGGCTGGTTGTCTTCAGCAGTGGTGAAGGTCTCCGAACGCTTGGTCGGGATAGTGGTGTTGCGCTCAATCAGCTTGGTCATGACACCGCCCTTGGTCTCAATACCCAGCGACAGCGGGGTGACGTCGAGCAGCAGCACGTCCTTGACCTCACCGCGCAGAACGCCGGCCTGCAGAGCAGCACCAACTGCGACAACCTCGTCCGGGTTAACACCCTTGTTCGGCTCACGACCACCGGTCAGTTCCTTGACCAGCTCAGAGACTGCCGGCATACGGGTGGAACCACCGACCAGCACGACGTGGTCAATGTCGGAAACCGGAACATCAGCGTCAGCAATGACCTGCTGGAACGGCTTACGAGTGCGATCAAGCAAATCGGAGGTGATGCGCTGGAACTCAGTACGGGACAGGGTCTCGTCCAGGAACAGCGGGTTCTTGTCAGCATCAACGGTGATGTACGGCAGGTTGATAGATGCCTGCTGCGAGGAGGACAGCTCAATCTTGGCCTTCTCTGCAGCCTCACGCAGACGCTGCAGAGCCATCTTGTCCTTGGTCAGGTCAATGCCGTTGCTGGACTGGAATTTCTCAACCAACCAGTCAACGATGCGCTGATCCCAGTCATCGCCACCGAGCTTGTTGTCACCAGCAGTTGCGCGAACCTCAACAACACCATCGCCAATCTCCAGCAGCGAGACGTCGAAGGTACCGCCACCGAGGTCGAAGACCAGAATGGTCTGCTCCTTGTCGGACTTCTCCAGGCCGTAAGCAAGTGCAGCAGCAGTCGGCTCATTAACAATGCGCAGGACGTTCAGACCAGCAATCTGACCTGCTTCCTTGGTTGCCTGACGCTCGGCGTCGTTGAAGTAAGCCGGAACGGTAATAACCGCATCAGTGACGTCGTCGCCCAGGTAAGACTCAGCGTCGCGCTTCAGCTTCATCAGCGTACGAGCGGAAATCTCCTGCGGAGTGTACTTCTTGTCATCGATCTCGATGCTCCAGTCAGTACCCATGTGGCGCTTGACCGAACGAATAGTGCGATCAACGTTGGTGACAGCCTGGTTCTTAGCGGACTGGCCAACCAGGACCTCACCATTCTTTGCAAATGCAACCACCGACGGAGTGGTGCGCGAACCCTCAGCGTTCGCAATCACCTGAGCCTCGCCGCCCTCGAGGACGGAGACACAGGAGTTCGTCGTACCCAAGTCAATACCAACAGCGCGTCCCATGATGAATACCTTTCTAGAAGAGTAAAAGAATTGCCCTTAAGTCTTACGCGCTCAAGTCTGCATTGCCGTAGAAAATCTGTCAAGCAAACTTGAGTGTGTCCGACTCAATGTTTGTCATGCTGTGCAACGGACTATGGGGCAAAGTTATTCCCACCCGACTCAACTTTTCTAGAAGATTTACCATCAACGCAGGTCAACGCAATAAAAGACTTTTTTTAAAACTATATTCTAAAGCCACTCACGGTAGCCGACAGCGCAATTTTCTATACAAAATTCTGTCTTTGTCCTCCAGGGGGAAATTTCTTAGCACTAGCCCTGGGAACTTTCCTGCAAAGCGAACCGACTAATCCCCTGACGTGTTTTGCAGCCACCGGCTCATCAACAGGCCATGTCCTTGTTAACCCCATGGCCTGACACCAAATCAGCTCTGGCGGCTCCACTAATACATGTCTAACTTCTCCCCCACTTACGGGGCGATTGAGCCAAGAATTCATCCCACTTATTCAGGAGTTTTTCGTGCCTCAGAATGCACAGCGACACCATTTCCCCTTTTTCCGTGGGCTCGCAGTAGCGTCGGCAAGCGCCGCACTAACCCTCACCTTCCCCGCCATTGCATCCGCACATGTGCATGCAACCCCGTCGTCTGCGCCAATTGGCGGTTACGCCGATCTGGCTTTCGGTGTCGGCCATGGCTGCGACGGTTCGCCAACGGCGAAGGTAGAGTTCACCATCCCGGAGGAGTTCGAAAAGGTCACGCCAAACGTGAATGCGAACTGGGATGTCACAAAGGAGTCGACTGGCTCCGGTGAAAATGAAAAAGTACAGAAGGTCATCTACACCGCAAAGGCGCCACTGCCGTCAGACCTGAAGGACTCTCTGACGCTCAGCGTGAAGGTGGCTGATGACGCGAAGCCGTCGACGGTTAAGGTGCCGACACTGCAGACCTGTGAAAAAGGGTCGATGAACTGGGCTGAAAAGGACCACGATAGCGATTACCCGGCCCCAACCGTGGACCTGGTTGAGAAGTCGGAGGACGATGAACATAGCCACGGTCACGACCACAGTCACAGTCATGACCACGGCAATAATCACGGCACCGACGAGACAGAGCACAGCGATAACCACTCGGATGACATCGAGCATTCCGCAGCTGCCACCAGCGAGGATTCCAGCAGCACGCTTGGCGGCTGAGGCCTGGGACTCGGCCTCGTGGGCGCGCTCACCGGTATTGCCGCATTGGTAGTTTCACTGCGCAAGCGAGGCTAAATCGCTTTGACGTTCCTTGAAGAGCTTTCCTGCTTTCACCGACACGGACGAACCATTGAATTTTTGAAACGGTTTTTCTAAGCGAATAAGGATTCAAGGGTCTGGTTTCCGATAGTTAATTGGAACCAGGCCCTTTCATCATTCCGCGACCAAACACCCTCTGCTAGAAAGCTACCGGCCCTCCGGTCCAACCCATGAGGAGCAGCTCAACCTAGCGGGCGAGTCACTGGAGAATGGTCAAATTAAACTGCTTAATCAACGGAGATAGAGCTGCGGCACCATTTGAAATTGCGTCATGAGGGAAGCCGTAACTTGTCATCCCCACTGCATAAATCCGGTTTGGGTCTTCTGGATCCACAGCCCAAACTGCCCCGCCAGAATCGCCATGGTCCGAAATATTTCCGAAGCCGAACATGTAGCTCCCCACAGTCTCTTTGTAGGGGCCGCATGAAAGCCCACTACGGTACCCAAGACGGCAAACGCGAGGTTGTTCTTGCTCAAGCCATTGAGGACTTGCCCAGCCAGCTAACTCCGCACCCTTGAGCATGGGAGTGCCGTGAACATACTTAGGGTCAACAGTCAACTCAATCAATGCATGATCTGTCGGATTGTTCTTAGCCTCCAGATCGAGCGAACTCCAGACAAATTGTCCGACTTTATAGAACTTCCCTTTTTCATCCTCTACGTATACGTTGTCTCCCTTGTTCCCGCAGTGCCCAGCACTTGTAATGTAGTGTCGCCGGGGTTCATCCTTGTTGTACACCCACCACGCAAAAGAACAAGATGAAGTCGAATCATCAGCACCCTTCACAAGAAAGCGAGCTCCCGGCGCAATAAGCGCTGAGTTTTCGAGGAACTCCCATCCTTGACTATTGCGGTAGATTTTCTCATTCTCTGGATTACTAGGCTCCAGCTTGGTCGAACCATCACCCATCCCCTCAACATCGGTGCCCGATTCCGCTGTACCGGTGTCTGATTTATCGGCACTATCACCGGGTTTTTCCATCCCCGAACTGGGCGCACTAGTCGAAGATTGGCTGTCATCGCCCTGAGACTGCTCTGCATTTTCTCCCTGCGAAGTTGATGTTGCAGAGCTTTCTCCGACCCCCATAGCGTTTTTCAAAGAATCTGCATCACATGCAGTCAGCCCCACTGCCAGCAAAGCCGCAATTGTTGAAGCCCAAACTCGTTGCTTGAATGACTTGACCCTCTTACCGTTTCCCTCGGTAACCAAACCGACACTCGATGATGTAAGCGAGCGTGTCCCCATTTCCGGATTCATATCAATACTCCTGTGGCGCTTAGTCATTTCACTCGATGGACCCCACATATGCCCGCGGATGCAAACTTTTGCGTAGGTTTTCGGTCATCTGATGAGCTTTTGTCGCGATTGGACTGTTAGCTTCGTCGTAAGTATAAGAAGAAACCTTCCATTTGGCATCAAAAGGTGAATAAGTTTTCAGCACTCTCTTATAACGTCGTTAGCCCAGCTCCGGCCGCAAGACTCCACAAAACAAATTCCCGACCGCGCTGACCTACCCTGCCGCCGCTTTCCCATCCAGGAAAACACCGATGTAATCGCCGTAATGCCCCACCCGAATCTGGTCTCACGGGTAACCTCGCTTACAACCTGATTTCTATTACCGCTTTGGAGACACGAATATGTCCGATTACGAAAACATCCTTACCGAAACCCGAGGTCGCGTCGGCATTATCACCCTGAACCGCCCGAAGGCGCTGAACGCCCTGAACCACAAGACCATGGAAGAGATCGGCGCAGCAGCCACCGCTTTCGACAACGATGCGGGCATCGGTGCGATTATCATCACCGGCTCGGAGAAGGCGTTTGCCGCAGGTGCGGACATTAAGGAGATGGCGGACAAGTCCGGCACCGAGATGTACGTCTCTGACTGGTTCGCACGTTGGGATGTTCTGACTTCCGTCCGCACTCCAGTTATCGCCGCCGTCAACGGCTACGCACTGGGCGGTGGCTGCGAGGTCGCCATGATGGCGGACTTCATCATCGCTGGCGCTAAAGCCAAGTTCGGTCAGCCTGAGGTTAACCTCGGCATCTCTCCGGGCATGGGCGGCTCGCAGCGTCTCACCCGCGCAATTGGCAAGGCTAAGGCCATGGAGATGTGCCTCACCGGCCGTATGATGGGCGCCGAAGAAGCTGAGTGTGCAGGTCTGGTCGCCCGCGTCGTCGAGCCGGAGGCGCTTCTCGACGAGGCCCTGAAGGTCGCCGACACCATTGCGTCGAAGTCGCTGGTTGCCACTACCCAGATTAAGGAACAGATCAACCAGGCCTACGAAATGACGCTGTCGCAGGGACTGCTCTTTGAGCGTCGCACCTTCCACTCCCTATTCTCCTCCAATGACCAGAAGGAAGGCATGGCCGCTTTCACCGAAAAGCGTGAGGCGAACTTCACTAATTCCTAAGAGTGCGCGGGGGCGCGGGGGCGCAGGCGTGTGCGTGCAGGAGGTGCGGGGTGCGGGACGTGTGCGCGGTAAATGTCGGCGCGAACGCCCACCAGCGCACCACACGCACGTTTTTGCCAGCTTTTTGTAGGAAGTAGCGCCGAATTCGCGGTTACTTCCTACAAAAAGCTGGCAAAAACATTTCAGGGGGGGGAGGCAAGGCCGCACCGGGGCCAAGACCGCCCAGGGAGGGGCCGACGCTGACCGCCGACCTCCCGCCTACCGCCCTACCCCTTCAGACCGGGGAAGTCAGTGTCCGCGTACTCGGTCGAGGCCTTGGACTCGCCGCCATCACTGGCGTGGATCTCACCTTCGCGTTTACGCAGGTCAACACGGCGAATTTTGCCGGACACCGTCTTCGGCAGTTCGTAGAACTCAAGGCGGCGAATCCTCTTGTACGGTGCCAGATTGTCGTGGCAGTACTTGAGGATCGACTCCGCCACCTCAGCGGACGGCTCGGCGGACGCCACCAACCCCTGGGAGGCCACCGGAACCAACTCCGCAGAGTCCGTAACAACGGCGGACCTCGCCAAGCGATTCCCAGGGGCCCACATCGCCAAGACGCTAAACCACGTCTCCTATGAAGAACTGATTAGCGACTACCGAACCCCGGAAGAGATCGCCGAGGGCGCACCGCGCCGAGCAATCGCGGTCATGTCGACTGACCCGGCGGCCCTCGAGGCCGCACGAGCAACAGTCGAAGCCTTCGGATTTGAACCCGTGCCCGTTGACGTGAGCGTCGGCAAGCGATTTAGGCCCGACGGCGACCTTTTCGGAGTGTGGCTATCTGCAGATCAGATGAGGCAGGCGGTCGAGGAATAGAAGCGCCAACTAACTCCTGGGGCTAGTAGCGAATGGCCATGCGACCATCGATCTTGCCCTGGCGCATCAGCTCGAAGACGTCATTAATCTCATGCAGCGAGCACTCCTTAACGGTCGGCTTGACCAGCCCGCGGGCGTAGAAGTCGAGAGCCTCGGCCATATCCTGGCGCGTGCCGACAAGTGAACCACGAATAGTGAGATTGCGGAAGACAATGTCGAACACACTCGCCGGGAACTCCCCCGGCGGAAGGCCATTGAAGACAATGGTTCCATCGCGGCGCGCCATACCAAGAGCCTGGCCGAACGCATCCCTATGGACAGCAGTGACCAGAATGCCGTGAGCTCCACCATCGGTATAGGCCTGAACCGCCTGGACCGGATCCTCATCCTTGGCGTTTACCACGAACTCGGCACCCCACTCCTTTGCGTGGTCGAGTTTGTCTTCCGCGATATCCACGGCGATTACACGCATACCCATCGCCTTGGCGTACTGGATCGCCAAATGCCCCAATCCACCGACGCCGGAGACCACCATAAACTGACCCGGCTTCGTTTCGGAAACCTTGAGGCCCTTATATACAGTCACGCCGGCGCAGAGAATCGGCGCAGCCTCCAGGTAGTCCACGCCCTCCGGTATGCGAGCGGCATACCGCGTGTCGACCAGCATGTACTCGCCAAAGGAACCTTCCTGGGTATAGCCGCCATACTCGGCGTCGTTGCACTGAGTCTCACGACCGGTCCGGCAGTACTCACAGTCGCCACACGCGGACCACAGCCATGCATTGCCGACAATGTCACCCACGCTGACCGAATGCTTTCCAGGACCGAGCTCGATCACCTCACCGATTCCCTCATGCCCCGGAATGAAGGGCGGCTCCGGCTTCACCGGCCAGTCCCCCTCTGTCGCATGCAAGTCAGTGTGGCAGACGCCGGAGGCAATCAATTTCACGAGCGCCTGATTCAGCCCCGGCTTTGGCAGATCGACGTCGCGAACATTGAGGTTTGGCCCGAATTCATCAACAACTGCGGCAGTGAACTGGGAGGACTGCCCAGAACGGACACGGTCTGGCTGCACGGAGGTCATAATCAATCAACTCCTTGACTGGTCGGAAAACAACTGACGTGCAACCCCACGCTTTTTAAAAACGGTTTGCACTAGTATATTTCGTTTCGTTTGTAAAACTGTGGGGCGCAAAAGTCAGCATACAGTGACGCACGCCACACTGTAAACCCTTATTTTTCTAATGAAACATATTTAGAGCATGACCAGCGGACGGAATTAAGAAACCCATTCGTTGCGAAAATCGCCGAAAACGCGCAGGTTACACCGCATAGCCATGATTTCAGCACTAATTACGGCGTTAGTTATGTACACGTCCTTGGCTCGTGATACAACTCACAAGAGAACTATTTTCACTCAGCCATCACCCTGGCTGAGCCAGCCTAGAAGGAACATTATGAGCGTGCTCAACCTCGCCGCAGCGACGGCTGACACGGCGATTCCGGAATCTACCGGATTCACCGTCGCAGTCGGCGTTATTGGCGTCCTGTTGTCCCTGCCCTGCTGGTTCATCTTTATCAAGGGATTCACCCATATGGTGAAGACCATCATGGTGGGCCAAAAGACATACGGTCACACCGGTGAATGGGGAACCCGTATTTGGACCATGATCCGAGAGATCGTCGGTCACACCAAGATGGCCAAGAAGCCCGGCGTTGCTGTGGCTCACTGGTTCGTCATGGTGGGCTTCCTCCTCGGCTCCCTGGTGTGGTTCGAGGCTTACATTCAGACCTTTTGGCCAGCCGGTGGTTGGCCAATCCTCAGGAATCTGACAGCCTGGCACTTCATCGACGAACTGCTCGGCCTGGGCACCACCCTGGGTATCCTGGCACTGATTCTCGTCCGCCAGACCAACCTGGGCAAGGAACGCCTGAGCCGCTTCTACGGCTCCAATGCCAAGGCTGCCTACTTCGTTGAGGCTGTCGTCCTCATCGAGGGCCTGGGCATGATGTTCGTCAAGGCCGCCAAGCTGGCTACCTACGGCGACCACGGTCACACTGGCGCCGAGGTCTGGACCTGGGCGAACTTCGTCACCGGTGGTATCGCACAGGTTCTACCGGCCTCCGAAGTCATGGTGTCCATCTTCGCGCTGATTAAGCTGCTGTCCGGTATGGTCTGGCTCTTCGTTGTTGGCCGCAACCTGACTTGGGGTGTCGCATGGCACCGCTTCCTGGCATTCGCCAACATCCTGCTCAAGCGCAACGCTGATGGCTACAACGCTCTCGCTAGTGCTAAGCCGATGACCTCTAACGGCGAGATTTTGAACCTGGAAGAGGCTGACCCAGAAGTTGACTCCATGGGTACCGGTGTGGTCACCGACCACTCCTGGAAGGCTCTGCTGGACTTCACCTCTTGTACTGAGTGTGGTCGCTGCCAGGAGCAGTGCCCGGCATGGAACACGTCCAAGCCACTGTCCCCGAAGCTGCTGGTTAACCAGCTGCGTGACCACGCTTACGCTTCTGCCCCGTACCTGCTGGCTGGCGAGACCATCGAAACCGCTCGCGAGGGCGAAGGCGCTGGCGCAGCACTCCTGACCAAGCCGCTGGTTGGCGACGGTGACGAAGGCGTCATCGATCAGGATGTCCTGTGGTCTTGCACCAACTGTGGTGCCTGTGTCGAGCAGTGCCCGGTTGATATTGAGCACATCGACCACATCGTCGATATGCGCCGCTACCAGGTTCTGGTTGAGTCGGACTTCCCGACTGAGCTGGCTGGCCTGTTCAAGAACCTCGAGACCAAGGGCAACCCGTGGGGTCAGAACGCTTCCACTCGTGCCGACTGGATTAACGAGGTCCGCAAGGAAGGCGTCGTCGTCCCGATTTGGGGCGAAGATGTCGAGAGCTTCGACGACACCGAATACCTGTTCTGGGTCGGTTGCGCCGGTGCTTACGACGACAATGCGAAGAAGACCACCAAGGCTGTTGCAGAAATGCTTTACACCGCCGGTGTGAAGTACGCTGTACTCTCCCAGGCTGAGGGTTGTACTGGTGATTCCGCTCGCCGCGCTGGTAACGAGTTCCTCTTCCAGATGCTGGCAGAGCAGAACATCGAGCAGCTCGACGAGGTCTTCGACGGTGTGCCGCCGAAGCAGCGCAAAATTGTTGTTACCTGTGCACACTGCTTCAACACCTTCAAGAACGAGTACCCAGAGCTGGGCGGACAGTACGAGGTTGTCCACCACACCCAGCTGCTGAACAAGCTGGTTCGCGCTAACCGACTGCAGCCGGTTGCTTCCGGCCAGGGCCGCCAGGTCACCTACCACGACCCATGCTTCCTGGGCCGTCACAACAAGGTCTTCGAGGCTCCGCGCGAGCTGATTGGCGCGTCCGGCGCTAACCTCGTCGAAATGCCGCGCAACAAGAACACCGGCTTCTGCTGTGGTGCTGGTGGCGCGCGTATGTGGATGGAAGAAACCATCGGTCAGCGCATCAACGTCAACCGCACCGAAGAGGCTGTCGGCACTGGCGCTGAGGCAATTGCCATCGGCTGCCCGTTCTGTAAGACGATGATGAATGACGGCGTCAACAACGTCATCGAGGACGACGAGAAGAAGCCGGAAGTCCTGGACATCGCCCAGATGCTCCGCGACTCTGTGAAGGTCGACGGCGAGCTGCCACAGGCACGTGAGCCGGAGTGGATTGAGCAGCCAGAGCGTGGCTGGGTCGATCCGAAGAAGGCTGAAGAGGAAGAGCGTCAGCGCCTCGAGGCAGAGGAAGCTAAGCGCAAGAAGGCCGAGGCTGCCGAGAAGAAGAAGGCAGAAAAGGCTGCTGCTGCCGGCGCTGGTGCCGCAGCTGCTGGTGCTGCTGCAGGCGCTGCCGCCAAGGGCGGCGCTCCGACCCCAGGTGGCGCTCCAAAGCCTGGCGGCGCTAAGAGCGGCGCACCGACTCCGGGTGGTGCCAAGAAGGGTGCTCCAGCTCCGGGTGGCGCTCCAAAGCCTGGCGGCGCTAAGGCCGGCGCACCGACCCCAGGTGGCGCCAAGAAGGGCGCTCCAGCCCCAGGTGGCGCACTGAAGCCAGGCGGAGCAAAGGCCGGCGCACCGACCCCAGGTGGCGCCAAGAAGGGCGCTCCAGCCCCAGGTGGCGCTCCAAAGCCTGGCGGCGCTAAGGCCGGCGCACCGACCCCAGGTGGCGCCAAGAAGGGCGCTCCAGCCCCAGGTGGCGCACTGAAGCCAGGCGGAGCAAAGGCCGGCGCACCGGTTCCAGGTGGTGCCAAGAAGGGCGCTCCAGTTCCGGGTGGCGTCAAGGCTGCTAAGCCGGCCGCGCAGGCAGAGCCAGCAGCTGCGGAAACCGAGGCTCCGGCTGAGGCTCCGAAGGCAACCAAGGGCGCACCGATTCCGGGTGGCGCACGCAAGGGCGCCCCTGTCCCAGGTGGCGCTAAGAAGGCAGCTCCAGCCGCCAAGCCGAAGGCCGAGGAAGCTACTCCTGCCGAGGACACCGCTGCTGAGGTTACGGCCACCGAGTCCGAGCAGCCAGCAGCTGAGCAGCCGAAGACCGCATCCGGTGCTCCGATTCCAGGTGGCGCACGCAAGGCCAAGCCAGTCGCTAGCGCCCCTGCCCCGGCAGTCGAGGAAACCGAAGTTCAGGAGGCTCCGGCGCAGCCAGAGGCAGAGGAGGCTCCTGCTCAGCCAGAGGTTACCGAACAGCAGTCGGCGGAAGGTGCTACTTCCACCGAGCAGGCCGCTGATGCTCCTGCCGAGGAGACGCAGGCACCGTCGGCAAGCGCTAAGAACCTTCCGCGCAACCAGCACGGAGTTCCGCTGCCAGGATCGGCGCGACGTAAGTAACGCTCGCTAAGTAAGCCAGAATCCGCCCGAGAGGTTATTCTTCCCGGGCGGATTTTTTGTGCTTTACGACGACCCCTGCGCCACGGCATTAATCATGCAAATGGCACTCTCAACCGCACTGACAATATATTGATTACTGCATCCCGTTAGAGATGACCGCGTTGTGGTGTGGAAAGAGGTCTTGGCGTAGTGATTAAGAAATCGCTGTCACAGATAAGAGACTTTCTGAGGACTCCGGGGTCAGTGGAGATGGTCATTGCGCTGATCCTCACTGCTCTCGATGCGCTAATTCTCCGCGAGAGCAACTCTGATCTATTGTTGCCAACCATTATCGGTGGCCTTCAGGTCATTCTTGTTGCAGTGGCGACGTATTTGCCGCTCTTTGCCATGGTGGTTGTCCCAGCGAATTTCTTGGCGTTGACTTTCCTTCCTACAGAGCAGGCTCCAATGCAGATTTTCTGCGCGCTTCTCATCGTGGAAGTGATGCGTGCTAACAACAACAAGATGCCGGCGAGAATCACTGCGTTGCTCTTGTTGGTAATTTCAAACTACGACGTAAACACAAATACGTTCGCGCGCGACCACGTCGCGACCTTTGTGACAACGCTGCTTTTTGTAATTGCCTACGCCATCGGCATGATGCGCAGTCGCTACAAAGAGCAACGCCGGCAGGCAACGATTGAATCTAACCGCGCCCTGGAAGAACAACGCCTTGAGTTGGCGACCGTACTGCATGACTCCACCGCCAAGTCCTTTACTCGCGTAACCATGTTGGCGCAGGCGCTCGCCATCGAGCGAGAAGGGACAGATGAAAAGCTTGAAGAGTCCCTGGAGGACATCGCAGAAACCTCCCGAGAAGGTCTGCTACAGCTTCGCCAGTTGCTTTCACTGCTGAAATCCGCTGACGAAGAAAGCTCTTTGACCTCGGCTATTGGCCAAGATGAGCGAGTTCCTAGCATGAACAGGGTGCTCCAACAGGCCAAGGATGAACTGCAGGAAGCTGGGTTTAACGTTTCACTGGCCACGAGGATTGAAACCGAGCCCTCTTTGACGCAGATTTCAGAAGTTATCTCGCCGGCGCTGTCGGAGTTCTGCACGAATATTCAGAAGTACGGCGAGCCGCAAACGAACGTCCACATTCTGGCGCTGGGCAATGAGGAGGATGGCTTCACGCTCGACATCAGCAATCAGATATCGAAGGTGCTACCGCATTTTCTGCCGCGGGCGATGCTCTCGAGCGGTTTGGGGCTTTCCTCACTGCATCGGCGAGTGCGACCGTGGGACGGTTCCATCACATCAGAACGAGAAGGAAATGTGTGGAATACCAAACTCCACATGCCACCTACCAATCAGTAAGTTACGCTAGCGTAAGATTGGTGTAGTAACCGCCTGTGACGAAGATATCTCTCGAAACGTCCTGGTTAGCGTAGTAATATCGCACAATGACAGATATTGTTCGGTTTTTATAAATTCTATGAAAGGTTCGCGGATGTCTGACATCAAGGTTCTCATTGTCGATGACGACCCACTCGTACTCTCGACGCTGCGAACTTACTTCAAGAAGGCACCGCACATTACCGTGGTCGATGAAGCCAGCGATGGCCACGAGGCCCTCAATATCATTGCCCGCGGTGGCATTGACGTAGTTTTGACCGATATTCATATGCCCAACATGGACGGCGTTGAGCTGCTCGAGCGCATTAAGAAGGTGGAGAATCCACCGAAATTCATCGCTATCACCTCATTCGATACCGATGAAACAATGCTGAAAATCTTGAGCCTCGGCGGAAACGGCTACATTCTCAAAACCGCCCGCCCCGAATCCGTCATTGGCACCGTTGAAGATGTCTTCCAGGGCGGCACCGTCATCTCCCCGATTTCTGCGACTCGGCTGATTAAAACGCTGCCGTCCCGCAACATTTCCTCGTACAAGATCACTCATGCCGAGCGAGAGGTTCTCGGCCTAATCTGTCGCGGTAAGTCGAACCACGACATCGCCAAGGAACTCGGCAAGTCGCCCGGCACCATCAAGAAGCACCTCTCCAGCATGTTCAATAAGTTCGGGGCTACCTCACGCCTGGACTTGGCTCTGAAAGCAATAGACGCAGGCTTCCAGCCTCCGGCATCCGCTGCCGCGCAGTAGCAAAAAGACGGAGTAGCAAAACACCGGAGTAGCAAAAAAGGGGCCTATTCACTTTCGTGAATAGGCCCCTTTTTTACCCGTGCTGAGTGTGGAGAGAGAACTGTGTAACTACTGAATGGTCACCTCGACATGTCGCTCACGCGGAGCCACGCCGAAGTAGCTGCGCCCAATGGGCTGCCACGTCTTCGAGTTGGCGTTGCAGCGGACTGTCTGCCCGGCGAACTCGTCAACCAGGAATCCCCAGCTCAGACGACCAGTTTCGCCCTTGCGTACTTCGTATGGTCCGATCTTCTGCCCGAGGCTCCAAACCATCTCTCGGGAGTATTCCCAGGAGTACTTGCGGTTGAGCTCCTTGCTGACCTTCACGCTGACAGAGATATTGGTCCACCACTTCTTGGTCTTGGACTCCTTAATGGTCTGCGTCAGCGGAATCGGCTCATCACCGATGTCATTCTTCGTAGAAACAACGCCCTCAACGTCGTAGCGAGAGCCGGTGATTTCCACAAACTCAGCCACCGAACCCGGAGCTTCACAAGTGGTTCCCGGTGCCGGACCGCGGTCAACTGCCGCTGGCTTGGGCACTGGTACCCACTCCTCCGGCGCGAACGGTTCACCAGCTCCTGGATTCGGGGCGGCCACTGCTGTCGGAGCGCCGAGTCCGAGCGCAAAGACCGTCGTCAAGCACATGGCGACAACACGCTTTTTCATAACTGCTCCTAGTCGTTAATCGTGGCGGATGCCGGGCCGCCGTCACCGGAGTTGCCGCTGACAGGCGCCCACTGCTGACGGTGCTCGCCCTCCTTGGTGGTCTTGTGCCAGACCACGAAGCGAGTCGACGGCCCCTTGCCGTTGTACTCACCGAAGTAGGGCTCACCGCGCCACAGGCCGGTCTTCTGATCGCAGGTGCGGACACGGCCAATAAAGGATTTCATGTGCACGCCGTAGTCTGCGCGAACGGTCTCACCAGGGTTGACGGTCACCGGGCCCAGCTTGTCGCCAACCGACCACTGACTGACCTCGACGATGCCGTACTTGTTCTTCACCCCGTGGAGGAACACGTCCCACATATTTCCGGAGCTCATGGCCTTCACGGACTCGTTGACCCCCTCTGTCACCTCGAGGGTGTACTGAATCGGGCGGTCAGTGCGGTTGGTGAATGAGTTAGTGCCGTTGTAGCGGTCCCATTCGTCGGTAATCCACTGTTCCCAGGGGTGACGCTTGGCATCCTTGACCGGGTCACATTTATCCGTATTGGTGAAACCGGTGTGGTGCTCATCCTGGTCGGGGGTCTGGGTCAGCGGGGTCGCCGCGACCTGTCCGACGATGCCTGGTGCAAGAAGACTTGCACCCATCACCGCGCAGGCCAGGGCCTTCTTTTTCAGGCTCAACATGGAGAAACTTCCTTCTACTTCGAGGTCTTAAAGAGGCTCAGCCCGTCTTAGACGGCGTACTCCTTGACCTGCGGAGCAGCACCGTCCACGGAGCGATCAGCTTCGTTGGCGCGCATGGAAACGCGAATGTGACGCTCCTTCGGGATGGTGCCCCAGTACGGACGACCTGCGTCAATCCACTTTCCACCCTTGCAGGTCAGGTGAGTGCCTTCGAAGGACTGGTTCAGGAAGCCATACTCCAGAACACCGGTGTAGCCCGGCTTGACCGGGTACGGGCCGAGGGTCTGGCCAACTTCCCAGGTCTGAGTGGACTGGTAGCCGGCGCTGAAGGTGACATGGAAGAGCTTGAGCAGGTCGAAGTCGACCGAACCGCCGACGTTCCAGGACTTGGTCTTGCCTTCCTTGAGGGTCTGGGTCAGCGGCAGGTCGGTATCGCCGTAGTTAGCGACGGTGGCGGTACCTTCGACCTCGAACTTCGAGCCGGTGATCTTCAGAGACTGGCCGGACTGGCCTTCAACGGAGCAAGTGCCACCGACGGTGCCCGGGGTGGGGGCTGGGGCAGCTTCGGCCATCGGGGCGACAGCCAGCGAGGACATGGTAACCAGGGCTGCAATGGAGCCGGAGAGCAGGGTCTTCTTCACGGCGAAATCCTTTCAGGGTGTGACGAGCAACTCGTAAGGAAATACTTGAACTAACACCTGCTAAGGTAAGTCGAAATTCAGCCTTTTGTAATGGAAAATTTTCGACTCGCTTTACGACGGCCACAGCGATTATCCACATAGTAAAAATGGAATCCCACCGATTTCTACCTTGCGAAAATACGGTATATAACAGCGTTTGACCAGTGATTATGAGCGCCACAATAAGATTTCAGCGATTAATTTAATCGCATTAGAACTACGCCTTTTGAACCAATTCAAAAATGCCTTGGTCGACCACTTGGTATTGGGCAATCAACATTTCGGCCACTACCCCACCTACATAAAGACACCATAGAGTAGCCGAATGGCCACCCCCGGGAGCGGGCAGACGAAGGGCCCCTCACGCTTCACACTCTTGATTAAATAGTTATGATTTCTTTATTAATCACTGGCGAAGTCCGGCAGTCCACAAAGCCCTGACACTTTGCCGAGGCAGATATCTTTCGGAGTACTACCTAATGTTTCGACGCACTTCTGTTCTTGCTACCACCATTGCATCCGCAGCACTTTCCCTAGGCGCGCTGACCGGCACCCCGGCCGCTGCCGCTACCGCTGCACCGACAACCGCAACCAGCAGCGATGAACTACAGGTCAAGGAATACGCTCTTTCCGATACCTTCTCTTGCGACTACTACAACCTTCCGTGGTGCCGCTAAACAGCGGACGCATCGCATACTCCAGCACCAATGAATGCCGCGCTGTGCCAGCCGTCGCAGCAATAATGACCGGCATGGAGGTCAGCGCATCCTTATCCAGGGCGTCGAAAAACATCTTGAAAAGCCCCCGAGTAGGATGCCGCGAACACTGGGGTCGCGGCAATCAACCCATCAG
Organism: Corynebacterium sp. HMSC074C05; assembly: GCF_001838325.1. NCBI lineage: Bacteria > Bacillati > Actinomycetota > Actinomycetes > Mycobacteriales > Corynebacteriaceae > Corynebacterium > Corynebacterium sp. HMSC074C05. The sequence goes on from NZ_KV836285.1 coordinate 173,595, forward strand.
CACAGCTGACAGTATCGAGGGCGGTGCGCAATTTTTCGTCGTAAAGCCCTGTGGACATCACAGTGCCGAGACTGACAGCGAGTTCGCGCAGCTCAATGTACTCGATCTCGAGACCTTCGCCGCGCTTGGAGACCTGCACGTCAACAGCTTCCGCGATGCGATTCGCGAGGATGCGCGTGGTCGATGGGTCGGAAACGCCAGCGCTTACTACGACAAGCTTTCTCACTGCTGATTCCTTTCCGCCGGGCGGACCAGCAGGTGCGGGGAATCTGCGCCTTCGGCGACGAGCGAGGCGTGCGTCGGCGGGTCGGAGGGCACGTGTGCCGGACGGCGGCGCTCGAACTCTTCACGCAGGACCGGAACGATTTCGGTTCCCAGGATCTCAACCTGCTCCAACGCCATCTCCAGCGGCAGGCCGGCGTGATCGATGAGGAAAAGCTGGCGCTGGTAGTCACCAACGGCATCTGCATAGCCCAGGTAACGTTCGATGATTTGCTCAGGCGTGCCGACGGTCAGTGGAGTGATGTTCTCGAATTCTTCCAACGATGGCCCATGTCCATAGACCGGGGCATTGTCGAAGTAGGGGCGGAAAATTTCCTTGGCTTTCTTCTCCGTCTCAGCAGCGAAGACCTGCCCACCAAGTCCGACAATTGCCTGATCAGCAGCACCATGACCGTAGTGCTCAAAGCGCTGGCGGTAGAGATTGACCATGGCTGTGGTGTGCTCGATATTCCAGAAAATGTGGTTATGGAAGAAGCCGTCCCCATAGAAGGCGGCCTGCTCAGCAATCTCGGTGGACCGAATTGAGCCATGCCACACGAAAGGCGCTACCCCGTCGAGCGGACGCGGAGTGGACGTAAAGGACTGCAGCGGAGTGCGGAATTGACCTTGCCAATCCACATTTTCCTCACGCCAAAGGGTGCGCAATAGGTGGTAATTCTCAATGGCCAGCGGAATCCCCTTGCGGATATCCTTGCCAAACCACGGATAAACCGGCCCCGTGTTGCCGCGGCCCATCATGAGATCCATGCGGCCTTCGGAAAGGTGCTGGAGGTAGGCGTAATCCTCGGCGATGCGCACGGGGTCGGTGGTGGTAATCAGCGTTGTCGAGGTCGACAGAATCAGATTTTCGGTCTGCGCTGCGAGGTTCGCTAGCAGAATCGGCGGGTTCGCCGGGGCCACAAACGGTGGATTGTGGTGCTGGCCGGTAGCAAATACATCAAGGCCGACCTCTTCGGCCTTCTTCGCTAGCGCGACAGTTGCCTTAATTCGCTCATGTTCAGTAGGGATTTGTCCGGTCGTGGGATCTTTTGTGACGTCGCCAATTGTAAAAACTCCGAATTGCATGGCTCCATATTAAGACCTTTTTGTTGACACGTCATCTCTCCCTGGCTTATAGTTGATACGTCAACACCGGAAGTTGGTTCCGGCGGACAAAAATACTTCGAAACATTCGAGATACTTTTAACTTTTAGGAGATTCACCATGGCTCTTCAGTCTGGTAACTACGTTCTTGATGCACAGCACTCCACCGTTGGATTCACCGTTCGTCACGCTATGATCACTAAGGTCCACGGTCAGTTCACTGAGTTTGAGTCCGTTATTAATTTTGACGCCGACAAGCCGGAGAATTCCACGGCAAAGGCGACCATTCAGGCGAACTCCATCAACACCAACAATGAAGAGCGCGACAACCACCTGCGCTCGAAGGACTTCTTCGGCACCGACGAAAACCCGACCTTCGAGTTCGTTTCCACCGCTATCGAGCTCCAGAGCGAAGAAAAGGCCACCGTTACCGGCGACCTGACCATCAACGGCATTACCAAGCCGATCACCCTGGATGTCGATATTTTCGGCTCCGCTGAAGACCCATGGGGTCAGACTCGCGTTGGTTTCGAGGCAGCCACCAAGATTGACCGGACCGATTTCGGTATCGATTACAACGCTCCTATTAAGACTGGCGGCCTGCTCCTTGGCAATGAGATTTCCCTGCAGATCGACGGCTCCGCAGTCAAGCAGTAACTAGCAGCCGGAACCCAGCAGCCAGAACCCCAGAAAAGCGTCCTGCATCCTCATGCAGGGCGCTTTTGCGCAATCAATGTGCAATTAATCTGCCCCCGCTATGAGAAAAGCATGGTGCGGGAGCAAAAAAGTGGCATGCTTAGACAGGTGAGTTCCAGTAAAGACACTTCCCAGGGCACCGAAACCACCAACGAGACAACGCAGGACGCTCAGACTGCGCAGGCCGCTCAGGCCGAGCAGTCCCGCGCCGCCCGCGTTGCCGCCCGTCGTGGAAACATCAAGGCACCTCGCCGCACTCCGCTGAAGACACTGGACCAATCCTCCAAGCTGCAGAACGTCCTCTACGACATTCGCGGTCCGGTGACTACTCTCGCCGAGCAGATGGAGGCCGACGGCCACCGCATCATGATGCTCAACACTGGCAATCCGGCGAAGTTCGGCTTTGATGCACCTGACACCATCGTGCAGGACATGGTCCGGGCCCTCCCCCACGCACAGGGCTACTCCGAGTCCAAGGGTATTTACTCCGCACGCCGTGCCGTCGTCACGCGCTATGAGATGGACCCGGATTTCCCCCGTTTCGACGTCAACGACGTCTGGCTGGGCAACGGCGTCTCCGAGCTGATTTCCATCACCACGCAGGCGCTGCTCAACGAGGGCGATGAGGTCCTCATTCCAGCTCCGGATTACCCGCTCTGGACGGCAGCAACCACCCTCGCCGGCGGTAAGGCCGTCCACTACACGTGTGATGAGGAGAATAACTGGGCTCCGGATGTCGAAGACATTCGCTCGAAGGTGACGGATCGCACGAAGGCGATTGTCATCATCAACCCGAACAATCCGACCGGCGCGGTCTACACACGCCAGACACTCGAAGCCATCGTCGATATCGCTCGTGAGCACTCACTCCTGCTGCTTTCCGACGAAATCTACGACCGCATCCTCTACGACGATGCAGAGCACATTTCCACTGCCTCCTTGGCCCCGGATTTGCTCTGTATCACCTTCAACGGCCTGTCCAAAACCTACCGCGTGGCCGGCTACCGCGCGGGCTGGATGGTACTGACTGGTCCGAAGCGCCACGCAGAGGGCTTTATCGAGGGAATCAACCTGCTGGCCAGCACCCGTCTGTGCCCGAATGCCCCTGCTCAACACGGCATTCAGGTGGCACTTGGCGGTTACCAGTCCATCGAGGACCTGATTTTGCCAGGCGGTCGCCTCCTGGAGCAGCGCAATGTCGCCTACGAGGGACTGACCTCAATTCCGGGCGTGAGCTGCGTGAAGCCGATGGGAGCAATGTACGCATTCCCGAAGCTGGATCCGAACGTCTACGAAATTCACGATGACGAAAAGCTGATGCTCGACATCCTGCGTGAAGAGAAGATCCTGATGGTCGGCGGCTCTGGCTTCAACTACCCGACGCCGGATCACTTCCGAATTGTCACCCTGCCGTGGGCGCGCGACCTGAAGGAAGCCATCGAGCGCCTGGGCAACTTCCTGGTCAGCTACAAGCAGTAGCAGGGATTAGGCTGTTAACGGTGGGCAGGCACTCAAAAGGTTCAGTGGATTCCGGGAATCAGCAGGCTTTTCGCGTTGCTGCGAGTTCTACCCCTCTCACATATCGATGCGCTATTCACTTATAGACACGCTGGAGCGCATCGATAAGTGAGTATTGCTTCGAAAAGTGGGCACAGTGTTGATGACCACGGCTCGGCGCGCCGGAATGGCGGTGCGCCTTCCGGAGCTGGTACAGCGATTAGGTTATTAAGGGTGGGCAGGCATTCAAAAGATTCAATGAACTCTAGTAACCAGCAACCTTTTCGCGTTGCTCCGGGTTCCGACATAGGTGCGCATCTCGACGCACTGAAGAACTCGAACAGCGGCTCCCCTACCGGCCGGTTCCGGGCTGTCAACGCCGCGAATCAACCCAACTCTGAAACCTCGGCTGCCGCAGCACGACATGCAGAACCAGCGCAGCCGACAGCAACTGCGCAGCCGACAGCACCGGCACCGCAAACCGCACCTGCACAAGCCAAACCAAAACCGACAAAACCGCGGCACAACCCCACAAGAGCACGTCGCTTGCTGGCCACAGTTCTTACAGTTGCTGGCATTGCGACTTTCCTTGCAGTGATTGGGCTCTGGCCATCGGGCGAGGCTCCGAGTCCGGGGCCGGGATTCCTGCAGTCACAGACATCAGCTGCAGAGACGGTCAAGGGAACCGTCGTAAAGCACAGCGTCGGCGCGTGCAATTCGCCTGACAACGGACGTGTCTTCGACGACCAGCCGCGGCCAGGGCTGACGGCTTCGCTCAACGACCCCGCGGTGCCGAAGTGCCAGCTCTCGGTCATTGAACTGACCTCGGGCCCAGACGAGGGCAAGAAGACTCTTCTGGAGGCATCCGGCCTGCCCGGCGAGATTGAGCTGGCGGAGGGCGACAAGGTCGTCCTGGCAATTCACCGTCCAAACGCTGCCGGTACCGGAGCTGTCGACAATGGTGCCGTGCCGGATCCGGGGTTGATGACACCAGCTCCTGGCGTTGTCCCCGCGCCTGCCCCTGAGGGAGCAGAGGGGGAGCCTGCTCCTGATGCTGAGGCTCCGGCACCGACTCCGGCACCGGAGCAGGAACCAGCACCTGAATCCGGCGCAGAAGCTCCTGCTGCTCCTGCTCCACCCGCACCACCTGCCCCCGAGGCTCCCGCGGCCGACACTAACGTCGTCGATCTCGCACCTCATCAGGTTGTCGACACCGTTAGCATCGGGAACACCTACACCTTCCTGGACATGGATCGCACCACGACAATCTGGTTGTGGCTCGGCGCGGCAGTACTTCTCATCATCCTCGTCGGCATGACTCGCGGGGTCTTGAGCCTCATTGGTCTTGGCATCACGTTGGCCGCAGTGATGGGATTTCTGGTTCCGGCACTGCTACGCGGCGGCGATCCTGTGGCCTTAGCCATCACGGCGGGCGCGGCGATTCTCTTCCCAGTGCTCTTCCTCGTTCATGGCATCAACTGGAAGTCAGCTTCCGCACTGGCGGGAACACTCACCACGATGGTGCTGGCGGCGGGCCTGGCCAACCTCGCAATCTCCACGTCGCAGCTACGTGGTCTCGGCAACGAGGACAACCTACTTATTCAGCTTTACCTGCCTGACGTCTCCGTCACAGGTCTGCTTCTGGCGGGATTCATCATCGGCGCGTTGGGTGTGCTTAACGACGTCACCATCGCCCAGGCCTCTACCGTCCAGGAGCTCTACGAAGCAGCTCCGCGGTCGCGGCCTATGGAGGTCTTCCGCTCGGCAATGCGCGTCGGTCGCGACCACATCGCGTCGATGGTCTACACACTAGTACTGGCGTACCTCGGCACCGCACTGCCGCTATCGATTTTGTTAAGCGTCTCCGACCGGCCGCTGATGCAGTCGTTGACCTCCGACGTCGTGGCCACAGAACTGCTGCGTTCCACCATCGGTGCGGTCGCTTTGGTACTTGCGGTGCCGATTACCACCCTCATCGCCGCCTATACCGTGGCTCCGGAGGGTATGAAGTTTCCGAAGCGCTCGAGAGCGGCCAGTATTTAGCCGCGGCCGAGGCAGGTGACATCCCAGCCTGCGGCACGCCACTGATCGGTTGGCAGGCAGTTGCGGCCGTCAAGCACCGCTGCGCGCTTGACCAGTTTCTTCGCAACCACCGGGTCGATATCGCGGAACTGCTGCCACTCGGTGGCGACGACAACCATCTCCGAGCCTTCCAGAGCTGCTTCGATGCTCGGTGCGTACTCCAAGGTCGGGAAATTCTTCTTGGCGTTCTCCATGGCCTGTGGGTCGTAAACGCTCACCGAAGCGCCTGCCAACGACAGCGAACCGGCAATCGACAGCGCCGGGGAGTCACGCACATCGTCAGAGTTCGGCTTGAAAGCCGCACCCAGCACAGTCACGGTGTGACCGAGCAACGAGCCACCAAAGCTGCCGCGTACCAGGTCAACGGTCTTTTCACGGCGACGCATGTTGATTGCATCGACCTCGCGCAGGAAAGTCAGCGCCTGGTCAACGCCCAGCTCACCAGCGCGGGCCATGAATGCGCGGATATCCTTCGGCAGGCAACCGCCGCCGAAGCCCAGCCCCGCATTGAGGAAGCGGCGGCCAATTCGAGCGTCCATACCGATGGCGTCGGCAAGCGTGGTGATATCCGCACCTGTGACCTCACAGATTTCGGAGACCGCGTTGATGAAGGAAATCTTGGTGGCGAGGAATGCATTCGCCGACACCTTCACCAGCTCTGCGGTGGCGGTGTCCGCGACGATAAACGGCGTCTCACGCTCAAAGATAGGGCCGAAGCACTCGCGCAGGCTTTCCTCAGCGATCGACTCGACTTCCTGACCTGCACCATTGAGGATCATGCCCGGCTTCTGGGCGCCCAGCACCACACGGTCCGGCTCGAGAGTGTCCTTTACCGCGAAGCCCTCGCGCAGGAACTCCGGGTTCCAGGCAATCTCGAGACTGGTGTTCTTCAACTCATCATCGCCGGATGCGGCGCGCTCACTGATCATCTCCGCAGCCAGCTCCTGCAAGCGCGGTGCGGTACCGACGGGCACAGTGGACTTACCAAACACCAAATGCTTGCCGACGACGCGCTTGGCCAATTCGGCAATAGCTGCGTCCACATAGCGAACATCGGCTGCGTACGAGCCCTTGACCTGCGGAGTTCCGACACCTACGAAGTGGACGTTCGCAAATTCAACAGCCTCGTCGTAGTTAGTGGTGAAACGTAGTCGCCCCGACTCAACGTGCTTCTTTAGCAGTTCGGGCAAGCCGGGCTCAAAGAAAGGAACTTGGCCTGCGGACAATGCCTCAATCTTGGCGGGATCAACATCTACGCCGAGAACCTCGTGGCCCAACTCCGCCATCGCCGCGGCATGAGTGGCGCCAAGGTAACCCGTACCAATAACCGTAATACGCATAAGGGCTATTATTTATCGAAAGATAAAAGGCCCTCAAGCCGATTTAACCCTTAAATGGTGTGAACTAAAGGCCCATATTTAGGCTTTTCACCTGCGGAAACTCTTTATTGAACAATTGTTTCCATTTCTTCACCGAGAATTCACTCGGGGCTATTCACAATTCATTTATATTCCGAGTTCATATCCCGAGTTTCAGGTGCCTTATTCCTCATCGCGGAAGTTGAGGTATGCACGCGAAGGCGTCGGGCCTCGCTGCCCTTGATACTTCGAACCGAGCTTGCCAGAACCGTAAGGCACCTCTGCCGGCGAGGACATCTTGAACAGTGCCAGCTGACCGACCTTCATATTCGGCCACAATGCGATGGGCAAATTCGCCACATTGGATAGCTCCAGCGTGATGTGGCCTGAAAAGCCTGGGTCAATAAAGCCGGCGGTTGAGTGCGTTGCCAGGCCCAGACGCCCCAGTGAAGACTTACCTTCCAGACGGCCTGCCAAGTTTGGCGGAATAGTGAAGTATTCCAAAGTCGATGCCAGGACGAACTCACCCGGGTGAAGAATGAAGGGCTGCCCTTCCGGAACCTCGTGCGGGGATGTCAGCTCTTCCTGCGGCAACTTCGGATCGATATGCGTGTACTGCGAGTTATTAAAAACTCGGAAAAACTTATCCAGACGCACGTCGATAGACGAAGGCTGAATCATCTTCGGGTCGAAAGGATCAATGCCGAGGTGGTCGGAGCCTTCGGCATCGATAGCGGCACGAATATCACGATCTGAGAGCAACACATAGACCAGCTTAACCGCTCTGTAATGCACAGCGTGTGTCGGTTGCAGGATAAACCCCACTAAATTCAGTGGAACGGCTGCCAACCAATTTTTTCGACGCGAATCGAGAGTGCTACATTGAAGTTACAGAGGGCGACTGATTGCCTGCATGTCACATCTACTGTGCCAATCTCGTGGCGTGCTTTTAATCATTCCGCCTACTGTGTGCCGATGTAGTTCAATGGTAGAACTCCTGCTTCCCAAGCAGGCGGCGCGGGTTCGATTCCCGTCATCGGCTCCACTATGACGTCGAAAATGATAAGTAGGCGTTTGCGTTAGCAGGCGTTGATTTGGTCGAGGCGGACGCTATGGTCGGCGACCTCGGTAACGAGTTCAGCGTCGTGGGTGATGACAATGACGACGGCACCAGTGTCAGCGAGTTTACGCATTACCCGGGAAATCGCGACAAGGTGCTTGTAGCCAACACCGGACGTGGGCTCGTCGAAGATGTAAACTTTCTTGTTCGCAGCAAGCGCTGTAGCAATAACCAGGCGTTGGCGTTGCCCGCCAGAGAGTGCTTGGGGATGATCAGCCTCGTGGTCGGCAAGGTCGAGTTCTTCAAGGATCGCGTGGGCATCGATGCGTTGCTTTTCGGCTTTGGTCGTGCCGAGCGTGACTTCGTCAATGACTGTGTCCGAGAACAACTGTCGGGTAGGGTCTTGCATCACAAGGTAGGAGTCACGGCTGGTGAATTTCTGTCCATTGAGTGTGATGGATGTATGCTTGGCCTTTTCAAGTCCGCAGACGATCCGTGCCAGTGTTGATTTGCCCGACCCGCACGGGCCCAACAGTGCAGTGATTTTCCCTTCCGGGAAGAGCACATGGTCGATGTTGAGGACTGTGTTTCCGTGGCGGTAGGCGAAGGTGAGGTTGTCGATCGTGAGCCCATCTCCTGCCGGTTGCGGTAGCTGCGGCATGGGCACGGGCACAAGGGATCGCAGTCCAAGCTGTTTGCGCTCCTCATCCGAGGTAGCGTAGAACTCTTCGCCGGTTGCGGTGAGGGCGATATTGCCTTTGTCGAAGCAGTAGACGCGGTCGACAATCCCGGCGAGGAAACTCAGCCGGTGTTCAGCGATGATGATGGTGTGCCCGTCTTTTTTGAGCCGGGCGATGAGCGTGGCGAGTTGGTCGATAACGTCAGCGGACAAGTTCGCGGTCGGCTCGTCAAAGACGATCAGCGACGTGTTGTTGCACATGGCGACGGCGCAGGCCACGCGTTGCATCTGCCCACCCGACAGTTGTGTGACGCGGGATTCCAACTGGTCGGCGATACCTAACTCGGCGGCAACCTCGTCAATGCGGGCACTAATCTCCTGCGGGTCGCGGCCGAGATTTTCTGGGCCGAAGGCGAGTTCTTGGCGCACGTGAGTGGTGTAGAACTGGGTGCGCGGGTTTTGAAACACTGTCGAACAGTGGTGGGCAAGCTCTGATAGATCTACTCGTGCCACGTCAATGTCGTCGACTGTGACGCTTCCGGTAAGGTCGCCGTCGTGGAAGTGCGGGATCAGCCCGTTAAACAGCCGTAGCGCGGTAGTTTTCCCTGACCCAGACGCGCCGCACAGCAAGGTGACGGTTCCAGGTGTGATGGTGATGGTTGCGTCTGTGATTGAGGGGTGGTCTGCTCCCCGATAGGTGAAGGTGACGCCGGTGGCTTGGGCTGTTGTCATAGGGTGATTCTCCATATCGCGAAGCCGATAACGATGAGCAGAATGACCGCGTCGACCACCCGGAATTTCACGACCGTGACTGAGGTAGGCTTTGCGGTTCCGCCCAGTCCGCGTACAAGGGCAGCAGATGCCAGTTCGTCCCCGCTTCGCACCACGGTCGATAGCAGCGGGATCGTGAAGTACTGGGCCGCGCGCAGGGAAAGCGCGGACATCCCGCGAAGCTTCATCGCATCTGAGATCGCTTTAACCTCGTGGCCGATCACGGGCAGCACCCGTAACGCGACTGAGATAGGGATCGTCAAACAAGTCGGGATTCGTGAGCTGGCTAGTGCTTTTTGCAAGGTGGCAGGTCGGATTACACCGATCGCGTATGCGCCCATGCCTGCGCTGACGCTGAATCGCCACATCCACTGCAGAAACAGCACGAGGAATGCGCTGGCTGTTGATTTCCAGACCAGGGGTATCACATAAACGAGCCCACCGAGGACCGCAAACGTGGCCAGGTAGACGGCCACCCAGCTCGGGCGCACGAGCGTGTTGGGGTTGATCGAGGCGCTCGCCAGCATCACGGCAGCGAATCCGCCCAGAGCACACACGAACCACGGCGAGTAGGAACTGTAGATCGTGGTGGAGACGATGACGAGCGCTACGATAATCGTGCGCGGGTCGGGAAGTTTAGACAAGACCGGCCCGTTCAAAGTGTTTGCGCGCGACCCTGGTTCCCAACAGACCAGCAAGCCAGCCAACGATGAGCATCACGACGAAGAAGCCCAACAGAATCGGGATAGTGACAACCTGGGCCATCTTCGCGGCATACTCGGCGCCCATTTGTTCGGCGATCTGCGACATATATGCCTCTTGGTTCATAAATAGCGGCATCCACGGTGACACGTAGATCGGCAGAATAAACAGTGCGTATGCCAGCGGAACGCGAACCTTCACGCTCTTCGGCCCCTTGGTGATGACTAGGTCGGCGAGCAGGCCGAATACAGCGGCGATCGCGATGCCACCCACCCAGTGGCCGGTCACGAAGAAGAGGATTTCGATGAGGATCAGCATGATGGTCAATGCCCCCATCTTCGGAGTGCGTGCTGTGAACAGCGCAAAGACGATGCCGTTAACGAGGATAGAAAGCAAGAAGCCGGCATACATGGCGACGGGGATGAACCCGAGCATTCCGAATGCAAACACGATGACGAACATCAAGGCAGTGAAGACGCCGATGTTGATGAAGTCGCGCGTGTTGAGGCGCGAGGATGTGCGTGTGGACATAGTTTTTCCTTTTATGTGCTGATATGCGCTGTGTTTAGACGAGTTGCCATCCGCCTGCGTTGATGCGCTCTTGCCAGAAATCGCGGTATTGACCCGGCTGGTTGACCAGCTCGTCGTGAGGCCCGCGCTGGGCGATACGCCCACCGTGGGAGAGCACAATAATTTGGTCAGCTTGGCGAATGGTTTCCAGTTTGTGGGCGATCACGATCAGCGTGGAGTGCTTGCGTAGCTCGTTCATCGCCGCAACAATGTTGGCTTCATTTTCCGCGTCCAATGCGCTGGTGGCCTCATCGAACAGCACGATCGGGGCCTTCTTCACCAAGGCGCGAGCGATGGACACTCGTTGGCGTTCCCCACCTGACAGTGCACGCCCGCCAGCGCCCGCCAATGAATTCCAGCCATCTGGGAGGCGGTTGACGATTTCCGTCACGCCCGACAGGTCAGCGGCCCACCTGATTTCTTCATCGGTAGCTTCTGGGTTGCCAAGGCGAATGTTGGCCTCAAGCGTGTCATTGAATAAGTAGACGTCTTGGAAGACCAGGGATATCTGGCGCATCAAATCTTCGGTGGTCTGCTCACGCACATCAACCCCGCCAACGCGCACGCTGCCGGACTGCACATCCCAGAAACGTGCAACCAACCGGGCGATCGTCGTCTTCCCGCACCCAGATGGACCAACCAGGGCACACATGCCGCCTTGCGGGACATGGAAGGAAAAATCACGGAGAACCGGGGTGTCCGGATCGTAGCCGAAGGTCACATCATCGAAGCGAACATCACCAGGAGCGCTCACCGGTGTGGAGGTGACAGGTTCGGACAGTTCGGGAGCGTCCATGACCTTGTCGACGTGGTTCATCTGCTGGCGGCGTTCTTCCAGCCCAGATATATTTCCGCCAATGTCTTGGAGCATGGTGGTGAACCGCAGGCACATGCCGATTGTCACCAAGGCGTTCAGCGCATTCATCTGCCCGCCGAGGGTGAGTTGGGCGGTGAGCCAGATCATCACCACAATGAGCGCTTGGACGAACATCCCATTAATCAGGTTCGCTAGTGTTTCGAACCACAATGCTTTGCGGCCCTTGCGGTCAGCCTGGTCGAAAGCCTGATCAAGGGCCGGGTAGTCGTCGGCGACGTGACAGGAACGCAATGCACCTTGGCAGGTGGCGAATTCGACCATGCGAGCCGCCAACTCTGACTCGGCTGGTTCGGAAACCTTCTTGCCCTTATCGAGAAGCACACGGGAGATATGGAGGAAGGCAAGCATGATCGGGAACGCGATCGTCAAGGTCAGTCCCAGCCGCCAATCCCAGAACCAGGTTCCCACAGTGACTACGAGCACGGCTGAGAGTTTTTGGACGAGGGAGAAAATGAAATGTGCCGCCGACTCGCCCAAGTCCATCATTTCCTTGGTGACCATGCGCGACAGTCGGCCAGAGCTACCCGAATCGAACACTCCCAGTGGTAGGCGGGCTACTTTGTTACCTACTGCCTGGTGGACGTCGTGAATGAATCCAAGCGCGCCGATATAGCCGGTGCGCATGCCATAAAACTCCGTGCCCACGCCCAGCACCGCGAACACCGCCAAGGCGATGAGCCAGCCCCAAAACGACAGCCCCCACACCGGCATTCCGGTCGCCAAGGCGCTTGCTGCAGGGAGTAGCGCGAGCAGGGCAAAGCCGTGACACAGTCCTGAGACCGCACCCCACGCTTGACCGACCGAGAGGTCTCGCCACGAGGTGGGTTCCATCAAACGCTTAAAGCGTGGCAGCAATAGTTGATTCATCGTTTCATCTCCTCGCATGCACCTTGGGCAAGAAGTGCCTGATAGTGCGCATTACCCAACAGCTCGTCGTGTTTACCGACCACAGCAATGCCCCCGCGTTCCATGACGACAATTTGGTCTGCCCCTCTGATCGAGGCCAGTCGGTGGGCGATCACAATCACGGTTCTGCCTTTGGCAAGAGTCGAGAGAGCTTGTTGGATTTTCGATTCCGATTCCGGGTCCGCCATCGCCGTCGCCTCGTCCAGCACCAACACTGGGGCATCAACCATGAGCGCCCGGGCGATCGCGATACGGGCTGCCTGCCCGCCCGAAACGTGGGTGTCCTCCCCCAACACAGTGTCGTAACCATCGGGCAGGCTCATGATGAACTCGTCGATCTGCGCTGCTCTCGCTGCCTGCCGCACCTGCTCCAAGGTTGCGTCTCGCGCGCCCAGGGCAATGTTGTTGTGGATGGTGTCGCGAATAAGCTGTGCATCTTGCAGGACGAATGCGACCGTCGAATACAACACATCCTGGGAAATGCTCTTTAGATCAACCCCGCCGATGGTGATCGTGCCAGCGTCCGGGTCATCGAAGCGGGCAATTAAACTCGCCAACGTCGACTTCCCCGCACCCGACGGGCCAACCAGCGCGGTCACCGTGCCTGCCGGAATGCTCAGGCTCACCTCGTCTAATGCCTGGGTGTCGTCATAGGCATACGACACACCCCGAATCTCGATATCATGACCGTGTGGTGTCTGTGGCGCATCGGGCTGACTCAACGCCGGTAGCTCCATGACATTCACCAGCCGTACTGCCGCTGAACCTGCGAGCTGATAAGACCAGGCGATGGTTGCGACTGCCATCAACGCTCCCGGCAGCACCAAGGCGATCAACGTCGTCGTTATCACCTCGTAGATGCTCACCCAACCGGCGTTCATCATCAACGCGCCACCGCCAAGGTTCACGATCAACAGCACCGGGATCGACACCCACGAAAATGAGGCGACCGACATCGACACCAGCGGCATACACCACGCCCGGTAGAACTTAGAAAACTCGTTAGCTGCATCTAAATAGGCTTTATGTGCTTGGCCGACCTTGCCGAACGCTTTCACCACTGAGATACCGGCAACGAACTCGGCCATCGTTGCCGAAACCTGAGCGAGCTTGGTGTCCATTTCCGCGGTCTTCTCATTCATCCCTCGCATCGACATGCCATACATGCCCACATAAACCGGAATCGTTGCAATCGACAGCAGAGCGAGCCGCCAATCCACCACGAACGCATAGGCCAACAAGGCGAGCGGGGAGACGATTGCGTTCAGTTTCTCGATCGGCCCGTGTGCGATCACTGTGTGCACCGTGGCCGTATCATCCTGAATGGTCTTGCGGATCTTCCCTTCGCCCTCGCGGGTAAACCACGACAGCGGAGCAGTCGACATTCGGGCGGCAATTTGCCGACGCATCTGATTACGCAACGACAGGTCAATAAAATGCGTCACGCCCAACGCAACAAAATACAAAGTCAACCGCGCCATGTAAGCAGAAACAAGGAGCATCACGATCCAGTTCACCCGCGCCGGGTCCACCCGGTCTTGCATCAGCGCAGCTCCCAGCTCCACCAAAGCCACATAGGGTGCGATAGCCAACACCCCAGAGGCGAACGTTAAGGCCTGCGCGATAAACAGTTTGCCTTTCACCGGCTGCGATAGCTGACGGATCGCGTTCTGGCCAGCGACTGATTTTTCCTTCGCCGACCCATACTCGCCTTCAACAACCTGATCCGTTGCACTTTCGTTCACGTAAGCACCATCCTTCTTAGGCATGCCTAACCTTACTATATTTCTGGGAGGTGTGTCTACTGTGCACGTCAACTGATACGAACATCACCCTTTCAGGGCAATCCTCACCTGTTCACCGGTGCGGAACACGAACCGGATCGCGTCCTCGGTGACAATGGCGTGGTCGATAAGTGCGCTCCATTGTGCGGGGTGAAACTCGCTCACAGGTTCCCCTGTCAGATCATTCAGGGTTGTGGTGATGGCGGCGTGCTTGGCGGTGTTCGCTGCGATATCTTTTTCCAGGCTTGTTCTACGTGCGAGCGTCTTACGGTAGGTAGTATCGAGTTCGGCGTACGCGGATTGGCAGGCGTCCTGGTCGAGCGCACACCGCTGGTTTTCCGCAATCAGCGCTTCGATCTGCTCGTCTTTCACCGTCGCGCTGCTGCAGGGATGTTCGTCTGTGTATTTATGGTTGCATTGCCAAACTGCGTCTTTGCATTTCGTGTTCGACGCCCACGTTTTACGCCCATACCACGCCCCACACCGAGCACATTCCAGCCGGGTGGAGAACAACCCGACTTTCGCTGACTATATGTTGTCATGCCTGGTGGCGAGTTCGTATTGCATCTGATCCCAGATACGCGGTTCGGTAATCGGCTCATGATTACCTGATACATAGTATTGGGGTACTTCGCCTTCGTTGACCTTCATCTTCTTAGTAAGGAAATCGGTGGTGAACGTCTTTTGCAGCAGGGCGTCGTCCTTGTATTTTTCGTTGGACAGGATGGAGCACACTGTCGAGGTTGACCACACTTCTTTCCCGCGCGGGGTGAGAATCTTGCGGGCAGCGAGCTCGGTTTTAATCTCACTGATCGCTATCCCATCAAGGAACAGCTGGTAGATCAACCGCACGGTCGGAGCCTGCGTCTCGTCGATGACGAGGCTTCCACCCTCGCCTTTCTTATATCCGAGTAGCACCAATTACCCATAATCCCCACGCCGACTCCCGTTTCGGAGGAGTTGGCGTGGGGCTTTTACGTGGTCGCGGTTTACGAGGATGGCGACGGCGCGGTGTACCTCAGCCACCGCAACACGGCTTTGACACGACGGTTTGTATCTTCCGGCTGAAAGCCGAGCTTCAAGAACACATTCGCCACATGCTTACTCACAGCACCTGCGGTTAGTACCAGGCGTTTTTCTATTTCCTTATTACTGAGCCCCTGCGCCATTAGGTCGAGCACTTCGCGCTCACGTGGAGTCAGCGCGGCGATGCCGTCCTGCTTTGCGGCCAGTAGCGTCGCAACCACTTCAGGGTCGACCACGGTACCGCCACCGCGTACCTCTTCCAGCGCCGCAATGAAGTGCTCGACATCGGAGACGCGTTCTTTCAACAAGTACCCAAAGCCACCATGCTGCAGCAGGCGATCTAAGTAACTGGCCGCCACGTATTGGCTGAGCACGACAACCGGCTGGTCAGGGTTGCTCTGGCGAAGTTTGGTGACAGCGAGCAATCCGTCGTCACGCATGTTCGGTGGCATCCGGACATCGCTGACGATGACATCGAACGTCTGCCCTTCGGCAGTGTCGAGCAGCTGATCCGCATCACCGACGGCGACGACCTCGTGTCCCAGCGCCCGCAGCAGGCCGGTCAGCCCCTCGCGCAGGAGTACGGAGTCCTCGGCCAGCAGTACTTTCATCGCGTCCTTCCTTGGCGAACAGGCAGTTCCAGCCGCAATTCAGCACCACCGTCGGCGTTGGTGAGCGTCACGGTTCCGCCGAGCGCTGCCGCCCGTTCGCGCAGGCCCGCAATGCCGGTTCCCGTGCCATGCTTTACGACATCTACAGCGTCCGCCCCCGATGGTTCCATCAGACCTTCACCGTTGTCGCGCACAGTGACCGTAAGCGTACCCGGATGAGACACGAGCGCCCTCTTCGGAGTCTGAACCGCGAGAGTGATATCAGCTCGATCGGCATGGCCATGCTTGGTGGCGTTGGTCAGCCCCTCCGCTGCGCTGTGGTAAGCGAGTAACGCTGAGGTTTCGTCAATCGGGCCGAAGTCGGAAACACCATTTTCACGGACGGACACCTGCATTCCGGAGTGCGCTGCCAGCTCCCTCACGGCAGCGACCAGTCCGTTTTCAAACAGTACCGGCGGGGCAATGCCAAGCACCACGGAGCGCAGCTGTGCAAGAGCCTGCGTTGCATTGCGGTCGGCGGCGGAGAGTGCCTCGGCTACATCTTCTTCAGTCTTACCCATGCGAGCAGCGGCAATGTTGAGTTTCAAGGCGGTCAGGTGTTGCTGCGGACCGTCGTGAAGCTCGCGCTCAATGCGACGGCGCTCGCCTGAGAAGGAGTCAATGAGCACGTCGCGGGATTGGGTAACTTCTTCGCTGGATGGTGCGAGGATGACGCGGGAGAGCCAAATGGACAGCAGGCCGGCACCGAGGTTGATGGCGATGGTCAGCACCAAAAAGAGGATGGCGAAAACCCAGGCAACAGCGATTTTCTGTGTTGGGTCCGTCAGAGTCCAGCTGAAAAACTGCACTTCATCAACCAGGAAAGGTGCAGCGAAGAGCACTCCGACAGTAAAACCACCGCCGACCCACGCTGTAAAGGTGACGAACCCAATGACCAGTTGGACGAGCAGGTTGACGAAGTTGCGGATGTCGAACCAACGGTTGGTCACGCGGTTGGCAATCGGGGTGCCGGACCACGATGCCACCCAGCGAGAGAGCCAATCGGCACCTCGGCCGATGAGCGGAATCCACGGCAGAAGCACAACAGAGGCAATCAAACCCGGAATGAACAGCAGGCCGAGAATAAAACTCCAGGCCAGCGCGATTAAATTCTTTTTCTTTGTCATAGGTTCAAAGCTAAGTTGACCCGGGTTCAAATACAGTGGAGCTAACTCCCCTAAATTCAGTCGAGCTGAATACGTCCCGGCTTCTTTTCGCCGATACCTCGGTCGGCCAGTTCGTCATCAATGTACGTTGGCCGACCGACAGCCAGCCCAAGCACTGCAAGCACGACCGTAGTACCAAGCAGTACGACCAGAATAGGTGTCCACGTTTCCGTCGTTCCAGCGGCCACACCTACCAGGAATGGCCCGACTGCGGAGAAAATGTAGCCGATTGGCTGCACGAAGCCGGACAGCCGCGCGGTCAGCTCATGGCTGCGCGTGCGGCCCGGAATCAGCGCGATAGCCATGGGGAAACAAAAACCACCCACGCCCAGCAGGAACGCAGCCCCAATCGCGTATCCAACACCAGTTTCCGCCGCTCCCCGCTGGTCGATCAGAATCATCAACGCGTACCCGAGGAAGAAAAGGCAGCCGAGACCAAAAGCGACGTAGGACATGGTGCGGAGCCGTGCAATCAGCGGTGGCATCAGCAGACCGCCGATGATGCCCAGCCCTTGAACAATCATGGATGCCGCGGTAGCTACGCTGACGCTGATGCCTGCGTCGATAAGCATTTTCGGCATCCAGCCCATCAACACGTAAGCGTTCATCGACTGCACGCCGAAGAAAACTGCCAGCGCAATGGCTGTCGGAGACTTCCAGATTGGCGTGTTTGCCGAGGAGCTGACCGAGGCCTTCGGATAGTCGAATCCGATGCGCGCACGCAGCGGCAACCACACGACAAGCTGAACAAAGGCGGTAATCGCCCATACGGCAATCGCCCAGCGCCACATATCGACGCCGCCTGTGGACGCTTCGGGTGAATCGCTAATCAAAAACGCCGTCGCCGGCCCCAGTCCGCCCCCGAGGGCGAGCATGCTGGAGTACAACATCATCAGCACGACGGCATGACGGCCGCCATGCACCTTGATCCACGCAGGTAGCAGTACATTTCCCAGCGCAATACCCGCAACCGACAACGCCGTAAACAGAAGGAATAGCCAGATGCTGCTCACCCACGGGCGCACCGCAAGGCCGACGAATAGCAACGTCGCAGACAGTGTGAGTGCACCGCTTAAGCCCATTCGCTTGCCGACGGAAACCGCGGACAACCCAATCGCGAAAAATGCGAGCCCCGGAATCGCCGTAATCAAACCACCAAAGGCGGAGGAAGCGCCAAGGTCGGATAGGAGCTGATCGAGCACCGGACCAATTGACGCGATACTCGGGCGCAAATTCAGCGCCGCGACGATTACGGCGATAACAAGAACGGGAGCGCTGAGCGCGATGGCATTCTTCGAGGAACCAGCAGCCTTTGGCTGTGGTTGCCCTGGTTTTTCTTCTATCGCCATAACAATGGACGTTACCGCTTCCTGCTAAGGACTCTCTAGCCGACCCAAGCCGGCTGGTTCGGGGAAGCTTAAAAACTAGCGTGCTGAATGTCGCTGTTGTCCTATCCTGGACTACAACGACATCTCTTTTCTTTATCTATTGACAGTCTTTCGGCTATCTCTGACGTAAGGATTGAACTCAAAAATGGTTGAACCGATTTCTGATTCCATGCTCATTGCCTACGACGGCTCCGACGAAGCCAAGCGGGCGCTGGCCTATGCCGGAAAACTGCTGCGCGTTAAGAAGGCCTACATTCTGACTGCCTGGGAACCCCTGCAGCGCGCTGCAGCTCGCACTGCTGGCGCCTCTGGCATGATGCAGCCCGACTGGGATGCCACGACTGAAGACGGCGATCCGGCTCACGACGAGGCCGTCCGTATTTGCCGTGAGGGTGTACAGATTGCCGCTGAGGCTGGCTTCGTCGCGGAGCCCTACTTGGTAGAGACTGAAACTACTATCTGGTCGGCCATCGTCGATGCAGCTCACGACCTCGATGCGGGCGTGATTATCTCCGGCACTCGTGGTGTGACTGGTTTGCGTGGTCTGTTCACCGCCTCGACCTCTGACGCGTTGCTGAAGAATGCTGGCCGCCCGGTCCTCGTCGTTCCGGGGGAAAAGGAATAATTTCTAGAAAATTTTTAAAAACTTACTTAGCTGATAGAAAATGGGTTAATCTCTCAACTAAGAAAACTCAATGACCGCTGAAACCGCTCAAAATTCAAGGCGGGGAGAGAATCCCAGCTGTTCCACTGGTTTACAGAAGTCACAGAGTGTAGTTTTATAAACAGTATTGACTTAATGCACACGAGGAGTCCTCAACATGGCATACGAAACTGATTCCGAGCAGCGTCGTAGCGTTGGCCCTGCCCTGGCCTCGGCGCTCATTGGCGCCCTTCTCGGTGGTGCCGCTATCTTCGGCATCGGCCAGGCTCTGACCGAAGACCGAATTCCGGAAGCACAGGCTGTTTCCACCGATGACGCTCTGCTTGGCGGTGTCGAGTACGGTCAGCGTTAAGTTTTTAACGCTAACCCTCCTTTAAAGCTATGCCCACCTTTGTTCGAGCGCGTAAGCGCGTGCTTGTACCTTGGTGGGCTTTGCTGTGCCTGCTGGCATTCATCCAGTCCCCCGGCAAGACTGTCGCTGACACAAAGCACGACCTGACAGAAGACCCCATCGGGTTTTTGTCCGCCTCGCTCAACATGTGGTCAGACACCATGCCGCTGGGACAGCTCCAAAACCAGGCATATGGCTATCTCTTTCCACATGGCGCATTCTTCGCGCTGTTTAGTTTGCTGCCCGATGTCCTAGCGCCTGGCTGGCTGATTCAGGCGCTGTGGTGGAGCCTTACTCTCTGCGTGGCTTTTACCGGCGCATATCGCGTGGCCGAAGCTATAAACGTCGGCACGCATACCTCTCGCGTATTGGCGGCATTGTTGTACGCGTTGTCGCCGCGTGTGATTACGACGTTGGGCGCGATTTCGTCCGAGACCTGGCCCGTCGCGCTGGCACCGTGGATTCTGCTTCCGCTCCTGCGGGTCGCAGCCCGACGCGAGGAACTGCCCTGGCGTGCGACCGCCCGTGCCGTATTGCTGTCCGGTCTAGCGGTACTGTGCACTGGCGCGGTCAATGCGGTCAGTACAGCGGCGGCTTGTATCCCCGCAGGTCTGATGCTGCTCTTCTTCGCTTTTGCGGGGCCTCGTCGCGGGCGTGCGTGGGCGATGCTCGGCGGTTGGCTGGCTGCGTGTGCAGCGGTCAGCATGTGGTGGATTGTGCCGCTACTGCTGCTGGGCAAGTACTCACCACCGTTTACGGACTACATTGAGTCCTCCGGCGTGACCACTCGTTGGTTGAGTCTCGGCGAGACGCTCCGCGGTTCCACCTCGTGGACACCGTTTGTCTCTTTCGAGCGAGTCGGCGGAAATGCGCTGGTCGCGGAGCCCATTCTCATTTACGCCACCCTGGCTGTAGCGGCAATTGGCCTACTTGGCTTGGTCATGCGCTCGCTGCCGCTGCGTCGAATGTGGCTGATGATGCTGCTCCTCGGGCTTGTCATCATGGCGGCCTGGACGGAGCCGTTCGGACTGGCGTGGGAATCGGCTCGAGAGGTGCTCGATTCCACGCTCGCAGCAGTGCGCAACCTGCACAAATTTGACACTATTGTGCGTCTGCCACTTGTTATCGGCTTCGCTCATGCGACAGCCCAGCTGCCATGGCCGTGGCGAGAGCCGGCGAACGAGCACACGAACGAGACGGCGAGCGATTCAGCGACCACTGGCTGGCAGCAGTGGCTACACCCGGAGAAGCACCCGCGCGCTATCGCATCGATGCTGGTTCTGGTGGTTATCGCCAGTGCCACCGCCCCTGCGTGGAGCGCACGCCTCGCTCCGACAGGTGGTTTTTCCGAGGTTCCGGGCTACTGGCACGAAGCGGCTGACTGGCTGAATAAGCAGGGCGAGGACACCCGCACGCTGGTGGTGCCGTCATCGCCGTTTGCTGATCAGACATGGGGCAATACTCGCGACGAACCGCTCCAGCCGCTTGCCGACGTGCCCTGGGCCGTCCGCGATACGGTGCCGCTAGTGCCCCCAGAGGCGATTCGCGGCCTCGATGGTCTGCGCAATTCACTGACTCGGGGCCGTGAGGTACCGGCACTGGATGCCACCCTGCGCAACAACGGTATCGGCTACGTGCTGGTCCGCCATGACTTGAGAGTTACCTCGAGGGGCGATTCGCTGCGCGCCATCACTTCCACGCTGCAGGACTCCCCGACCATGGAAAAGGTGGCGGAGTTCGCGGACGAGGACGGCCATACCGCTATCCAGATTTGGGGTGCGGGCCCGAAGGAGCTGCGCAATCACGCACTTTCACCGCGGTTGGTGGACACTACCCAGGTGCCGCTGGTCGCCGGCGGCCCCGAAGTGCTCCCGCGGCTTGACGAAGTCGATTCCGATGCTCCGGTGCGCATCCTGTCTGGCAAGGATGCCGGCACTGTCACCGACACACCCGCCCGCCGCGGCCGCAACTATGGTGAAGTCGTCGGTGCGGAGTCAGCAATCCTGGCCGAAGATGAGGACTCATATGTCCGCAACCTCGTTCCGGACTACCCCGTCGTGGGACTGCCACTGACGCAGACAGCAACGGGTCGCGCCGCAATTGAGGTTTCGTCGTCGGCCTCTGAGCCATACAACGTCGGTGGTGCATCGGCTGACCACTCGGTCAACGCAATGCTCGACGGCGACACCTCCACCTGGTGGGAACCCTTGGCGGGCAAGAGCCAGGCTGAGTGGGTCAAACTGTCGTGGAAGGAACCGACCGATAACGCAGTGCTCAGCCTGACCGGTGCTCGCGTTCCAGTGCAACTGCGCATCCAGACTGATACGGCTTCGAGCTCCGTACAGTTGGTCCCGGGTGAGACGACTCGTATTCCGCTGCCCGGCGGCAAGACCACATCTGTGCTCATCACAGCGAAGATTGCTCCTGTAGGCTTTGCTATCTCCGAGCTAGGCCTGGTGATTCCAAAGCGGGACACTGGCTTCGACGCATTCGAATCCAGCAGCCCCGATTCCGATGAAGATACAGAGTTTTCCACCGAGGATATAGCGGAGGACCTCACGCCGGTTCGTGTCCCGGTGGTGCCGAATTCCTCGTCGCTGGCTCAGCGTTGGGTCTTCGGCCAGGAGATTCATGAGGGCACGCTGGTGCGCCTGTTCACCGTTCCAAAGCCGGTAAACGTAAAGGTCGATGCTGATACCTGTCGCAGCAGCATCGGAGCCCCGTGGGCCAGCCTCCAGCGCGGTGACGGCTCTGATCACCGCGAGCTGACCTGTGGTGAAGAGATTGAGCTCTCACCGGGGCCATGGCGCATCGATGCCAAGTCCGATTGGGTGTCGCTCACCTCGACTGACTACTTCGCGCCGTCAGCTGAGCAGCAGAAAGTGACGCCAATCAATCTGAACAATCCCATTGACGCTGCCGACCACGATCGCATCGTGTGGTTGCCAATCTCTGTCAATGCTGGCCATGAGCTCCGTGTCGGAGGCGCCGCCATGAAGCCGGTAACGGTCTCTGGTTGGCAGCAGGGTTGGACGATTCCGGCCGGTATTGGTGGTGCGGTCGAGCTGACCTACCCACCGCAGCAGACCTGGCGTACTAGCATCCTGGCAGGCGGCGCACTCGCAACCGTGTACGCACTGGTCACTGTGGGGCTGGCTTTCGCTTGGCGACGCTTCGCTCTCACCTCCCCGATTCCCGCATCTTCGCTGAGCAATGACTTGCCGCGGACGGCTATTGGCATTGCGGCTGCCGCGACAGTGACACTGGTATCCAGCTGGCCTGGCGTGGTCGTTGCCCTCGTGGTGGTTGCCGCTACCCTTGGTGCGGTTTTCTGGGCACGGAAGCGTGGGGACGTCGTCAAGCCATGGCTGAACGTGCGAAACGCCCTTATTGTGACACTTGCTGCGACGATGTCGATTGCGGGCTTGGTGCTGGCGGCGAACCCGTGGCCGAAGGATGACTACGCCGGTGCCGACTGGCCGCTTCAGTTACTGCTGACGGCGGCGCTGACGATCGTGGCGTGCTGCTCGATGCTTTCCGATGGCGGTGCTGATGACGACACCGACAGCGACGTCGACGACACCGACAACACCGCTGATTAAGAGCTGTTAGCGGTTGACCCAGACGCGTGCGAAGAAGCGGCGGGCAGGTTCCTCGACGAGCGCGTAGGAGGCGGCGGCCACTGGAATCGACAGTGCGACCGTAACAATGGTGACACTGAGCAGATGGCCGGTAAATAGCTTCACACCAAGCAGCGGGAATGCGATGGAGAGCATCGCCACGTGCCAGAGGAAGATGCCGTACGACCAGCGCCCCAGCGCCTGTATGATGGGGTGTTCGAGGAAGCGCGACTCCGGCGCCATCGTCCAGGGGCCGATGATGGCGGCACCGAAGACCAGCCCACACAGCAGGCGGCGGGTGAATTCCCAGTTGGTGAGCTCGACTAGCCCTTCGGGCCCCAGGTAGGAAGCCAGGACCAGCGCACCAACGGCGATCGCCAGCCACAGTGGGCGGCGGCGAGCCCAGCGCTGCATGGTTTCCACCCTCGCGCGGGCAGCATCGGTATCGACGCCCTGGAGCGATTCCAGCTCGGCGAGAATCATGCCAGCTGCAAACCAGGAAAAGTATGCAATCGGCTGGATATGCGGGTTCACGCCGTCCGAGTACGGCAGTGGCAGGTAGGGCCAGCCGAAGCTCAAGATTGCGAGCAGGGAAATTGCCACTATGCGGCGCCCCTGCTGGCGATGCGGGTCCAACCGGCTAAGCCCGATGGCAAACAGCGGCAGCGCGATGTAGAACGCGACCTCCACCGACAATGACCACAGGTGCGTCAACCCACCGTGCAGAGAGCCGGAGAAATACACCTGTGTCAGCGTCAGGTTTGTCAGCCAAATCTTGAGATCCGCGCCACGCCCCACCGGCAGTGCGATGAGCACAATAAGCACCAGCACCCAGTACGCAGGCATAATGCGCGCAACGCGCTTCTTGTAGTACTTCGCCCAGCTCTTCTTCCGTCCGCCGTCGGCATCGGCCAATGCTTTACGACGGGGGATTCCGCCATAACCCGAGCGGTGAGAACGCCACAACAGGAATCCGGACAGCACGAAGAAAACAGCCACGAAGAAGTCGAAGCGGCCGAGGACGCGTTCCCACAGGGCTCCCACATCATGCCCGGTCTGGAATGCGACGTGCGTGCCGATGATACCCATCGAAGCCACAGCACGAAGGCCCTCCAGCGAGGGCAGGAAGCCCGGACGGAAGGTGGTGGCCGAGCTTGACGACGAGCCTGACCCGGTGTGCGAGCTGGTGCTCGGCGCGGAGTTCGGCGCTACATTTGTCGCGGAGGCTAGCTCGACGTTCGGCGCTGCCTCAGATGCCTTGGACGTCATAGTACTTTCTTACACGGAGACCGGAATGAGTAAAATCACTTGTATTTTATTATGAAATAAGTCCTGTTCAGGCCGGTTTTTCCAAAATTCTTTTGTTTTCCTGACAAGTTATTTTTAAAAAACACACCACAACGCTCCTAACTTCCTGCTAGGTTTTGCAGCAGAAAGTTACGTACAGTTAAAGGACTATCCGCTGATGAAGAGAACTCTCGGACATGCACTGATTATCATCGGTGCTGCATTGATTGTCATTGCCGTCCTTCTGCCAACCTTCCTGGTGCCGCGCCTCCGGGTCATCCCGCTTGACACTGTGAGCGATACCATCACGGAGGTGCGCGACGGCACTCTGTTGGACTCCGGCCAGCTGGGCAAGAATGAGCCAACACCAAACCGCAAGAATGACCCGCGCTGTGAGGCAGAAACGGACGAAGAGAAGCGCGACCTCCCGATCCACTGCTTCATCAACGACAAGACTCCTATGCAGTCGAAGCGCCACGTAGAGATTGAGGAGCCGGCTGACGACAAGATCGCAACCCTCCAGGTCGGTACCACTCTGCTGCGCGATGACCGCGAAGAGCCGAAGAACCTCATCAATGCGACCCTTGACCGCATCACTGTCGACCGCAGCACTGCGTACCCGGTAGATGACCCGATTTCCAGCGTTGCTATTAACGCACCGCAGGGCGGTTCGGACACCAAGCCGCCGACGTTCACCCGTCCGGGCATCCAGTACCAGTTCCCGTTTGGCGCTGAGAAGAAGTCCTACCCGTACTACGACGTCCAGGCGATGCGTAACTTCGAGATCGACTTCGTCGGTGAGGAAACTCAGGACGGCGTCAAGGTCTACAAGTACTCCATGACGATTCCGCCGCAGAACCTCTACGAGTCCCTGACCGAGCACTTCACTCGTGACGGCCGCAAACTCACCGAGGCCGACAAGTCCTCGCTGGCTTCCATGCGCCTGAGCTTCCCGGCTCACAAGTGGGGCCTGGAGGGTGACGACGATGTCGAGATGGATCGTTACTACACCAACGTCCGTACTGTTCGCGTCGAGCCGACTTCTGGCGTGATTGTAAACGGTACTGAAGAGATGTTCATGTTCTACGCCAAGGATCAGAAGGAAGCCGAAGAGATTGCTTCTAAGGCTGGCCGTGAGAAGGAGGCCAAGGAGCAAAACCGTACCGCAATGAAGTACACCGCTCAGTGGGACGAAGACTCCAAGGGTCGCCAGATGGACCGCGCGAAGGACGCACGTAAGTCGCTGACTATCGGTGGCACTGTCGCACCGTGGATTCTCGGCATCCTCGGCCTGGTCCTGATCGTGATTGGCTTCCGTATTCGCAGCAAGTCTGCCTAAGAGGCCAAGCTACGGCACCGCTAGGATTCCTCAGACACTCGCTTACACCGAGTTTCACTGAGGGAATCTAAAAATAATTTAATATAGGGCACGTGACGCAACGTTTCCGCACTACTTTGCCCCAGTCGGCTCGCTCTCACTCGGAGCGAGTCGCCTGGGTTTTTGTGTTGTCGTGGATTCTTATGCTGACCACTGCCGTGTGCTGGCCGCTCTTTATCCCGCACAAGGCACCGGATGAGGGTCGCTTTGGGGCACCGATGTTTCTGCTGCGCGACATGGTCATCCCCAATCACCCACCGCTTACCGACGCAGCCCTGGGGCTCGGCCCCGCTGCGGCACGAGCAGTTCCGCAGGACACTGCCCTGTGGGCGCTGGGCTACTTTGTGGATGCCAGCCATTGGGTGCGCTTTGCCATGGTTGGCGCCTGCTTAATCGGCGGCCTTGCAGCTGCTGAGCTCGCCCGCAGGCTCACACTCGACAGCGCTGGCGCCGGCGCCAGTGCCACACCTGGTTCGGGGCTTGTTCGAATGACTCCGAGCTTGGTCAGCCAACTGATTGCACCGACGATGCTGCTCTGGAACCCGTTCGTGGTCGAGCGCTTACTGCAGGGGCAGTGGTCACTGGTCATCGCTGTATTGCTACTTCCAGCAGTTGTTCTGGCAACGCAGATGGGCAGTGCTTTGTGGCGCACCAGTGTCATTGCCGCAGCGGGTCTCACACCGACCGGTGCTCTTTTGGCTGGTATCACCGGCCTTGTCGCCGCCCGCAATAACCGCGATCGCGCCTGGATCGCGACCACAACAGTAGCGGTCAGCTCGCCGTGGTTGATCGCATCTTTGCTGAACCCCAGTGCGGCGGGGCCCTCCGATGCGGCTGGCGCTGCCGCATTTGCGGCCAGAGCAGAGGCTCACGTCGGCACGCTCGGCAGCCTGTTGGGGCTGGGTGGCATCTGGAATAAGCAGGCTGTGCCGCTAACTCGCGAGGCCGGTTTTTCAGCGATTATGGTGCTGGTGCTCTTGGTACTCATGGGTCTGGGGTTCCGTCGTGTCTGGGATTCGCGGGAGCGCTGGCGGGGTCTGATGATTGCCGGCGCCGTGAGCATTGTGCTCGTCGCTCTCGCCGCGACAACGCCGGGCATTCTGGTGATGGGCTGGGC
Organism: Corynebacterium sp. HMSC074C05; assembly: GCF_001838325.1. Taxonomy (NCBI): domain Bacteria; kingdom Bacillati; phylum Actinomycetota; class Actinomycetes; order Mycobacteriales; family Corynebacteriaceae; genus Corynebacterium; species Corynebacterium sp. HMSC074C05. Next base: position 200,629 of record NZ_KV836285.1, read on the forward strand.
GCTGGAGCATATCCCGGGTGCGGGTCTACTTCGCGATGCCCAGAAGTGGATCGCACTCGCCGTCCCCGCCTATGTCATTCTCGCCGCTAGTGGTGCGGAGTACCTGGCGCGCCGCGCGCGTGGCGCCACTGCCGATGTTGGTCAGTGGCTGGCTGCTGGGGTCAGCGCGCTCATCATCATCGCGGCTGTCCCCACGCTACCCGCCGATGTCGCTCCACTGCGCCCCATTCCGTCGTGGGAGGGGTGGTCTGCGGTTTCCGGTGTCGTCGCGCTTGACGACGATAGCGTTGCGGTTCTTCCTGCCGGTTCTTATCGCATCATTAATGGGCGTCCTGTGCTCGATCCGGCTACGAAGATTTTGCCCGCGCCGGTGGTGAGCTCTGGCGAGCTGATCGTCTCGGGGCAATCAGTATCCGGCGAGGGAGCCACAACTGTTGAACGAACGCTACTCGGCGGTGCGACGTCGCCGGCTGAGGTTGATTTAGCCCTCCAGAGTCTTCGAGACCAGGGCATTGGCTGGGTCCTTGTGGAGAATTCGCCCGGCAATTTCGGTGACTCCGCTGACATTGTGGCAGCTTTGGATCCGGTTTATACCACCGCTGACCTGCAGCTATATCATGTTCCCGGCGTTATCAAGCCGACCACGCGACCGAGCCAGGGTGCCTACGCGGCTGCGTGGTTGACCTTTGGAATCTGGGCGCTTTGCCTGCTCGCTGGGCTACTCGCAGCACTGCTGGAAGCGCTACTGCCCCGCCGCAGGTAGCAGCTTGTCCAGAGTTGGGTTCTCCAAGACTTTCAGGACCGCCTCTCCAGTTTTATCCCAGCCAAATTCCGCAGCACGCGCGACACAGGCCTTGGACATTGCGCAATGCAGTTCACCGTCATCGAGAATCTGGCGCGTCTTGGCAATCAGGTCCGCTTCATCGCTGGCCAGCAGACCAGTTTCACCGTCGTTGACCGAATCGCGCAAGCCCGCCGAGGAACGGTAACCGACCGTCGGCACGCCGTGCTGCGCCGATTCAATGACAGCGAGCCCCCAACCCTCCTTGCGAGACGGCATCAGGTGCAGGCACGCCCGGGAGAGGATGCGGTGTTTATCCGCCTCGGTGAGCTGCCCGTGGAAGACGACGTGGTCAGATACGCCCTTGTCACGGGCATATTCCACGAGATTGTCGTGCCACCAGCCCGAGCCAATGACATCGAGAATCGCACCTGGGCGATCCTGAACGAGATCCGCGAGCACGTCGATGGCGTGCTCGATCTGCTTATGCGGAACCAGCCGCGACAGCGTCACCAGATGGGGTGCTGGGCCGTCGCACTCGGACAGGTCAGCCATGATTTCGGTTGACTGCACCTCTTGCGGAATCGGGTCCACTCCATTGCGAATCACCGCAATTCGCCCCGGAGACACTCCGAGTTCTTCCAGCTCAGCGGCACTTGGCTCGGAAACAGTGATGTAGCGGCAGCGACGGTGAATCATCGGCGACAACCGCGACTCAATAAACCACCCAAGCTTGCTGATAATCGGGCCCGCCACTGGCCACTGCTCGCGGTGGCAGTGATGTGTCAGCAACACCGTCGGCGCGCCGGAGAAAATCCGAGCGAAAAAGGGGACGCCATTTTGGGTATCAACCACGACATCGGGCTTGCCACCAAGCACCTTGGCAATTGGCCCGACGCCAAATCTAGCCCCCAGCATCGCGGTCCAAGAGCGCACGTAGACGGAAAAATCTCCACCGGCGCGGGAGAACGTCACTCCGTCACGACGCGACAGTGCCGGTGCGCCTGGGTAGCTGGCCGTGCGGAACACCACGGTGTGGCCTTGGCTGGCAAGGTAACCCGCAACGCGTTCCAAATAGCGCTCACTGCCTCCACCTTCGGGGTGGCCAGTGTCACGCCAACACAACAGTAAGATTTTCATAACAATATGAGCTTAACGCTCGGTGGCGCTTTCTTTGCCGCTTTAGCTCAAATCCATGTTCCACAGCCCATCTAGTCCATTAGATTGATTGACGTGACCAGCTTTCGCTTCCCCGATTTTATTGTTCCACCTGCTCTAAGGGAGCTGCGCAGCTTCGCCACGCTGTCGCGCTCATTCGGGCTGCTCAACGACTTCAAATACGAGCAAACCGATCCCGACATCTTCTACGGACACCTGGCCGAGGACACCATCGGCCTCCTAGAAGGCATCGCGGCTGGCGCGGATGGTGCAGCGGGGTCGACGGGCGCAGGGGGGCCGGCGGGCACGTCGTCAAGCGTTACGACGAACACCGCACTGCGTGGCAAGCGCATCCTTGATGTCGGCGGCGGCCCTGGGTACTTTGGCCGCGCGTTTGCCCAGCGTGGCGTGGAGTATTACACCTGTGAGCCCGATGTGGGCGAGATGGCGGCGGCGGGTATCAAGCTGGAGTCGTCGGTACGCGGATCGGGACTGGAGCTGCCGTTTCGCGATGACGCTTTTGACCTGACGTACTCGTCGAACGTTGCCGAGCACGTACCCGAGCCATGGACGATGGGCGAGGAAATGCTACGCGTGACCAAGCCGGGCGGACTGGTCGTGTACTCGTACACCATTTGGTACGGCCCGTTCGGCGGCCACGAGATGGGGATGACACATTACCTGGGTGGCGACCGCGCGCGGCGCATGTATGAGAAGAAGCACGGCAAGCGGCCGAAAAACTACTTTGGCGAGTCGCTGTTCAAGGTCGGTTGCGGTGAAGGTTTGAAGTGGGCGCGCGCTGCGGCGGAGGCCGGCGACTGCGAACTGCTGGCCGCTTTCCCGCGCTACCACCCGTGGTGGGCCTGGTGGATGGTGCACGTGCCGGGGCTGCGCGAGTTCGCGGTGTCGAACCTGGTGCTGGTGCTGCGGAAGCGGTAGGGGGTCAGTTTCTCTCGGAGCGTGCTCCCCTGACTTCGTATCGTCTGCCACTAGACTGGGAGCTCAAGCATTTTTACTGATTGAGCGGGGATTTTCACTATGAGTGACGCAGACCGGGCACAGCTGCACAGGACTATTTGGAACATCGCCAACGACTTGCGTGGCAGCGTGGATGGTTGGGATTTTAAGTCTTATGTGCTCGGCATGATGTTCTACCGCTTTATCTCGGAGAAGCTCTCCGAGTACATCGATGACGGCGAACGCGCCGCTGGAAATAAGGACGCGGATTACGCTTCCCTTTCTGACAAGGATGCTGAGTGGGGACGCACCAGTATCGTCGAGGAAAAGGGCTACTTCATTTTGCCCTCTGAGTTGTTTACCAACGTCTGCAAACAGGCAGCTGACGAACACTACCGCGAGAACCTCAATGAGCGACTGCAGCAGGTATTCAAAAATATCGAAGCATCCGCAAAAGGCACCGCTAGCGAAAGCGATCTTCAAGGGCTTTTCGACGACATCAACCTGGACAGCAACAAGCTTGGCAACTCGGTCATCGAACGCAATAACAAGATCTACGATCTGATGAAGCATATCGGCAATATGCCTCTCACGGTTAAAGCCGATGACAACTCCATCGACCTATTCGGTGATGCCTACGAATACTTGATGGGCATGTACGCCTCTCAGGCAGGCAAGTCCGGTGGCGAGTACTACACGCCGCAGGAAGTCTCTGAGCTGCTGACTCGAATCACTGTGGTGGGCAAGAAGAGTGTGAACAGGGTGTATGACCCGGCTGTTGGCTCCGGTTCACTGCTGTTGAAGTTCAAGAAGGTGCTGGGCGTGGGCGGTGTCCGCGAGGGCTACTACGGCCAGGAAATCAACCTGACCACGTATAACCTTGCGCGCATCAACATGTTTTTGCACGATGTGAACTTCGACAATTTCGACATTGCGCTGGGCAATACACTCACTGAACCTGCACACTGGGATAACCAGCCGTTTGAGGCAATCGTGTCCAACCCGCCCTACTCCATCAAGTGGGAGGGCGATAACAATCCTCTGCTGATTAACGATCCGCGCTACGCACCGGCAGGCGTCCTTGCGCCGAAGTCAAAGGCTGACTTGGCTTTCACGATGCATATTCTCTCGTGGCTTGCGACGAATGGCACAGCCGCAATTGTTGAGTTCCCCGGTGTGCTTTACCGCGGCGGCGCGGAGAAGAAGATTCGCAAGTACCTGGTGGATAACAACTATGTCGATACGGTTATTCAGTTGCCGCCGGATCTTTTCTTCGGCACCACCATCGCGACCTGCATCATCGTGTTGAAGAAGTCGAAGAAGGACAATTCGGTCCTCTTCATTGACGCCTCCGCAGAGTTTGAGCGCAGTGGTAACAAGAACCGACTGAATGACAAGAACCAGAAGAAGATTCTGGATGCCTTCACTACCCGCGAGGATGTGGAGTATTTCACCAAGCTGGTGCCCGCTGAGGAGATTGCAGAAAACGACTACAACATCGCAGTTTCCTCCTACGTCGAACCCGAGGACACCCGCGAGGTCATTGACATCGTAGAGCTGAATAAGCAGATCGTTGGCATTGTGGAGCGCCAGCGCCAGCTGCGCGAGGCAATCGATGAGATTGTGGCAGATCTTGAGGGAACCCGCACTGATGTCTGACATGAACGGCGACATGAGCATGGCGTCTGCGGGCGAGCTGGTGATGTTCCGCACGGACGACGGCGCTACTCGCATTGAGGTACGGCTTGTCGACGAAACCGTCTGGCTCACCCAGGCCCAGATGGTGGAGCTGTTTCAGTCGTCGAAGGCGAACGTCTCCGAGCACATTAGGAATGTGTTTGCGGAAGGTGAGCTTCCCAGGTCAGAGGCAACTGTTCGGAAATTCCGAACAGTTCAACTCGAAGGCTCAAGGGAAGTTTCGCGCGAGCGGGAGCACTACAACCTCGACGTGATTATCTCCGTGGGTTACCGAGTGAGGTCCTTGCGGGGTACTCAGTTCCGGCAGTGGGCACTAGGCGTTTTGCGCGAATACCTGATTAAGGGCTTCGCCATGGATGATGAGCGGCTGAAAGAGGGCGGTGGCGGAACGTATTGGCGTGAATTGCTGGAGCGCATCCGCGATATTCGCTCTAGTGAGAAGGTCATTCATCGCCAGGTTCTAGATTTGTACGCCACCAGCGTGGATTACGATCCGCGGGCCGCTGTGAGTAAGCAGTTCTTTGCGACGGTCCAGAATAAACTTCATTTTGGTGCTCACGGCCACACGGCAACCGAAGTGGTTTACGAGCGTTCGGATGCCACAAAGCCAAACATGGGGTTGACCAATTGGAAGGGCGAACGCATCACCAAGGCCGAGGTGGAGATTGCCAAGAATTTCCTTGCCGAGGACGAGCTAAAACGCCTAAATACCTTGGTTTCTGCCTACTTCGATGCGGCAGAATTCCGTGCGCAGATGCACCAGCCGACGTACATGGCGGACTGGATGGATCATCTCACCACAATGATTGCGGCCATGGGTGGCAAGTCCTTGGAGGGAGCAGGAACGGTTTCCCACCGCCAAGCGGTACAGAAGGCCCATGAGGAATACGAGAAGTACAAAACTGTGATGGATGCCCAACCGAGTGGTGTGGAACGGGACTATCTCAAGGAAATCACTGCAGTTCAGAAGCAGATCCAGCAACCACCGAAGGAGCAGAAGTGAACCAGATCGAAAAACTCATCGAGGAACTCTGCCCGGATGGTGTGGAGTACAAACCGCTGGGCGAGGTTGGCACTTTCAGTCGTGGGGGTGGGGTCCAGAAGAAAGATTTCACCGAAAGCGGTATCGGCTGTATCCACTACGGACAGATTTATACCCACTACGGAATCTCGGCTACGGAAACTAAGTCATTTGTTTCCTCGTTAACATTCTCTAAAGCAAAGAAAGCTCAACCAGGCGACATTATCATCGCAGATACCAGTGAAAATGATGAAGATTTGTGCAAAGCAGTTGCTTGGCTAGGTGAAGATTCAGTCGCAGTTAGTAACCACACATTGATCTTTACAACTGAATTAAATCCTAAGTTTGTTTCATACTTTCTACGCTCACTACCTTTCCAGAAACAAAAACGAAAGTTTGTTTTCGGCACAAAGGTCCGCTCCATCTCGGGCACGAATATGGGGAAAATCCTCTTGCCATGCCCTCCTTTGGAAATCCAACAAGAAATCGTAAAAATTCTCGATACCTTCCAATCGCTGGAAGCGGAGCTGGAAGCGGAGCTGGAAGCGAGGAAAAAGCAAATTGGATTCTACCGCGACACACTAATCCACACTGACTCGCACCCCTTAATAAAATTTGAGGATATTGCAGAATTCAGGTACGGCCTAACTGCCACTGCCCAAGAAACAGGAAGTTACAGGTTTCTTCGAATTACAGATATTGATGGTAACGGAAAAATCAGAAACCAAGAACGCAAGTTTCTTGATCGCCAAGTAGTTGAGCAAAAATATGTTCTTTCTCCTGGGGATCTATTAATAGCCCGGACAGGAGCATCTTATGGCAAGTGTGCAATCACTGAAGGTGAAGAGCAGGCTGTTTATGCTTCGTTTCTGATTCGAATGAAAGTCGACGAAGAGATTGCAAATCCTCGTTTTGTTTGGCACTTCATGCAAAGCAATCATTACTGGCAGCAGGCTAATTTTTTGGTCAGCAAAGCAGGACAACCCCAATTCAATGCTAATGCGATTAAACGAGTGACTATCCCCGTCCCTCCCCTCGAAGAACAGCAGCGCATCGTCAATATTCTCGATAAGTTCGATGCACTTGTGAACGACCTCACCTCCGGCCTACCTGCCGAGATTGAAGCTCGCCGGAAGCAATACGAGTTCTACCGGGATCAACTACTCACGTTTAAGGAGCTTTCGGCATAAACCAGGGAGGCGTCGGCGAGTTCCAGCGGGACGCCGGACTTCCCTCGCTCCATCAGGTCAGCGATACTTCCGCATTCATCGCCCACCTCCGGATTGTCAGATTAGGCAGTGCCTAATCTGACAATGATTTCGGTTTCTACAGGGACCTTGACGGATTAGTGAGCCGATACCTGCGCGATCGGCCGTTGCCAATGGCAGTGACAATGCCGGTTTCTACCATGACGTCGATACAGGCCTTCACTGTGCCGCGGGAGCTTCCAGACAGAACCATGAGGTCACTTGTAGCGATATCCCCAACCTCACACAGCCACAACATCGTTGCTTTCTGGAGTTCATCCTGATCGGTGGTGAGGTACCGCGCAGGCAAGAATGGCGTCGGTTCAGCTTTGCGCAAGATTGCTCGGCATGTTTCGCCAAGCACCCACACTCCAGCATGGGGGACAATCAGCGGTTCACCCAGTACCGTCGTTTGTCGGGCTGCATCCAGGGCATTGTGAGCCGATTCAGGCCCGGCTTGCAGTCCACGCGCTACCTCCGCAACCGTGACAAATGGGCGCTGAAAAAGTAGATACAACACGATTGCAATGCGGTAATCTTCCTGCCGTGCTTGCGGGATTATCCTTGACATCAGCTCAAGAACTGGCAGCACGGGACTGCCACCCACCAAAGTCGTTTCCACAAACGGGCCCGCTACTTCTTCAATGGTGGGCGGCCGATGCCCCAGGGCAATCATCGATTGGTACATGCGATCCACCCCAACACCCTGCTTGTCTACGAGCCCAATTGCGCGATACACATCAGCCAGAGCGGGGTAACGAGCAGAACGGTTACTTAACACATTGTTTTCGGTGATTGCTCCTGGAAAACCACCGGGGCTTCGCACAATCAAGGTGCTGTCGAGCTCAATCCATCGCACATCAATGGCTTCGCTTCGATTCCAATCGCGGTGAATCATGGCATTTAGCATCGCCTCACGCACTGCACCGCGTGGAATCTCTGGTACCGGCTTATGTACGAACCCCTCCACCACAGTGTTGTTTTTATTCACCACATTCAGAGCCTGCTCTATGTACGCAAGCTGCTCAAGACACGACTTCTCAGGTTCCGGCACCACTCTGTTAAGCACCTGACCACCGTGAACATCAAAAATGCTGAGCTCAATAACCATACGCCCTGCCGAAGTAAATAGCTGCTTTCCTGCCATTGATAGGAATCCATTGGCATCAAGAGCACCAATACCGTGCAGCACTTCTTGGTCGGTAAGCTCGGCAAACACTGGGTCCCATTTCCTGGCCAACGCCAGGGCACCGGGACGGACATCGGAAAGTGTTGCGGCACTAACCTGCGCCATTGAATCAAAGCCGTCCTGTGCACGCCGATACTCCCACCATTCCGACCGGTCCACCGGCTTGCACGAATCACCAACACGCCAACGCAGCCTGTTCCCAGTATCTTCAACGGGTTCAGAGGCTGCCGCAACATAGATGACAAGCACTCGCTGGCCCTGCACACGCTTTTCGACAACATCAGGCGCAATATCAATCCGGCTATAGATAGCCTGCCGCAACCAATCTATGTCCAGTTCGGTACCGATAATCCGCCCTGTTTTATCCTCGATTCCAACAATCAAGGCACCGCCACCAGGAGTATTGGCCATGCAGGCCACTTCGTCGGCAAGTTTGTCGGCAGCTGTCGGATTCTCCGACTTACCAGGTTCAATCTGGGAACCTCTACGTCGGCCAGCTTCCTCTTTGAAATCAATCGACTGGGGCTCTTTGGTTTTACGCACACAATCGTCGATTGCCGACTCCAAAATAGCGTCAACTTGAGCTATCAGCTGCTCCCGGCGAACTTCCATTCCCGGCAAAGTCGGAGCCACAGCGAACCACCACCTGGGGATTGTTAGATTAGAGCCCCCTTATTCTAACAGCGGTTGTGGTTTTTGTGGGAACCTTGGTGGATTAGCTGCACCACCCCGTGCTACCCCGGACTCTCTAAGATAGAGACTCATAAAAGTAACGCTTCAAATTAACACTATGGAAAAGGTGCTGGCAGCATGAACCAGGACGGCGTCGGCAAGCGACGAGTAACCAAGTACGACCCGATCGCTGTCGGTGAGCAGAGCACCGTCGTCGCGGAGTACCAGGCCGAGGAGCGCACCTCGGAGGACTACCAAACCGAGGCGCAACTGGAGCAAGAACTCATCGACATCCTCCAGTCACAGGCCTACGACTACCTGCCTATCCACAGCGAAGCAGATCTCGTTGCCAACCTTCGCCGCCAACTAGAAATCCTCAACCACGTCACCTTCAGCGACGCGGAATGGGAACGGTTCTATCGCACCTGCATCACCAGCGCCAACGACGGAATCAAGGAAAAGACCCGTCGCATCCACGAAGACCACATTCAGGTTCTTACGCGTGACGACGGCACAAGCAAAAACATCCGACTGCTGGATAAAGCAAATATCCATAACAACCGGCTGCAGGTCATTAACCAGTACGAGGTGGAAAAGGGCGAAGGTGGTGCGAAACACTCCAATCGTTACGACGTCACCATCCTGGTCAATGGCCTTCCCATGGTGCATATCGAACTCAAGCGTCGTGGCGTAGAGCTGCGTGAAGCCTTTAACCAGATCAGGCGCTACCAGCGCGACTCTTTCTGGTCTGGTGACGGTTTGTTCGATTATGTGCAGCTGTTTGTCATCAGTAACGGCACTCTGACCAAGTACTACTCCAACACCACCCGTGAACTGCACATCAAGGAAACGGGAGGAAAAGGCCGCCCAGCACGCGGTGCTAAGAGCTTTGAATTCACATCGTGGTGGGCTGACGCAAACAACCAACCCATCCGGGATCTTGTTGGCTTCACTAAGACATTCCTGTCCAAGCACTCGCTTCTCAATATTCTGACTAAGTTCTGCGTCTTCACCGCTGCGGAAGAACTACTGGTGATGCGCCCGTACCAGATCGTCGCCGCTGAGAAGATTCTGCAACGAATTGAGATTTCCAATAACTATCGTGAACGCCTGGGCACCACGGAGGCCGGCGGCTACATCTGGCACACGACCGGTTCGGGGAAAACCCTCACCTCATTCAAAGCCGCACAGCTGGCTAGCAAACTTTCGCATGTCGATAAGGTCCTTTTTGTCGTCGACCGCAAGGACCTCGACTACCAAACCATGCGTGAGTACGACCGCTTCCAAAAGGGTGCTGCCAACTCCAACACCTCGACCGCCGTGCTGAAGAAGCAGCTGGAAGACGACGATGCGGCCATCATCATCACCACAATTCAGAAGCTGTCGAACTTCATCGCAGGCAACAAGCACCACGATGTCTACAGCAAGCACGTAGTCATCATCTTCGACGAATGCCACCGCTCCCAATTTGGCGACATGCACACTGCCATCACTAAGGCATTCAAGAAGTACAACCTCTTCGGATTCACCGGGACACCCATCTTCGCTGACAACTCCACCAGCGGCACCAAGGCCAACCTCAAAACCACCGAGCAGGCTTTCGGCAAACGACTCCACGCCTACACCATCGTTGACGCCATCACCGATAAAAATGTCCTGCCCTTCCGGATCGACTACGTCAACACCATCTCGGTTGGAAACGTTAAGGACAAGGAAGTCACAGGCATCGATACTGAAGGCGCACTCCTGGCCGAGCCACGCCTAAAAAACGTCGTCGACTACACGCTCGAACACTTCGCGCAGAAAACGAAGCGGGAAACCTTCTACGAACACCGCGTTGTCGAGAACGTATCCGCCTCAGCAAAGGCCCGGCACCGCGGTCGAATTAAGGAAATAAAGAAAAATCAACGAGTTCGTGGCTTCAATGCTATCTTCGCCACCGCTTCTGTTGAGGCTGCCTACACCTACTACAGCCTCTTCAAAGAAGCGCAAGCGTCACTGCCGGAAGCAGAGCGGCTGAAAATTGCCATGATTTACTCATTCGCGCCAAATGAGGCCGAAAAGGATGAGTCACCGACGATTCCGTCGTCAAGCGAAAAGAAAAGCGCTGCGGCAGCTACTGCCGTGGCCGACGAGACAGGCTTGCTCCTTGAAGAAGACATGGAGCCCGAGCAGCTACCCAAGGTTGCGCGCGATTACCTGGAAGCGGCGATTGCCGACTACAACGGGTATTTCAAAACCAACTACGACACCTCCGCCGAAAAATTTCAGAACTACTACAAAGACCTCTCCCTGCGAATGAAAAACAGGGAAGTCGATATGACCATCGTGGTCAACATGTTCCTCACCGGATTCGACGCCACCACCTTGAACACCCTGTTCGTGGACAAAAACCTGAAGTACCACGGGTTGATTCAGGCATTCTCGCGTACCAACCGAATCCTCAACTCAGTCAAGACGTACGGCAACATTGTCTGCTTCCGAGACCTCGAAGACGCCACGAATGAGGCGCTGCGGCTCTTCGGCGACACCGATGCGCAAAGCGTAGTGCTGCTCAAGCCCTACGCGGATTACTTTGCGGAATACGCCAAGTTGGTGAATCAGCTGCTCCAGGAATATCCACTGAACAAGGTCATTGTTGGCGAGAAGGCGAAAAAGGAGTTCATCAAGCTTTTCGGCGCGATTCTGCGTGTCCAAAACATCCTGACCTCCTTCGACCAATTCGCCGATGACGCGCTGCTGACGCCTCGCCAGGAGCAGGACTACCGCAGTATCTACCTCGACCTGTTCGCGGAATTCCGTACTGAAAGCGACGGGGAACGGGAGTCCATCAACGAAGATGTGGTCTTCGAGATGGAGCTGATTAAGCAGGTAGAGATCAATGTCGACTACATTCTCATGCTCGTCGAGCAATACCGTGAAACTCACGGTAGCGACGAGAGAGAAGAAATTCGTGCCCAGATTTCTCGTGCTGCAAACTCCAGCCCATCGCTGCGGAACAAGCGCGACCTGATTGAAGAGTTCGTCAACACCGTGAGCCTGACCCAGCCCGTTGACGAGCAATGGGAAGAATTCATCAGGACCAAACGCACGGAAGAACTCAATGCGATCATCACTGAAGAAAAGCTGCGGATGCCCACTGCGCAATCTTTCATTGAAGAGGCGCTGACCACCGGCATTGTCAGCACGCTTGGCACCGGAATTGTTCGAGTTCTTCCGCCAATGTCGCGGTTTACTCCGGGTAATGAGCGCGAGAAGGTCAAGACGCGGGTGCTGCAGCGCATCCAGGCCTTTGTCGAGCGCTATCGGAACTTGGGGTTCGCGCAGGATGATGGAGAGGCGGCTTGATGGTTGCGGACGGGCGTAACGATTGGGCCTTCACATGGCAGACCGTTACCGCCTCGCTTCCGCGAAGCTGTGTTTAAAAATACTTATGTAATTACCCCCGGTTTCTCCCATAACCGCAGGTGAAATGGTGCGGTTGGCCGCTTTTCCCTACAACACCCCTCAAACCCCCCCCGCCAGTCCGCCTTTCGTTATAGAGTGACGCACGACACTTTACGACGAATCTGTGAGGTAAAAACACATGACTTCCGCCACCATTCAGCCGGGCGGCGAAGCCTTCATCTACGAGGCAATTCGCACCCCGCGCGGCAAGGGCAAGAAGGACGGCTCCCTCCACGAGGTACGCCCGGTATCGCTTCTCGTCGGCCTCATCGACGAAATCCGCAATCGTTTCCCTGACCTGGACGAAGAGCGCATCAGCGACCTCATCGTGGGCTGCGTCAGCCCAGTCGGCGACCAGGGTGCGGATATTGCCCGTACCGCAGCACTCACCGCAGGTCTGCCGTACCGCACTGGCGGTGTCCAGATCAACCGCTTCTGCGCTTCCGGCCTCTCCGCCATCAACCTGGCTGCTCAGAAGGTCCGCTCCGGCATGGACGAGCTCGTTCTCGCCGGTGGCGTGGAGTCCATGTCCCGCGTGCCAATGATGTCCGACGGTGGCGCAATGGCAATGGACGCACAGGTCTCGTTCGCGACCGACTTCGTCCCGCAGGGTATCTCCGCTGACCTGATCGCATCGCTCGACGGCTTTGACCGCGAGTCCCTCGACGAGATGGCAGCACTCTCCCACGCTCGTGCTGCAAAGGCATGGTCTGAGGGTCGCTTCGACCGCTCGGTCGTCCCAGTCAAGGACGCTAACGGTCTGACCATCCTCGACCGCGATGAAACCATTCGCGAAGGCGTCTCCGCAGAGTCCCTCTCCGGCCTGCGCGCAGCCTTCACCATGATGGGCGAGCAGGGCGGCTTCGACGCAGTTGCTCTGAAGAAGTACCCGCAGCTCGAGCAGATCAACCACGTCCACCACGCAGGTAACTCCTCCGGCATCGTCGACGGCGCTGCACTGACCCTGGTTGGTTCTGAGAAGGCCGGCGCTGACATGGGGCTCACCCCACGCGCACGCGTTGTCGCCACCGCAGTCAATGGTGTCGAGCCGACCATCATGCTGACCGGCATCGAGCCGGCTGTCCGCGAGGCTCTGGCCAAGGCAAACCTGACCGTCGACGATATCGACGTGTGGGAAATCAACGAGGCGTTTGCCGCCGTCGTCAAGCACGCTCAGCAGAACCTGGGCATCGACTACGACAAGCTCAACATCAACGGTGGCGCAATGGCCATGGGTCACCCGCTGGGTGCAACCGGTGCCATGATCACCGGCGCCGCAATCGACGAGCTGCACCGCACCGGTGGCCGCTACGCCCTCATCTCGCTCTGCGTGGCTGGCGGCATGGGTGTTGCAACCATCATCGAGCGCGTCTAAAGCAAACCGGAACGAAACTCACAGCGACAATTACCGCGGTCACACCGCGATAACCACAAAGGACTGACTGATTTATGAGCACAGATAACATGTTCCGGTGGGATCAGGACGACGCCGGAATCGTCACCCTCACCATGGATGACCCGAATGCACCGGTCAACACCATGAACCAGACCTTCCAGGACGACATCCGCGCCACCGTGGCGCGCCTGGAAAACGAAATTGGCGACGGCTCTGAGACCTCCATCAAGGGCATTATCATCACCTCTGCGAAGAAGACTTTCTTCGCAGGTGGCGACATCAAGCAGATGTCCAAGGCCACTGAGGACGATGCAGCTGACATGTTCAACATGGTCGAGGACATGAAGGCTTCCCTGCGTCGCCTGGAGAAGCTCCCGGTGCCGATTGTTGCTGCCATCAACGGCGCAGCACTGGGCGGCGGCCTCGAGGTCGCACTGGCTGCTAACCACCGCGTTGCTGCCGATGCCCGCGGTTCCAAGATTGGCCTGCCGGAGGTCACCCTCGGCCTGCTGCCGGGTGGCGGCGGCGTCTCCCGCGTCGTTCGCATGCTGGGCATTCAGGACGCGCTGATGAAGGTCATTCTGACCGGCGCGCAGATGAACCCGGGCAAGGCTCTCGCAGCTGGCCTCGTTGACGAGGTTGTTGCTCCGGAGCAGCTCATCGACACTGCTCGTGCATGGCTGACCAGCGAAGATGCCAAGGCAGCACAGCCGTGGGACGAGAAGGGCTTCAAGATCCCGGGTGGCGACCCGAAGACTCCTAAGTTCGCAATGAACCTGCCGTCCTTCCCGGCAAACCTGACCAAGCAGCTCAAGGGCTCCCCGATGAAGGCTCCGCGCCTTGCTATGCAGGCTGCCATCGAGGGCTCTCAGGTCGACATCGACACCGCACTGCGTATCGAGTCCCGCTACTTCACCGAGCTGGTCACCGGTACCCAGTCGAAGAACATGATGCAGGCGTTCTTCTTCGACCTCAACCACGCTCAGGGCGGCGGCTCCCGTCCGCTGCAAGCTGACGGCACCCCGTACCCGAAGCGCGAGTTCAAGAAGGTTGCCGTTGTCGGCGCCGGCATGATGGGCGCAGGTATTGCATACGTGTGTGCAAAGGCTGGCATGGAAGTTGTCCTGAAGGACATTTCCCTGGAGAACGCCGAGCGCGGCAAGGCCTACTCCGAGGGTCTGGAGGCCAAGGCTCTCAAGCGCGGTCGCACCACTGAGGAGAAGTCCGCAGCACTGCTGAACCGCATCAAGCCGACCGAATCCTACGATGACCTGTCCGACGTCGACCTGGTCATCGAGGCCGTCTTCGAGAACACCGACCTCAAGCACAAGGTTCACGCCGAGATCGAGGCCGCAGTTCCGGAGACCTGCATCCTGGGCTCCAACACCTCCACCCTGCCGATTACCGAGCTGGCTTCCCACGTCAAGCGTGAGAAGGACTTCATCGGTCTGCACTTCTTCTCCCCGGTGGACAAGATGCAGCTGATCGAGATCATCTCCGGCGACAACACCGACCCAGCTATCCTCGCCGCTTCGCTGGACTTCGCTGTTGCGATCCGCAAGATTCCGATTGTCGTCACCGACTCTCGCGGTTTCTACACTTCCCGCGTCATCGGCACCGTCATCAACGAGGCTCTGCGCATGGTTGCCGAGGGCTATGACCCGGCCATCATCGAGGCCGCTGGCCGCCAGGCTGGTTACCCGGCACCGCAGCTCCAGCTTGCCGACGAGCTGAACCTCAAGCTCATGGAGAAGATCGCTGGCGAGACCCGCGCTGCCGCCGAGGCTGCAGGTCAGCCCCTGGACGAGGGCGGCGTGCCGGCTCTGGTCGAGGCCATGCTGCACAAGTTCGAGCGCCCGGGCAAGCTCGAGGGCAAGGGCTTCTACGAGTACGTCGACGGCAAGCGCTCCGGTCTCTGGCCGGGCCTGTTCAATGAGCTCCGTGAGGAGCTGAACATCGCCCCGATCGCTCCGGAGGACACCGACCTGCAGGAGCTGGTCGACCGCATGCTCTTCATCGAGGCCATCGAGACTCAGAAGTGCGTCGACGAGGGCGTTCTGCTTCACGACGCCGACGGCAACATCGGCTCCATCTTCGGTATCGGCTACCCGGCCTGGACCGGTGGTACTCGCCAGTTCATTAAGAACTACGACGGCGCCACTGTTGTCGACCCGGCCGCAGCTCACCCGGAGCGCCGCGGCGTCGCGGGCTTCGTCGAGCGCGCCGAAGAGCTGGCCGCTAAGCACGGTGAGCGCTTCAACGCTCCGGAGTCCCTGAAGAAGTAGGACTACCCCGAGCGCACCCCGGTTGCTGGAATTGTTCCAGTAACCGGGGTTTTTCGCCTTCGAGGCCACGTCAACGGACGTAGCACCGCTGAACGCACCAGCGCGCCAACCCCAATTCGGCCTACCCGTTAAACTGCGCACATGGCTAGAAACGTCGCTGATCTGCCCACCGCACTGCCTGAACTCGCTATCGACCAGCAGGGGTTTGATGCCCCATCGCCGCAGTTGGTCATGCTTAACGACGAGCTCGCAACCCAACTCGGCCTCTCCCCGCAGTGGCTTCGCTCGGAGGCTGGCCTGAAGTTCCTCACTGGCCACGGCGCCGATCACGGAGTCGGCCAGGAAACCGATACCCCACTCGGCGCATACACAACCCCGATTGCCACGGCCTATGCCGGCCACCAGTTCGGCAACTTCGCAGGCCTACTCGGTGATGGTCGCGCACTCTTGCTTGCCACAGTTGAAGCTGAACCGGGGCTGACTGGGCTGCACTGTCCGCCTAACCAGCCCGACTGCCCCAAAGAGACAACCCACAGCGACAACACCCAGGCCTACGAGATTCAGGCGAAAGGCACCGGCCCCACGCCCTTCTCCCGTGGCGGTGACGGCAAAGCCACGCTGACCTCCGCCCTGCGGGAGTACCTCATCAGCGAAGCCATGTATGCACTCGGCATCCCCACCACCCGCGCGCTGGCGGTCATCAAAACTGGCGAAGAGATTTACCGCGGCTCGCAAACCCCATTCGACAACACCGACCCCACCACCGAACTTCAACCGGGCGGCATCGTCGTGCGCGTAGCATCCAGCCACCTGCGAGTTGGCACGTTCGAGCTGGTCGCATGCTCCGGAGCGGACACCGGAGTCATGGATCGGCTCATCGAGTTCGCCGCGCAGCGGCATGGCTACGAGGGTTCGGCGGAGTCGGTTCTCCGGGACGTCGTCAAGCGGCAAGCCAATCTCGTTGCGGCGTGGCTGGCCTGTGGATTTGTCCACGGCGTGATGAACACCGACAATGCCAGCATCGCGGGCGAGACCATCGACTTCGGGCCGTGTGCGTTTCTGGATGCGCACGACCCCCGGGCGGTGTTTAGCAGCATTGATCGAGGCGGTCGATACGCGTTCGGCGCGCAGCCGACGATTGCCGGGTGGAACATGTCGAAGCTTGCGGAGACTTTGCTACCGCATTTCGCAGGCACCCCGGAGGAAGCCCTCGCACGCGCCCGCGACCTCCTGGGCGAATTCGCCGACGAGTTCACCGATGCGCTCAGCCGCAGGTGGCTGCCCAAGTTGGGGATTCTCCCCTCGCTTTACGACGACCCGCTGGCCATCCCCCTGGTGCAGCAGTGGCAGGCGTTGCTGGCGAAGTTTGGGCTCGACCATACGAATGCTCATCGGGCGCTGATTGAGGTTCTGGCCGATGGTGATGGGGATACAGTTGCTGCGTTGGCTGCGCTGACCAGGCTGACCGCTGATCCTGCGTTCCCCGCCGCCGCGGCTGAGTGGGGGCAGTTGTGGAAGCAGACGCGGGAAGAGCTGGGAATCGACCAGACGACGGCCCTGACACTTATGGAGGAAACGAATCCGCTGTATATTCCGCGAAACTACCTGGTCACGGAAGCGTTAGCGGCGGCAGGGGCGACAGGAGAAGCAGGGGCGGGGGATTTGGCCGCCTACCGGCACCTGCTGGAGGCGGTAACCAACCCCTTTGAGTTGCAAGACGTCCCAGCGGGGTTCACTGAGCCGGCACCGCGGGAGTTGGGGGCTTTCCACTCGTACTGCGGGACTTAATGCGCTGGCTTGGCGGCGCTCCGGCGCCCCTCTACCAAGCCCCAAAGCCCACTTCACGACACGGGTGTCACCTCGTGCCAACTGTGGAGGTGGCATGAGGTGACATAGCTGTCGTGAAGTCGCGGATGGGACCCGCGGATGGGACCCGCGGATGGGGCCCGACGCGGGTGGCCAAAACGCGGATGGGGCCTGGCTGAGCGCCAGCATCGCGGAGCACCAGAGGACAACCCCTGCGGGGGTGCCAGGATGTTACAACGTTTCACCACTGCACAGGATTAACTCCCCAATCGAGGGTAAAAGACACCGTCAAATAAGGGATGGTTCGCCTGATCAATACTCATATGTTTTTTGGACTTGTAAGGTTAGACACTGTATTGAACGGTCGTATCCAAACCTTAGAGTCCACCACACCCAAGGTTTCACCACCGCCATTGCTAAGCAGCTGGGAGGTGGGTATCTAAGTCGTTTGGAGTGAGCCGATCACCAAATTCATATCGCCTAGCTGGCAGAATCTAGAAAGGCTCGCGATGCATAGACCCGTTGCCTCCGGCCCCTTCCACACCCGGCAGAAACTCCGGCGGAAGCTCCGACAGCGAGAGAAGTTCCGTGCCACAAAACTGCACGCAACAACGCTCAGCGAAAAAGGAAAGTTCACGCTGCATGTCCGCCAAATTCTGGCGGCTTTGCTGGTAATCGCCTTGCCAGGAAGCGCACTTGCTGCCTGCAGCACTGACCAGCAACAGGTCGGCGCCGGGTTCATTGTGGTTCAGAACTCCGAACCGCAGTCGCCGCTGTACACCACTGACACCAATGAAACCGGTGGTGGCGATATCCTCCGCATGCTCTACTCAGGTCTGGTGCGCTACGACACCGACGGCTCGATGATCCTGGACCATGCGGCAGAAATTAAGCCCAACGAGGACTCGACTCATTTCGACATCACGCTGAAACCGGGCTGGACCTTCCACAACGGCGAACCAGTCACCGCGCAGAGCTACATCGATGCCTGGAATTACGCTGCCTACGGCCCGAACCTGCAGAAGCAGCAGTCCTTCTTCGCAAACGTGCAGGGCTTTGATGCTGTCTCGGGAGAAAAGGCCACGGAGAAAACACTCTCCGGTCTGAAAAAGGTCGACGATCTGAAGTTCACCGTAGATCTGACCACCCCAGATTCCTCCTTCCCGCTCAGCCTCGGCTATGTCGCGTTTATGCCACTGCCGAAGGCAGCGTTCGAAGACAAGAAGGCTTTCGGTGAACACCCAATCGGCAATGGCCCGTACAAGATGGCCGAAGGCCGCGCTTGGCTGCACAACAACCAGCTAACCGTGGTCCGCAATGATGACTTCGCCGGTGAGCACAAGGCCCGTAACAACGGCCTGGTATACCGATTCTACTCGGACGTGGACACCGCATACGCAGACCTCCAGGCAGGCCGCCTGGACACGCTGCCACGCACAATTCCACCAACGGCGCTGGCCAGCTTCGAAACCGATTTCCCCGACTCCAGCGCAAACGTCCCGACCTCCTCTTCGCAGTACTTCGCAATTCCGCGAAATCTGCCAGGTTTTTCGGGTGAAGAGGGCAAGCTTCGTCGTCAAGCGATTTCCATGGCGATTGACCGGAAACTAATCACCGAGAAGATTTTCTTCGATACCCGCACCCCGGCGCGCGAGTTCAGCTCGTTGACGCTCGGCGACCTTGACCCGAACGTACCTGGCCAAGAGGTGCTGGAATACAACCCGAAGAAGGCTCGCCAACTGTGGGCCGAGGCCAACAAAATTGCGCCGTTTACTGGCTCGTTCGACATTGCCTACAACGCCGACGGCGGACACCAGCAGTGGGTCGAAGCGGTGACCAACATGATTGGCGAGACCCTCGGCATCGATTCCCACGGTAAGGCCTACCCGACGTTCAAGCAGCTGCGCGATGAAATCTCCAACGAGACCATCACCAGCGGCTACCGCACTGGTTGGGCAGCGGACTACCCATCTGTGGCCAACTACATGCTTCCGCAGTTCGTCACTGGTGGCTCCTCGAATGACAACCACTACTCCAATCCGGAGTTCGACAAGCTAATTCAGGAGGCTGCCTCGGCAAAGAGCGCAGACGATGCCAAGCCAATTTATGTCAAGGCTCAATCTGTGCTGATGGAGGACCTGCCAGCGATTCCGCTGTGGTACCCCAATGCTTCAGTGGCGTGGAACCCGAAGCTGCGCAATGCCGTAGTGATGTGGGACGGCATCTTGGACTACCCAATGATTGAGAAGGACTAGCACCATGGGTTGGTATATCGGAAAGAGACTCCTGCAGATGGTGCCGGTATTCTTCGGTGCCACACTGCTGATTTATGCAATGGTCTTCGCCATGCCAGGCGACCCCATTGCCGCACTGGCTGGCGATAAGCAGCTGCCACCGGAGCAGGTTGCAGCGCTACGCGCCCACTACCACCTGGATGAGCCTTTCCTCGTCCAGTACTGGGAGTACCTCAAGGGCCTGTTCACCCTGGATATGGGCGAGACCTTCTCCGGCCGCTCGGTCGGCGAGGAAATCGCGCTGGCTTTCCCTATTACGATTCGCCTGGCGCTGATGGCCGTTGCCATTGAGGCCATTTTCGGTATTGGCCTCGGCGTTATTGCCGGTATGCGCAAGGGCGGCTTCTTCGACTCCACCGTTCTGGTGATGTCCCTGCTGGTTATCGCAACTCCGACCTTCGTGCTCGGCTTCGTGGCCCGCTACCTCTTCGGTGTGCGCTGGGAGATCGTCTCCCCCACCGTTGGTAGCGATGCCTCCTTTACCTCCCTACTACTTCCGGCATTCGTGCTGGGTCTCGTCTCGGTTGCTTATGTTCTGCGACTGACGCGCTCGGAGGTTTCGTCGGCACGCCATGCTGACTTCGTGCGCACCGCCCGCGCCAAGGGCTTGCCAACCTCTGAAGTCACCCGCCGCCACATCTTGCGTAACTCGCTGATTCCCGTTGTGACCTTCATCGGCGCTGATCTCGCTGCTCTGATGGGTGGCGCAATCGTCACCGAGGGCATCTTCAACGTGCCCGGTATCGGTGGCCTGATCTTCCACGCCGTCCAGATTGGTGAAGCTCCCACCGTGGTCAGCATCGTGACCATCCTGGTGGTTATTTACATGTTCGCCAACTTGCTCATCGACTTGCTCTACGCAGTCCTGGATCCGAGGATTCGTTATGCCTAAGCCAGATTCGACGCAGTTAGATTCGACTCAGCCAGAAAAGCAGGCCAACGCCGTGCAGTCCGGCACCGCACAGGCCAACACCGCGCAGGCACCAAATCCGGCGACGAACCCCGCCCACAAGCAGTTACCGGATACCCCGCCACTGGGGCTCTGGGGTTCGGCCTGGCAGAACCTGCGTTACCGCCCACTGTTCTGGGTTTCCGCATTCATCATTTTGCTCTCCATCGCAGTGGCCGCGTTCCCGTCGCTGTTCACCTCTGTGGACCCGACGGCGGCAAACCTGCGTGACTCGCTGGCCCCAGCCCGCGACGGCCACCCGATGGGTTTCACGCAGCAGGGCTACGACGTCTACGCCCGTGTCATCTACGGTGCCCGTGCCTCGGTCATCGTCGGTATCGGCGTCACCCTGGCCGTGACCGTGGTGGGCATCACCCTCGGCGCCATCGCTGGCTATCTGGGCGGTTGGGTCGATGCGGTGCTCTCTCGCATCACGGATATGTTCTTTGCTATTCCACTGATTCTGGCCGGCATCGTGCTGATGCAGCTGTTTACCGAACGCACCATCTGGTCCGTGGTCTTCGTGCTCGCTGCTTTCGGCTGGCCGCAGATGGCGCGCGTGGTGCGCTCCTCGGTGATTTCGGTGAAGAACGAGGAATACGTCACCGCTTCCAAGGCGCTCGGTCTGTCCAACACTGGCATTCTCTTCCGCCATGTGCTGCCGAACTGCCTCGCCCCTGTCATCGTTATGGCCACGACCTCACTGGGTATTTACATCGTCGCCGAAGCCACGCTGTCCTACTTGGGCATTGGCCTTCCGACGACCACCGTTTCCTGGGGCAACGACATCTCTGTCGCACAGCAGGTGCTCCGCCAGGCCCCGTCCAACCTGTTCTGGCCAGCACTCGCCCTGGCGATTACCGTTCTCGGCTTCATCCTCATGGGTGACGCTTTGAAGGATTCTCTCGACCCGAAGGAGCGTCGTCGATGAGCACCGACACCAATACTTCCGCAGCGCCCATTCTCACCTTGAAGAATGTCTGCATTGGCTTTCCGACGACCACAGCGTCCGGCCGCCGCAGTAAATCGTTGACCGATGTGGTGCATGACGTCGACCTGGAGGTTTTCCCCGGTGAGACGGTCGCCATCGTCGGTGAGTCCGGCTCGGGTAAGTCCACCACTGTCCATGCCGCACTGGGGCTGTTGCCCGGTGATGGTGAAGTCACCGGTGGCATCATCACCTTCGATGGCCGTGACATCACGCACCTGACAGACCGCGAGTTTGTTAGCATCCGCGGCAACGGCATCGGCCTGGTCCCCCAGGATCCGATGACCAACCTCAATCCGGTGTGGACTATCGGTTCCCAGATTAAGGAGGCGCTGCGCGCCAATAACATCGCCACTGGCTCTGAAGCCCACAAAAAGGCGATTGAGCTGCTGGAACAGGCCGGTCTGCCGAATGCTAAAAAGCGCATCGACCAATACCCGCACGAGTTCTCCGGTGGTATGCGCCAGCGCGCACTTATCGCGATGGGCTTGGCCGCGCACCCAAAGCTACTGATTGCCGATGAGCCCACTTCCGCGCTCGACGTGACCGTGGCGAAGAAGATCCTCGACCACCTCGATAAGCTCACTAGCGAACTTGGCACGTCCGTGGTGCTTATTACTCATGACCTCGGTTTGGCTGCCGAGCGCGCTGACCGACTCGTCGTTATGCAAGCAGGACGTGTCGTGGAGACCGGCCCTGCCCTGGAAGTCCTCACTCGCCCGCAGCATCCATACACCAAGCAGCTGATTGCGGCCGCGCCGTCGCTGGCTGCCCGCCGCGGTGATCGCGTGGTGGCGGCGCCGACGACATCGGATGCGGATCAGAAGGAGATTCTGGTCGCGAAGAACTTGGTGCGCGACTTCGCCATCCCGGGCAATCGTCCGTGGCGTAAGGACTCCTTCCGCGCCGTCGACGACATCAGCTTCACGCTGCGTCGCGGTCGCACCATCGGTATCGTGGGCGAGTCCGGTTCCGGCAAGTCCACCGTGGCCAACATGGCGCTGGGGCTACTCGATCCCACCGAGGGCGAAGTGCTTTTCGACGGCAAACGCGTCCAGGGCCGGAATCGTAAAGAAGAGCTGGAACTGCGGCGTCGCATTCAGCCGATTTTCCAGAACCCGTATGCGACGCTGGACCCGATGCGTACAGTGCACTCCTCCATTGAGGAGCCGCTGCGGATTCACAAGATTGGTACCAAGAAGGAACGTGAACAGCGCGTATTCGAGCTGCTCGACCGCGTCGCGCTGCCCGCGGAGATGGGTCGCCGCTTCCCCGGTGAACTGTCGGGTGGTCAGCGACAGCGCGTGGCCGTCGCGCGTGCACTGGCGCTAAACCCTGAAGTTGTGGTCTGTGATGAGGCCGTGTCCGCCCTGGACGTAGTGGTCCAAGCGCAGGTGCTCGAATTGCTCGCTGAGCTGCAGGAAGAGATGGATTTGGCCTACCTCTTTATTACGCATGACCTCGCTGTGGTGCGGCAGGTGGCTGATGAGGTCATCGTGATGGAGCACGGCAAGATGGTTGAGCACCGTCCTACCGACGATCTCTTCGACCACCCGGAGAAAGAGTACACCCAGCGGCTGCTGGACGCTATCCCGGGCGCTTCGCTGGATTTGGATCTGTAGCTGGGCGGTGCCGCGCCCCACTCCCCCCCCCACACAGCACTTCACTCCACCCTCTGGGCTGGGGCAAATCGCACTTCACGACACCTATGTCACCTCGTGCCAGCTGTGGAGGTGGCATGAGGTGACACCTGTGTCGTGAAGTCGCGGGAGAGGCAGGCAGGAGAGCGGGAAGGCGGGAAGAGGAAAGCGCCCGGACGGTACCGCCCGGGCTCAGCAAGTCGTTTGGGAATACGAAAACCGGGCAGCGCACCGGTATGTGCGCGACACCCGGTTTTTGACCGATGGAGAGAAATCGCAGTGACCAGCCTAGAAGTAGCCGACTGATCAAACCGACTACTAGTTAGTCCTCCGGTGCGAGCTCGCTCTCCGTGACCCACTTGTGGTTCTTCATGGTCATGCCATCTTCGTCGATATCAACCATGTAGACCGGCTCCTGGGTGGAGTAATCAACAGTGCCCTTGGCACCCTTCATGCCCGCCATGTGCTCGGCGTTGATGGTGATCTCGGAGCCGTCGGCAAGCGGAGCCTCGCCTGGGTTCTCCAGCTCCTCGTGGACAACCCAACGGTGGTCCTTCACCGGTTCACTGCCATCGGTCGGAGTGTAGGACACGGAGTACGTGGTGGTGTTGAAAACACCAACAACCTTGCCTTCTGCACCCTTCATGCCCGGCATGTGATCAGCCAGAACCTTCACTTCACTGCCGACCGGGAACTTCGCGTTGTCAGCCGGAACCATTCCCTCAGGAGCCGGGCCGCCATCGGCCGGGTGATTATGGCCTGCCATTGCATCGTCATCATGATTGCCGTGCTCACCGTGGTCATCGGCATCGTCCATGTCATCCATGTCGTCCGTGTCCTCAGAGCTGGTTGCCGTTGCCGACGAGCTGGTCTCGCTAACAGTGCTGCTTGCTTCGGTATTAGTCGAATCATCGGATGAGCAACCGGCCAGCGCAAGCACGCTGGCGGCACCTGCGGCTACAAGCGCATTAAGTGGTCGGATATTCTTTGCCATGGTCAAGCTCCTTTGTTGTTGATGTCAATCAATCTATGCCCTCACCCTACCGACGCTCCCCTAGCGCCACCAGGACTTATCGCCCTCGGCGGACGGAAATCGTCCAGCCGGCCTCACCGGTCTGCTCGAAGTTGGTGACCTCGTGTCCATCCTTCGCAGCCCAGCGCGGAATCGCATCCGTGGCCTGGGTGCAGTCGAATGGAATCACCAGCTCCTCGCCGACCTCAATCTTGTTGATTGCATCCTTGGCCTCGATCAGCGGGAATGGGCACACCGCGCCGACGGTGTCGAGCTCATAACGCCCGCCGCCCAGTGGCTTGAGCTTGCCGTCTTCCTGCTTGACGACGCTCCGGTCGAGCAACGCCACCGGAGCGACAGCAAAGGAACCGGCCAGCGGAGAGGCCTCGGTGCCAGCGGCACCGGCACCGGCACCGGCACTGTCGCTACCCGGCAGGGACACAGGAGAAGTAGCAGCCGAAGCGACCGGAGCAGTTGCCGATACCGCCGTGTCGTTGGTGGTGGAAGGGGTGCTCGGGACGTCGTTAAGCGAAGGTGCGGACGGCTTCAGCCAGAGCTTTGCGGCGATAGCGACACCTGCGGCGATGGACGCCAGCGCAAGCCAACCCTGGTAGCTGAACAGCGAGGTCTGGACCATGCCGTTACCGACGGTGCAGCCGCCGGCCCACGCAGCGCCGACACCCATGAAGATGCCGCCGACGACCGAGCGAGCGCCCTGGGTGGCGTCCGGGACGCGGAGGCGGAATTCACCGGAGGCCTTGGCCGCGATGAAGGAGCCGACGAGGATGCCGAGGACGAGGAGGACGCCCCAGTCGAAACGCTCGGTGTCACCAGTGACAACGTAGTTAGCGAGGTTGGAGGACGGAGTCGTGATGCCGAGGCCATCGTTGCGGCCGGTAGCTGCGGACAGCGGCCATGCGATAACGCCAAGTACACCGACGATGGCGGCGGTGGCGTACACGTGCCAGGGCTTCTCAGCCAGGATGTGCGCGAGACCGGACTTACGCGGTGCCAGAGTTACCGGGCGCGGGCCGGAGAATTCTTCGCGCAGGAAGCGGACAGCGAAGTATGCCGTGACGGAGCTCAGCGCGATGACCAGTGGCCAAATGCTAATGCCGAGAGAGGCATGAATGCTGGTCAGGCCGACGGTGCGGTCCTTCAGGGAATTCTGCAGGCCGCCCAGGAAGCCCGTCTTCATAGCAGCAGCGGATAGGGCGTAAAAGACCAGTGCGATCCAAGAGCCGATCAGGCCCTCACCGGAGCGGTACCAGGTACCCGAGGCACAGCCACCGGCCAGGACGATACCCAGCCCGAAGATAACGCCACCGACGATAACGGCCACCGGTGCCAGTTCGTTGTATTCGGGAGTAATCACGCCGGCGCTGGTCAGTGCGGCCAGGCCGATGGCGTGGACGGAAATAACAATCAGCAAGGCGACGAAGCCGCGCCAGCTGCGCTGAGTGAAGATATCGCGCAGGAAACCGGTGACGCAGAAACGTCCTCGCTGCATAACAAAGCCGAGCACGGCGCCCAGCGCTAGTCCTGAGATGAGCATGAAAGTAGTTCTCCTAAGTTTTGTGGACAAGCCCGCCATTTAAACCTTTATGAACAGACCTGTCTATTCGTGGGTTAGAAACTACTTCAATCACCGAAGAAAGTCCAACTTATCGGTATTTTCGCAGAGCAGAGCACTTATCAATAGATAGACCGAACCGTATAGTTGCTGGTGATAAACGCAAGTTGTGGCAAGCTAAACACTATGAGCGCACAGAATTCAGCCCTGGCTGGGCACCAGCGGCTCCTTGCGATGCGCTCGATACTCGACCTGCCTTTTGCGCACGCTTTCGCCCTTGATCCACAGCTGGCCATCGACATCTCCGGCGTCGCCCGTCTCAGCGAGCTCAACGCCAAAAATGTCGCAATAGTCGACAGCTTGCGTTCACTCGCCCACACCAACGCGCAGGACTTTTATGCCATCGATGACGCGGCAGAAGCTCTGGGTACCGCCTTGCGAATGGCGATTTCCTCCCGACAGCTACTCTGGTTAAGCTCACTGCCCCACAGCGACGTGGAGAGGGTACGAAACATCCTCGGCGGCGACATCGTTCATGTGGTGGGTCCGGAACTGACCGTCGATAAGCTCGATGAAAGCATCCTGGAGCTTCCCGATGCCATGAAGCAACGCGGAGAACCACTGGTGCCCATCGCCATTTCGCCGACCGAGCTGGTGCAGACCTGGGCCCACGGTACGCGCGAGCAGCAAAAACTGCTGGCATACCTGCTGGAGGGGACAAATACGCTGGTCATGCAGCAAGAGAATCTGCATGCCCTGCGCAAAGTCGGGACCAAACTCATAGAGCGCAACCCCGTGTCGCGCCTGCTCTATAACCCGAAAGTGCTCGCCTACCTGGTGGTGATGGTTTACTCTTCACTCCGCGCGCTACCCGTGGTTTTTGTCCCCGGATTCCACGGCAATGTCTGGGTGCTGTGGGGCATCGACATCATTACCGCTATCCCCTACACCTGGGGAATTGTCGAGATGATCACCGGCCGCTCATTCGGCCGAAGAATGCTGGGGCTCCTGATCACCCTAGTGACTTTCGTCTCGCCCTACGTCTACTTCTGGGCCAACGGGCGCGATTATCCGGTGTGGGTCACCATCTTTGTCATCGCGTTAATTGTCGCAGCCTGCGCCGTCGAATACGTCCGCTGGCTGCGCGACCGCGCCATCTCCGCAATCCTGCGCCAACCACCCACCATCTGCCGCTAGCGACCGCTGAGCGAGCGCCGCACACCCCCGACAATCAGCCAGGCACCGGCGGCGACATTGACAGCCACAAGCTCGTGGATAGACGTCTTGCTTAACGACGCTGCCATCGTCTCACTTGCGATGAGCATGCCGGTCGAGAGAATCCAGATGAACGTTGCGGCAATGTTGGCAATCCGGCCGCGTTCCACGCGGAATGGATGCGTGTAGTGCAGCGGCACCAACGTCATTGCGCTGAAGATGAAAATGGCAGCGATGCACACCGCCATGGGCGCGTTCCATACCCACAGCAAGACCGCCACGATGTTCCACGCGGCAGGGAAACCAACGAAGTAGTAGTCGCCGGACTTGGCGGCTTCGTTGGCATAGCAGAACATCGACGACACCAGGACCAGAATCATCAGGGCGATCGCCAACGGACGTGGCCCCAGCGGCAGATACATGACCATAAAAGCGGCGGGTATGGCTGTCCAGGTGAGATAGTCGACGATGTTGTCCACCACTGCGCCGTTAAACCACGGGACGACTTCCTTGATGCGATGTTTACGCGCCATATTGCCGTCGACACCATCGACGACAAGGGCAATGCCCAACCAGAGCCACATCCAGTGCGGGCGACCCTCCAGCAGTGCGACCACAGCCAGCGTCGCCCACACCAAACCTGTCAGTGTGAAGGCATGCACCGCCCAAGCGATGCCATGCTGACGCCGGGTGAAGCGGGTGACGGTCGCGGCAGTGCTGGCAGTAGTGGTCCTGGCAGTAGTGGTGCTGGCAGTATCTAGCCCACTGGCGGCACTGGAACTGGCATTGTCGGAGCGGATAGTAGCGTTCACGGCAGATGTCCTTTAGAGAACAAAATGCGCACAACTGCAAACCTTTATCGCAGTTGTGCGCAGAGTCGATTTTTTCAATCGGTGAGTATAACGGCCGATGGACCGTTTTCCCGTATTTTTACTCGGGCTTGTGCCGAGTTATTTAACGACGATCCTCGAACCAACCGGTAACAGCCGGTGCCGTGTTCTCGTAGACCAGCTTGGCTTCCGTGTACTCCTCCAGGCCGGTCGGGCCCAGCTCGCGGCCAATACCGGACTGACCAAAGCCACCCCACTCGGCCTGTGGCAGGTAGGGGCCAAAGTCGTTGATCCAGACGGTACCGTGACGCAGCTCGCGGGAAACGCGCTCAGAAACCTCGCGGTTGGATGTCCACACCGCACCGGCCAGGCCATATTCGGTGTCGTTGCCAATCTCGATGGCCTCGTCAACCGTGGTGAAGGTCTCCACCGTCACCACCGGGCCAAAGGCTTCGTCGTGAACGCAGTCCATTTCGCGGGTGACCTGGTCAATCACGGTTGGGAGGTAGAAGTAGCCGTCGGCAAGCGAGGCGGAACCGTCAGCGGTGGCGCCGGTGGCAATCTCGCCGCCAACGCGCACGCGAGCGCCCTGCTCACGCGCCCGATCGACGTATGCCGCGACCTTATCCAGGTGCTGCTTCGAAATCAGCGCACCGGTCTCGGCCTTCTCATCGAGTGGACCGCCGAGCTGGATGTGCCCGGCGCGCTCAACCAGATCGTCGACGAACTTCTCGGCGATGGACTCCTCCACAATCAAGCGAGCGCCCGCCGAGCAGACCTGACCGGAGTGCAGGAACGCAGCATTGAGGGCATTGTCCAAAGCGGCTTCGTAGTCAGCGTCGGCGAAGATGATGTTCGGGTTCTTGCCGCCGAGCTCAAGCGCAACCTTCTTCACGGACTTGGCTGCTTCACCAGCAATAATCTTGCCAGTGGCAAGACCACCGGTGAAGGAGACCATGTCCACCTTCGGATGCGAGGACAACGGTGCGCCCGCTTCGGCGCCAGCGCCGGTAATGAGGTTGGCAACGCCTGCCGGAACACCCAGATCATCGATGACGTGCATGAGCAGAATTGCTGTGTGCGGAGTCAGCTCCGCCGGCTTCAACACAAAGGTATTGCCCGTGGCCAGGCACGGTGCGACCTTCCATGCGGTCTGCAGCAGTGGGTAGTTCCACGGCGTGATCAGGCCACAGACACCGACGGGTTCACGCACAATGCGCGCGACGACGGTCGGGTCATCCGCGTCCACGAGACGACCGGCATCATTGCCCGCGAGCTTCCCGAAGTACTCGAAGCAGGCGATGATGTCATCCATATCGGCTGCCGCCTCAGGCAGGCGCTTGCCGGTGTCCATTGCCTCTGCCCAGGCAAATTCGTCCTTGCGCTGCCTGATGGCAGCACCGATGTCGAGTACCAACTTGCTGCGCTCAGCTGTACTCCAGGATGCCCAGGAACCTTCCCCGGTACGTCGGAACGCAGCGTCGGCGGCGGCGATGGCGCGCTCGGTGTCGGTCGCATCTGCTTCCGCAACTTCGGCGATGAAAGAGCCATCGGCCGGGCACTCGATAGTGCGAGTGTTGCCAGCGGCTGCAGCGGACCAGGTGCCGTCGATAAACAGCGTGGCCGCGCCTTCGTGGGATTTGGCGGTCTCGGGTGCGAGGGCCTTATCAGTAGTTGAAGGCTTAAAGGTCATTTAGGAATCCTCCTTGGCGTAGTCATCAGACCATTCGCGGACAGGTTCGGCATTATCGGACAGATCTGAGGTGCCCGGGAGATCAGACTGCATGTGCAAAAACTCCAAGTGCCGTTCGTAGAGGTCGAGGACGTCGGAAATCAGCTGCTCTTGGGTGTAGCCATAGACGTCGTAGCCGAGCGAACCGGTAAGCGTGAAGACCTCGAGGCGGTAGTAGTAAATATCAGCATCACTGTCCAGGTGTACCAGGCCAGCAAAAGACGGCGTCAAGTGTTCAACCGGATAGACCTGGTAGCGGAAGCTCATCTCCTCGCCGAATCCGACCTGCAGGTCAATCTGGTCAATACCGACTTCTTCTGCTGGTTCACGGTGCAGCGTCACTTCACCGCCACGTTCCCTGATAGCATCTGCCACCTGTTCAAGTGCGGGCTGCACCACTCGGTCGAGGTAGCGCATGACTGGCTTCTTGCCCGGGAAGGACATGGAGCGGGCAAGTCGATTGCGCCAGTCACCCTGTTGGCCATCCACGGCGCGGCCCGACATCGCCCCGTGGAGGGCTCGACGTGTCGAATCCTGTTGCAACAGCTCCAGTCGCAGCGACTTAAACAGGCCATACATCACCAGATAGATGACAAAGGCAAACGGCAGACCCATCACAATCGTTGCCGACTGCAGCGTCGGAATACCACCGACATAGAGCATGGAGATGGTCAGCACACCGACCACGACAGCCCAGAAAATACGGGTCCACTTCTTACCGTCCTGCTGTGTGTCGGTGATCTTCGAAGTGAAGTTACTCATCACCAGTGCCGCCGAGTCCGCCGAGGTGATGTAGAGCAACAGGCCAATCAGAGATGCGACTGCAGCCACCATCATCGGCGCCGGGTACTGCTCCAGCAGCAGGTAGAAGGCACGCTCCGGGTAATCCAGTGCAGTCTGGCCAAACTCCGAATCGCCATTGATGACCAGGTCCAGCGCCGAGTTACCGAATACCGACACCCACATCAGGACGAAGAGGAATGGAATGGTCAGCGTGCCGACGACAAACTGGCGCAGGCTACGGCCACGGGAAATACGGGCCAGGAACAAACCGACGAACGGTGCCCAGGCCACCCACCAAGCCCAGAAGAACAGGGTCCAGGAATTCAACCATTCCTGCGCTCCGGAGAACGCGTAGGTATCCATAGTCATGGATGGGAACTTGGAGACGTACTCGCCGACGTTCATCACCAGGGCGTCAAACAGGAACGCCGTGCGACCAGTGACCAGGATGTAGAGCATCAAGCAGATGGCCAGGCCAACGTTGAGCTCCGAGAGACGGCGAATCCCCTTGTCAACACCGGAAACCGCGGAGGCGATAGCCACCGATACAGCCACGACGATTAGAGCGATCTGCCAGGACGTACTCTCATCCACCCCGAACAGCACGCGCAGGCCGTAATTCAGCTGGACGACGCCGATACCCAGCGAAGTTGCGACACCGAAAACGGTACCGAGCATCGCTGCGATTTCGACCGCTTCACCAGCGGGGCCGTGGATGCGCTTGCCAATGATTGGGTAGAGCGCCGAGCGAATGGTCAGTGGCATGTTCAGGCGATAGGCGAAGTAGCCGAATGCCATACCCATCAGGGCATAGAGCGCCCAACCGGTCACACCATAGTGGAAGAGCGTGAACACCACTGCCTGACGCGCGGCTTCGATGGTCTCCGCATCTCCGGTCGGCGGGCCATAGTACTGTGCCACCGGCTCTGCTACCGAGAAGAAGAGCAGGTCAATGCCGATACCTGCGGCAAAGAGCATAGAGGCCCAAGAAAACAGGCCGAACTGAGGTTTGGCGTGATCGGGGCCGAGCTTAATCTGCCCCGTTCGCGAGATGGCGATGTAGAGCATGAAGAGCACTGCCACCGTCGCGGTCACGATATAGAACCAACCGAAGTTCTTCGATACCCAGGCGACAATGCCCGCTAGGGTGTCCGCTGCATTGTCCGGGGCAAAAATAGCCCACAGGGCAATGGCGAGAATACCAACGCCTGAAATAATAAATACAGGCCAGTTGACCTCAGGCTCAGAGGTCACACTCGCTTGCGCTTGTTGTGGAGGGACCGACTGCGATCGCTGCATTTCTTGCGACGATCCAGATTTTTCCTCCGTTACCTTCTCAGTTGGCGGAGTATCAGACATAGGAAAATCCTTCAGATTCGGGAACTAACCCAGCATACCTAGTTTGAATAATCCCTCAAGTCTTAGAATCGATTCAGAAGAATTCCTTAACCCCAATTTCAACACCATTACCTGCATCTTTATCTAGTTTTCACGGCGTTTAAAATCATTTCAACTGGAATTGAATGCCAATTGTATGCCATTCTATATATGTGAAGAGGATTTGAGATACGCCTCCGGCCACCTATTCTACTATCAATATATAGGTCCCGCCTTTAAATATCGCTTGAGGCTTATCGCAGTCCTTGAAAACCAGTCCGATATACATCGGCAAACAACCTACGGAGGTACACCAGAACATGGGAGCTTTCCCGGCTGTCTTCAACTTCGGTAAAAAGAATGGCAACACCACAGTCGAACACCGCGACGTCGTCATCGTTGGCGCGGGCTCTGCCGGCTCTGTGCTGGCTAACCGGCTGTCCGCAGACCACACTCAGCAGGTGCTCGTACTCGAGGCCGGCCGCATGGACTCCCTCTGGGACCTTTACATTCACATGCCTTCGGCATTCTCCTTCCCAATCGGCAACAAGTACTACGACTGGAAGTACGAATCCGAGCCGGAACCGGAGATGAACGGTCGCCGTATCTACCACGCCCGCGGCAAGGTCGTCGGCGGTTCCTCCTCCATCAACGGCCAGATCTACCAGCGCGGTAACCCCATGGACTACGACAAGTGGGGCGACACCAAGGGGCTGGAGAACTGGGGCTGGAACCACGTTCTGCCTTACTTCAAGCGCATGGAAAATGCGCTGGGCTCCGACAAGGATGACCCGCGCCGTGGCCACGACGGTCCGCTGCGCATGAAGCGCGGTCCGGCCGATTCTCCGCTGTTCAAGGCTTTCTTTAAGTCTGTGCAGCAGGCAGGCTACAACTACACCCCGGACGTCAATGGCTACCGCCAGGAGGGCTTCGGCCCCTTCGACGCGAACATCGACAAGGGCCGTCGTCTCTCCGCAGCTCGCGCATACCTGCACCCGGCTCTGCAGCGTCCAAATCTGGAGCTTCGCACCCGCGCAGAAGCCACCCGCATTCTCTTCGAGGGCACCAAGGCCGTCGGCGTGGAGTACGCCTGGAAGGGTCGCACACGTCAGGTGCGAGCAGACAAGGTCATCCTCTGCGGTGGCGCTTTCAACTCTCCGCAGCTGCTCGAGGTCTCCGGCATTGGCGATGAGAAGGTCTTGAATGCTGCTGGAGTGAACGTCGTCAAGCACCTGCCTGGCGTCGGCGAGAACCTGCAGGACCACCTGGAGGTCTACATTCAGTACAACGCCACCCAGCCGGTGTCTTCACAGCCGTACCTGGAGAAGTGGCGTTGGCCGTTCATTGGCCTGTGGTGGATGCTCACCCACAAGGGCCCGGTGGCGACGTCGCACTTTGAGGGTGGCGGCTTCGCTCGCTCCAACGACAACGAGCCCTACCCGAACCTGATGTTCCACTTCCTGCCGCTGGCCATGCGTTACGACGGCACAAAGATCGATAGCCCGCACGGTTTCCAGTTCCACGTTGGCCCGATGTACTCGGATGCCCGTGGCCATGTCCACATCACCTCCTCGGACATCAAGGTCAAGCCGTCGATTCTGTTCAACTACCTGTCCACTGATCAGGACCGCCGTGAATGGGTCGAGGCTGTCAAGGTCTCCCGTAAGCTGCTGGACACCCCGGCAATGAAGGAGTACACCGACGGCGAGATTTCCCCGGGCGCAGATGTGCAGACCGACGAGGAAATCCTCGAGTGGGTCCGCAAGGATGCCGAGACCGCACTGCACCCATCCTGCACCTGCAAGATGGGACCGGCCTCCGACGAGATGGCCGTGGTCGATCCGGAAACCATGCAGGTTCACGGCACCGAGGGCCTCTACGTGGTTGACGCTTCGGTCATGCCGGGCATCACCAACGGCAATATCTACGCACCGACCATGATGATTGCCGAAAAGGCCGCTGACCTCATCGCCGACAAGACTCCGCTGGCACCGCAGGACATTCCGTTCTACCGCGCCGGCCAGGGCATGCCGCTGGATCCACCGGAGAACAATAAGTAGTTCTTGAGGCGGTAGCGGGTAGCGCGGCGTCTATTGCGCAACGCCGTTCGTCGGCATTGGCCGGGTTCTCCCACATGGGGGAATCCGGCCTTAGTGTTACTCTCGCCCTATGAGCAGCACAACCTCGCAATCACCCGAAAACCTACGACGCTCATCAATCATCTTGGCTCCGATGGCCGGTGGTCCATCCACGCCCGAACTCGTCGCTGCAGTTTCCAATGCTGGTGGGGTTGGCACGCTTGCCGCCGGCTATCTCACTGTTGAAAAGCTCACTGAACAGGCACGGCAGACGTGCGCACTGCTTGACGACGGCAAAGGTTTCGGCATCAACCTCTTCTGCCCCAACACGGCTGACGCCGGTGGCGGAACCTCCGAGGAGGGGCTTGCGCAGTGGACCACGTTTCGCGGCCACTTAGCACCGGCAGCAGACCACTTCGACATCGACTTGCCCGATGCTCCGACCTGGTCAGATGACTACTTCTCGGCGAAAGTCGAGGCAATTCTCGCTGATGATTTTCTGCCCAACCCCGACGCGCTGGAGTTCGTCTCCTTCACCTTTGGCTATCCAGATAAAGAGGTCATTGCTCGGGTAAAGGAATCTGGCCGCAAAGTGGTGCTGAATGCGACCTCAATTGAGGGGGTGCGGGCGGCGGCTGCAGCCGGCGCTGATCGCATTGTTCTGCAGGGATTAGCTGCGGGTGGACACCGCGCATTCGTGAAGGGCAAGGACTCGTCCGACAACATTGGGGCCTCTGTAGAGAAGCTCGCCCAAGCAGTCACCGAGGCGAGTGCAGTTACCGATGCACCCATCATCGCCGCTGGTGGGGTGGGTAACCGAGAGGACGTCGTCAAGCTTTTGGGTGCTGGTGCGACAGCTATACAAGTTGGCACACGGTTCCTCACCACCGCAGAGGCGGGTACGAAGGAGACGCACCGACGGGCATTGCGTGAGCTCACGGAGCGCGACACCGTTTTGACCCACGCCTTTTCCGGCAAGCCCGCGCGGGCAATTGAGAACACGTTTACCCGGGCGTTTTCTAGGGTCGCGCCGGAACTTTATCCGCAATTGCACTACTTGACCACGCCAATCCGTGGTGCCGCGAATCAGGCCGGTGACCCTGAATATCTCAACTTATGGGCGGGTATTGCTTTTTCTCAGTGCGAGAACCAAACTGCGGGCGAGGTTGTTGCGGAGCTTTCCTGCTCAGCCGAGTAATACGAAGCCACCGAAGCTACAAACAGCACAATGACCAGCCACGGGCATATATCGCGGCTGGTCATTTGGCTTTATTTGTGACGATGGATTTTATGCCGACGGCGCAGTTGTGGCGTTAGGCGTCGAGCAGCCAATCGTTCGGGCTGAACAGCTCGAAGTGAATGTTATTGCGATTGACGCCACGCTTGGCAAGCTGATCACGCACGGCCTGCAAGAAGCCATTGCCACCGCAGAGGTAGAACTGCGCCCCCTCCGGCAGGTCAACATCGGTCAAATCCATCAGATCCGGCTCGTACCACACCTGCTGGCGGGCATTGACCAGTGCAGAGACTGCGTTATTGCGTTCTGCGCGCAGTGCGTCGGTGTTCTCGGCGCGGTCCGCGTGGAGGACGACAACATCACGCTTAGAGTCGGCGGCCACCAGGGCATCCAGCATGCCGATCATGGGGGTGGCGCCAATACCTGCGGAAATGAGCACTACCGGGTCATCGGACTTTGTATCCAACACCAGGTCACCTGCAGGCAGAGAAATTTCGATGGCATCGCCCGGCTGCACCTTTTCCCACAGCTGTGTGGAAACTTCGCCAGCCGGCAGGTCCTCGGAGGCATCGACACGACGAACCGCGAAGGTCAGAACACCTTCCTCGCCGCCGACCAGAGAGTATTGCCGTAGCTGGCCGGCGCCGTCCGGCATGGTCTGGCGCACAGAGATGTACTGTCCTGGGAGGTAGGAAACGGGGGTTTCGTCGTCAAGCTTGACGGAGAACACTGCGACGTCATCACCGCGCTCTTCACGGGAGACGACGTGAGCGGCGCGGAAGACATCGCCTGCTTCGACACCGAGGTCGTCATAGAGCCCCTTCTCGAAGTTGATGAGAACACGCTCCATCTCCAGGTAGACGGCATCCCACGCATCGCGGACAGCTCCCTGAAAGACCTCTGGGGTGAGGATTTCCTCGATGGCATCGAAGAGGTGCTTGTGTACGATTGGGTACTGCTCCGGCTTGATACCAACGGAGATGTGCTTGTGGCCGATGCGGGAAAGCAGTTCTTCCGGGGCGGGAGCATCTGGGTCGACCAGGGTAGCTGCGAAGGTAGCGACGGATGCCGCCAGCGCCTTCTGCTGAGCACCCTGCTTCTGGTTGCCGCGGTTGAAGGTATCGGCAATGAGCTCCGGGTGAGCAGCGAACATCCGGTTATAGAAGTTCGGCGTGATTTTCTCGATGTTGGCACCGACAACGGGCAGGGTTTGGGTGATGACTTCAGCCTGCTCTGGGGTCAGGCCGTTCTTGTTGACATTCAGGTTTGGCATGACTTCACAATAACACCATATTGCGCATTCCGTTTGCGTATTATCACCCAATGGTGTCCCTAACTACTCTATGCGGTTGAGTTTTACCCGTCTTGAACTGCACAAATGGCAATGTCGAAAACTTCACCAGAAAACTTCGACAGCACCATTTTTAGCTTTTTCAACCCGCGGTCAGGCCTTCAGCTCTGCACCTAAACCGGACGAATATTGAGCTGGGTACTCCCCTGCGGACCGCCTCCCTCGGGGCGATTGGCATCCACACCATTAGCCGATTTGGGCGGAATGAGATCAGCAATCAACACTGGATCCAGTGCGGCAAAGAACGCCTCCTGCGCAGCCGCTAACTTGCCACGCAACAGGCACGTCGGCAGTAATGGGCAGTCAGTGCCGACACAATCGACGACCTCGTTGTTTTCCAAAGTGCGCAGCAGCTTGCCGACGGATTTTTCCGTAGCCGACTCGCGCAGATAGATGCCACCATTGCGCCCCTTGACCGCCTCCAAGAAGCCGAGCTCCACAAGTCGTGAGACAACCTTGGAAACATGCGCGCGAGACGCATTGAGAGACTCCGCCACCTCGGCAGCGGTGTACTTGCGCCCCGGCTCCCCCATCGCCATCAAAGTGATGACACGCAGGCTCAAATCAGAGAAAAGCGTTAATTGCATTGCGTGTCACCCTTCATCGTTGTACTGCACAAACCACCCCCTTGCCAGCCACTTCGGGCAACAAGGGGGTGGTTCTATGTTCTAGCTTTTAGCAAGGCTAGCTAGCAAGATCTTAGTCCTGCAGGCTCTTCTCGATACGAGCCTTCAGAGCCTCGAACTCGTCCCAGACTTCCTGCGGAACGCGGTCGCCGAGGAACTTCAGCCACTCCTCGTTGTCCGGCAGGTCACCCTGCCACTTAGCAGCCGGTGCCTTCAGGGCTTCCTTGACATCTTCAAAGTCGATGTCCAGGCCAGTCAGGTCCAGGTCCTCTGCCTTAGCGGTGTGACCAACAACGGTCTCCTTGGCGCCAACACGGCCCTCAATGCGGTCGATGATCCACTTGAGAACGCGAGAGTTGTCACCGAAGCCCGGCCACAGGAAGCGGCCGTCTTCGCCACGGCGGAACCAGTTGACCAGGAAGACCTCTGGCATCTTGTCGCCGCCCTTGGCGCCCATGTCGATCCAGTGCTGCAGGTAGTCACCGACGTTGTAGCCAATGAACGGCAGCATTGCCATCGGGTCGTGACGCAGGGAGCCGACCTTGGCCTCAGCGGAAGCAGCGGTCTGGCCGGAAGCCAGGGTTGCACCGATGAAGGTTGCGTGGTTCCAGGACAGTGCCTGGGTTACCAGCGGCACAGTGTCCGGGCGGCGGCCACCGAACAGGATGGCGTCGATCGGGACACCCTGCGGGTCGTCGTACTCCGGTGCGGCGACCGGGCACTGCGAAATCGGGGTGCAGTAACGGGAGTTCGGGTGCGAGGACAGCTCGTCGGAATCCGGAGTCCAGTCATT
Organism: Corynebacterium sp. HMSC074C05; assembly: GCF_001838325.1. Lineage (NCBI taxonomy): Bacteria > Bacillati > Actinomycetota > Actinomycetes > Mycobacteriales > Corynebacteriaceae > Corynebacterium > Corynebacterium sp. HMSC074C05. Next base: position 238,764 of record NZ_KV836285.1, read on the forward strand.
GCCCTTCCAGTCAATGAGGTGATCCGGCTTGCCTTCCATGCCTTCCCACCAGACGTCACCATCGTCGGTCAGTGCGACGTTGGTGAACAGGGTGTTACCGGCCTCCATGGTCTTCATGGCGTTCGGGTTGGAGGAGTAGTTGGTGCCCGGCGCAACACCGAAGAAGCCGTTCTCCGGGTTAACAGCGTACAGGCGACCGTCCTCACCGAACTTCAGCCATGCAATGTCGTCGCCGACGACCTCGGCCTTCCAGCCCTCGATGGTCGGAGTCAGCATAGCCAGGTTGGTCTTACCACATGCAGACGGGAATGCAGCGGCGATGTGGTAGGCCTTGCCCTCCGGATTAGTGAGCTTCAGGATGAGCATGTGCTCAGCCATCCAGCCCTCTTCCTTGGCCATGACCGAAGCGATACGCAGTGCGTAGCACTTCTTGGCCAGGATGGCGTTTCCGCCGTAGCCGGAACCGTAGGACCAAATCTCCTTGGTCTCCGGGAACTGGGTGATGTACTTCTCATCGTTGCACGGCCATGCAACGTCCTCCTGGCCCTCCTCCAGCGGAGCGCCAACGGAGTGCAGAGCGTGGACGAAGTCTCCGTCCGGGCCAATCTTGTCCAGGGCATCCTGACCCATGCGGGTCATGATTCGCATAGAGAGAACCACGTATTCCGAGTCGGTCAGCTGAACACCCAGCTTCGGCTCCGGGTCGGTGATCGGACCCATGCAGAACGGAACGACGAACATGGTGCGGCCCTTCATGGAACCGCGGTAGTGCTCGGTCATTTCCTTCTTCAGCTCGACCGGATCCGCCCAGTTGTTGGTCGGGCCAGCGTCCTCTTCCTTTTCAGAAGCGATGAACGTGCGGGACTCCACACGAGCAACGTCCTTCGGGTTAGAGCGGGCAAGGAAAGAGTTCGGGCGCTTTTCCTCATTCAGCTTGATAAGAGTTCCCTTATCAACCAGGTCCTGGGTAAGGCGGTTCCACTCTTCTTCCGAGCCATCAGCAAAGACAACCTTGTCTGGCTGGGTCAGTTCTACGACCTCAGCAATCCAGCGCAGCAGTTCGGCGTTCTCGGTCGGGGCCTGGCCCTCGAGACCAGGAATAGAAGGTGCGGACATCAGTTCTCCTGACTCATTGATTCGCGTCTTAATTTAAGGCTACCGGGGGATACCGAAAGTTGCCGGGCCCCACATCGACAATCGGCTTGTTCCCGCATTTGCAAGCCGTTACATCACAGCTTTACAACAAATAATTTTCCTCGCCCCATTCTTGCGACCTGTTCATTTACGGCCATAACCAGTGAATAAGGCCAGCCTCACCACATAAATTTACAACCATTAACCCTTTGGGTGCAGTTACCCCCATTTGTAAGCAACCGAGACACGGGTACCCCCGCGCACCGTGGTTCCAAAGTCGTTAGTCCCAGCTGCCCCGAGCGGATTGCTCCCATGAGTACGCATCCCACTTCCCCGCGGCTGATGCCGGTTCCACTGCTGCTTCGCCCATCGCGTCAGCAGCCCTCACATCATCACTGCTCCAAGACTCCCAAGTGCCGTCAAAACGGACCGTCGTAACGTGATCCACCGTGCCGTCACCGTCCAGATCTGAATAGATTGACAACCCGGAATCGTCGGCAAGCGTAATTGACCCCTCGTCGTCGCCGAGGTCGTAGAGCTGCCCATCGACCTCCACAACCAGCCCGGCGCCACCAACGTCCGCCGACTGCCCATCAATCGGTGTCGCCGCCTCCAAACCACACGGCGTAGCGGGCGAACGCGCCTCCACCCCGCCATCGGACGCGGGTTGATCGGAAAAGTACTGCAGTAAAGAAAACTCATCCATCGTGATATCCCCCTATTTCTTTTCGCTGTCACAGCTATCGTGCAGGCGTTCCGGTGTACTCCGCCAGCTGCTCTATTCGCCATCCCGGACCCCGCGCACCAATGGCTTCACGCACCGTCATCTCCACGGACTGTGTCCATTTTCGCCGCAGATGGGCAAGATAATTTGCCCGCCACTGCGCGGTGCGTTGGCGTGCGTTACGACGAATCGTTGCGCCCACCGCCGCCACCGCAACACCGAGGCCTATTGCAAGTGCGACCAGCTGCGCCGCAGGCGTCGGCACCCCAATCCACATCAGCAATCCGTGGACGATCCGCACTGCACCGACCGCCACGCCAAGCGATGCCACCGCCACCAGAGCGTCCATGGCATAACTGGGGCGAGCCGGGCTTGCTGGAGCGGGCACTGAGACTTCCACACGAAGACCCAATTCGTCGCCACACCGCTGTTGCAGCCACGTCGCTGCGACCTCGGCACGACCCTGAAGTTCCGCCTGATCACCTGCGGGGCCGTCAGCCACTTCCTGGAGTGCATCCTGCACTGCACTCTCAGCTGCCAACTGCATCTTCCGCTGCAATCGCGCCGCCGCCCCGGCTCCGCGCGATCGCTCCTGTGCCAGCTGAGCTCGCACATTTCGAGCCCGGCGCGCACTCAGTGTTTCCCCCGGGTTTCTGGGCGGGCCTTCTGCCAGCAGAACCAGGGTTCTGGCCATCCTCTCGTCCAGCGCTCCCATCGGGATTGTGCTGTCGATTTCCTGACGCCAGGCCTCGGCATACTCACCATTGCCAATCAGGCCAACTGCAACACGGCCGGTGGCTTGGCTAATGGCTGCAACCGTGCTGACGCACTCCCGCGTGGGCTGCACCTCGCTGTCTGCAACATAGAGCACGACGGCGCTGCGTTTATCCACAAACTCCAGGCGACGTGGCGGAGTCGCAGTATCGACAATCTGCGAGAAGTCCGCGCGGTCCGCTGCGTCCCCGGCTTTGGTGACAAGAAGCGGTGGCTGCTCCGGCCCCTCGGCCGAGACCGGGAGTGGCTCAACTACGTCCGGTGCTGCCATAACAGCTCCTCCAGGCTGTCTCTAGCCGCGGGAAAGGCCGCCGCAATCTCAGTCAACTGCACTGCGAGTAGCCCGTCATCATTGTGTGATCCGCCTTTCGCCCCGTGGCGTTCAGCAATCTTCCGCAACGCGGAGCTGAACAAAAAGGTGTGTTCAGCTGTCTCGTTTGTGGCGATGTCGCAATACTCGTCGGCAAGCGAATGGCGAATCGGTTGTTGCTCGATGACCAGCGCGACAGAGACGGACAGCTTGTCGGTCAGCTCCGCGTGACATTGCGAAAACGCCTCGCGCACAGCGGTTTCGCGCACGCCCCTGCGCAATCGCGCGCAGATTATCGATGGCCGTTTCTCACGCTCAAGCGCCTTGGCGACGCATACCTCCGCACCGCTCGTGTGTGTGGTGTCCGAGTGCGTGACCTGCCGTTCTGACAGCCAGTCCACCACAGCGGCGCGCAACGACGACGATGTAGATCCTGTTGACGGCTGTGTTGTTTCCGTGACGTCAGTTGCGGAAATAAGGTCCATCCGGCCTAGTCCCCTCCCATAAATCCCCTGCGTGGTTTAGTTAAAAACCTGCGTAACCCCCATACGGCCCGTGGGCCAGAATCCGCGCCCTGAAACACTGCACTAGGCAGCCCCCAAGCACCGCTTCAACCAACGAATAAGCGCGGCTTCGCGTTCAGCCTACAGCGGACCGCGGATTCGGCAAGTCGACAAAACAACTTGCCCCGCCGTGCCGCCAGTTCGGGACAACGCGGCATCGTCAACCGAAGTGAAACCGCCAGGACAACAACAAAAATCCTAGGGGCAATGATTGGATAGTTGGCCGATGTCGTGGACAATAGGGAACGTGACTACTTCTGATTTTTCTGAAAATATCGAACAGCCTGCGGTTTCGCAGGAATCTGAACCATTGCCAACTCGCGGAGACGAGCAGACAGTACAGCCGCATGAGCGCCAGCCGAAGAAGGGCGAATTGCCTGCAGGTCGTCCGGAAAAGACCCAATTCGACGACGGTCTTGACTACCCGCGCATCGGCAATCTGTCCTTCCGCCGCGGCACTTTGACCCCCAACCAGGAAAAAATCTGGGAAGACAACTGGGACACTTACGGCAAGGTCCTCTCCGACGAAGTCATTGACGTGGAGGAATGGTTCGGCCGCAAGGGCCCGACCATCGTCGAGATTGGCTGCGGCACCGGCACATCCACCGTGGCTATGGCTCCGCAAGAACCGGACCACAACATCATCGCAGTTGAACTTTACCGCCCTGGCCTGGCGAAACTGCTCTCTGCCACCGTGCGCAATGAGGTGTCGAACATCCGCATGGTCCGCGGCGACGGCGTCGAGGTTTTGCAGCGCATGATCGAGCCGGAGTCGCTGGCCGGCGTGCGCCTGTTCTTCCCGGACCCGTGGCCGAAGGCACGCCATCACAAGCGCCGCATTGTGCAGTCCGGCACGTTGCGCCTGATTTCTTCGCGTCTGAAGCCCGGCGGCATTTTCCACGCTGCCACCGACCACGCGGACTACGCGGAATGGATTGAGGAACTCCGCGAGGTCGAGCCGACGCTCGAGCCCATCGCCTGGCCGTGGCCGGAATCCCCCATGCTTCTCGACCGACCGACGACCAAGTTCGAAGCCCGCGGCCTGAACCTCGACCACGACATCCACGAGTTCATCTGGCGCAAGAAAGAGGCATAGGAACATGAGCACTACCCAGAACACCTCTGCCAGCTACAACACCACCGAGACGCACCCCACCGCACTGCTCGTATGGGACGCCCCGAACTTGGACATGGGGCTCGGCGCTATCCTTGGCTCCCGCCCGACCGCCGCGCACCGCCCGCGCTTCGACGCCGTGGGTAAATGGCTTATCGACGAAGCCGAGCGCGTATCCAAGAAAATCGGCTCCGATGTCCTCCCCGAAGCCACGGTCTTCACCAACGTCAACCCGGGCTCTGCGGAGATTGTCCGCCCCTGGGTCGAGGCCCTGCGCAATGTCGGTTTCGCGGTCTTCGCAAAGCCGAAGATCGAAGAGGACACCGACGTTGACCCCGACATGATTGCGCACATCCAACGGCGTTACGACGAGGGCGTGTTGCGCAGCGTCGTCGTTGCGTCCGCCGATGGCCAGAACTTCCAGGAGCTGCTGGAAAAGCTCGCCTCCGAAGGGATTCCGGTAACCGTCATCGGTTTTCACGAGCATGCTTCCTGGGCGCTGACCTCCGATGCGATTCGCTTCGTTGACCTGGAGGAAATCAAGGGCGTCTTCCGCGAGCCGCTACCGCGTATCGACCTCGACCGCCTGCCAGATGGCGGTGCGTGGCTGCAGCCGTTCCGTCCGCTCACGTCGTTGCTCAAGGAGCGCGACGGTAAGAACGACGACTAGGGAGACCACCGCGACGACGAACAGGAAGACGAACAGGCTTCTTTTTTATGTCACGACTTAAAAATGTCCTCAAAACCGGCAATTCGAGCTGGCTACGATCGATAATCCTCGTAGCCCTCGTGATTGCCGGTATCGTCCTGACGGTAAGAAACTGGGACAGTGTCGTCCAAGGGCTGCAAATCCTTGCGGATGTTGACGCTAAGTGGCTGTTCATCTCCATTTTTTCCGTGGCTTTTTCGCTCTACGCGATGGCGGAAGTGATGCGTCTGCTGTTGCGAGCTGGAGACGTCAAAGCAGCCACTCGCCGTAGCACCAATGCGTTAACCCTCGCATCCAACGCGTGGGCGGTCACCGTTCCCGGTGGTGCTGCATTTTCCACGGCGCTGCAGATTAAGCGCATGATGCAGTGGGGCGCATCCGCGGTCCTTGTCAGCTGGTTCGTGCTTTTTTCGGGTGCGTTGTCGTTTTTAGGTCTGGCATTTCTAGGGCTTGGCAGCCTCTTCTTCGTAGGACAGGGCGGCACGACCGCAGTGCTCATCGCTATGGCAATTGTGGTGTTACTAGCCACCATTTTGCTGTGGCGGATTTCGCAGAACCCAGCTTTCCTCAACAAGGCGGGTGCATGGTGTCTACGTGTCTTTAACAAGATTCGAAAGAAGCCCGCAGACACCGATGTCGACCGACTTGAAGAGTCCATCAAACAGCTGACCAGCGTGAAGTTGCCCGTGCAAACTTTAGCTCTTTCCTTCACCTGGTCCTTTATCAACTGGGTGGCGGAAATTGTCTGTCTCTACGCCGCCATCCGGGCCGTTGGTGTCGATGACATCTCCGCTACGAAGGTGCTGCTGGCCTTCGTAACCGGCAAGCTCGCGGGTTTCATCCAGGCCACACCGGGCGGCATCGGCACTGTCGAGGCCGCTTTGACTGCGGCTCTCATCGCAGGCGGCACCACCGGCGCCGAGGCTTTTGCAGCGGTGCTGGTCTACCGCATCGTTTCCTTCGTCCTGGTGGCAATTGTGGGCTGGATTATCTACGCCCTCGGCTTCGACCATAAAGATCAGTCCGAGCATCAGCCTGTCGCTGACCGCTAATGGCTTCCTCGCCGCTGGTCGCTAGTCACCCACCAATCTGAGGGGTCGCTAGACTAAGAAGCATGAACACACGCGTATCGACGTTCTTGATTGACATCCTCGCCATCTTTATTTTCGCCGTGTTAGCGCGCCTGGCTCACAACACTCCCGAGGATCCTTTTACCTTCATCAATATCCTCGATACCTGGTGGCCGTTCGCATTCGGTGTCCTCCTGGGAACCGCGCTGATTAAGAATGAGCCGAACCCGCGTGCAGTGAGTTCAGGCGCAATTGTGTGGCTCGGTACTGTCGTCGTCGGCCTAGCTGTGTGGGCCACCCGCAATTCTCAGATTCCACACTGGTCGTTCATCCTGGTCGCGTCGGTCATGAGTGCCTTGCTGCTGCTGGGTTGGCGTGCAGCGTCGAATGCGGTTGCCCGTAAGTCTCTGGACTAAGCCTTCGGGCTCGTTTCTAATCCTTCGAACTAGTTCTTTGACTAAATCAGTTTTTAATTTCTGCGCGACGCCTCGATAATTGAAGAATGGACAATTCTTCTGACGAGGCTCTCGGCCATCAACCAACTGCCGAAGCCCTAACTGCTAAGGACCCCGCGGGGCCCAGCGAAGAACGCACATTCATGGGTCAGCCGTGGGGTCTCGCCAACCTCTTCGGCATCGAAATGTGGGAGCGGTTCAGCTTCTACGGCATGCAGGCCATCCTGGCTTTCTACATGTACCACGAGACCACCCAGGGCGGTCTCGGCCTGGATAAGGGCGCTGCTACCTCCATCGTCGGTGCTTACGGCGGTCTTGTCTACATGGCCGCACTCGTTGCCTCTCTAGTCGCCGACCGTATCCTCGGCTCGGAGCGGACGCTGTTCTACTCCGCCATCCTGGTCATGGTTGGACACATTTCCCTGGCGGTTATCCCCGGCGTGACGGGCTTGGCCATTGGTCTTGTTTCCATCGCGATTGGCTCCGGCGGTGTGAAAACCAACGCACAGGTCGTGCTTGGCCAGCTCTACGCCAAGGATGACCCACGTCGTGATGCGGGCTTCTCCATCTTCTACATGGGCGTCAACATCGGCGCCCTGTTCGGCCCGCTGCTCACCGGCTGGATCTGGGGCATGAAGGGCTTCCACTGGGGCTTCGGCCTGGCCGCTATCGGTATGGCTGCCGGTCTGATTCAGTACATCCTGATGCGCAAGTCCACCATCGCCGAGGCCGGCCATGACGTTCCGAACCCGCTGCCAAAGAAGCAGTACCCGGTATGGATTGGCATCGCAGTAGTCATCACTGTTGTCTCAGTTACGCTGGTTTCCACCGGTATTGTTCCGGTCACCGCCCTTTCCACCGTGGTCACTGTTATCGCATTGATTGCCGCTGTGGTGCTGTGGTGGCAGATGTACTCCTCGCCACTTACGACGGCTCCGGAGAAGACTCGCCTGATTGGCTTTATTCCGATGTTCGTCTCAGGCGTGCTGTTCTTCGGTATCTTCCAGCAGCAGTTCACGGTGCTGGCCATCTACTCAGATATCCGCCTCGACCGCGAGATCTTCGGTTGGGAAATGTCCCCGGCGTGGATTAACTCGATCAACCCAATCTTCATCATCGCCTTCTCGATGGTCTTTGCAGCTGCCTGGTCCAAGCTTGGTGACCGTCAGTGGTCCACCCCGGTGAAGTTCGGCGTCGCCAACATCATCATCGGTATCTCGCTGTTCTTCTTCATTCCATTCTCCGGTGGCGGTGAGAACTCCACTCCGCTGTATGCGATTATCTGGATTCTCTTCCTGTTCACCATGGGTGAGCTCATGCTGAGCCCGGTCGGCAACGCCCTTGCTACCAAGGTCGCTCCGGCAGCATTCCCGTCGCGCATGATGGCCGTCTGGCTGATGGCAGTCGCTATGGGTACTTCGCTGGCAGGCACCCTGGCTGGCTTCTACAACTACGAAGATGCCGCTGCTGAGAACACCTTCTTCATCACCCTGGGCATCGCCTCTGTTGTCCTGGGCCTGATTCTGCTCGCACTGCGCAAGTGGATTGTCAAGGAGTTCGTCGACGTCCGATAGGGCTGCAGGGCTGGCTCGCGCTCTGGCACAGCCCACGCCCACGCCCCTCCCCCCCCGCCTCCCCACTTCACGACACCTATGGCACCTCATGCCACCTCCACAGCTGGCACAAGGTGCCATAGGTGTCGTGAAGTGTCTTAAGCAGTCCCTGAACATGCTTCGCCACAAACTTGCCACCAGCACAACCGCCATCCACAGATTTTCCCCACCTCCCCACCAGCTAAAATTGAGGCCATGTTTGCCATCATTACCGTCACCGGCGAGGATCACACCGGCATCATCGCCGCCGTCACCACTGCTCTGGCGGAGCAGGACGTCAACATCGTCGATGTTTCCCAGACCCTCATGGATAAATGGTTCACCATGATCCTGCGGGTGGAGTTCAACGAGAAGGCCACCCCCATCAGCACGCTGCAGGGTTACATGGATTCCGTCGGCAAGCGGGAGGGGCTTGTCATTCGAATCCAGTCTGAGGCGCTGTTCAACGCCGTCAACGAGATTTAAAGGGCGCGACCAGGATGGATTTCAACTTCGCGCAATCTAAGTTCCTCGACACCATTGACATGATCGAGAAGTACCGTCTGGATATCCGGACGGTCACTATGGGAATTTCCCTGCTCGAGTGCTCTCGCTCTGAAATGGAAGCCACCGCACAGGCGGTGTATGACCGCGTAACCAGGCAGGCCGCTCGCCTCGTGGAGGTCTGCGAGGGTATCGAGGCGGAGCTGGGCATTCCGATTGTCAATAAGCGTATCTCCGTCACACCAGTTTCCCTCATCACGGCCGGTTGCGAAGGCGATCCCACCGTGGTGGCCAAGGCCCTCGACCGCGCCGCCCGCGATTCTGGCGTGAACTTCCTCGGCGGCTACTCGGCGCTCGTCGAAAAGGGTGCGACGACCAGCGAGAAGCGGCTCATCGACTCCATTCCCCACGCTCTGAGCGAGACCGAATTGGTGTGCAGCTCGGTCAACGTTGCGTCGTCACGCGCGGGCATCAACATGGATGCAGTGCGTCGCATGGGCGAGGTAGTAAAGGAAGCCGCGGCGCAAACCGCTGACCGCAGCTCGATTGCCTGCGCAAAGCTGGTGGTTTTCGCCAATGCGGTGGGCGACAATCCGTTCATGGTCGGCGCGTTCCACGGCGTCGGGGAGCCCGATTGTGTCGTGTCCGTCGGCGTTTCGGGTCCGGGGGTGGTCGATCGCGCGCTCGGCGATCTGCAGGGCGCCAGCTTCAACGAAGTCGCCGAGGAGATCAAGAAGGCGGCGTTCAAGATCACACGTACGGGTCAGCTGGTCGGCACGATGGCGTCGGAGCGCCTGGGCGTGCCTTTTGGCATCGTGGATCTCTCGCTCGCGCCGACCGCTGAGATGGGTGACTCCGTCGCTCACATCCTCGAACACATGGGATTGGAGCAGGTCGGCACGCACGGCACCACTGCCGCGCTCGCGCTGCTTAACGACGCCGTCAAGAAAGGCGGCCTGATGGCTTGTTCACGCGTCGGTGGACTGTCCGGGTCGTTCATCCCGGTCTCTGAGGACAAGGGCATGATTGATGCTGTCCGTGCGGGGTCGATCAGCATGGACAAGCTGGAGGCGATGACCTCTATCTGTTCGGTGGGCTTCGACATGATTGCAATTCCTGGTGACACGCCTGCGACCACGATTTCCGGCATGATTGCCGACGAGGCCGCCATCGGTGTGATGAACCACAAAACCACCGCCGCCCGCCTCATTCCGGTGCCAGGTACCAAGCCGGGCGATGAGGTGAACTTCGGTGGTCTGCTCGGATATGCGCCGGTCATTGATGTCAATGCCAAGGGCAATGCCGAGTTCATTGCCCGTGGCGGCTACATCCCCGCCCCGGTGCACGGGTTCAGGAACTAGCGGCTTCGGACGAGGCTCCTACGATTGCAGGCGGCGCCCATTAGCGTCATAGGCGTAGGAGCCACTACCGACGAGAATCAAAATGAACTCGATAAATGCCCAAATGCTGACGCCGATGATTAGGAAGAATCCGACCAGAAGGATAGCCGTAATCCAGCCGAATACCGTCAGTGCTAGTTGAATAGCACCACGCGAGTTGTGCCCCAGGTAGAAGTTGTGAACACCGAGGGTACCCAGGAAGAAGGCAAGCAGAGCCGCTGCAATCTTGGACTTATCCGAGACAGGAGCACCTGCGCCTCCGTAGCCCTGGTGCGGGTTTGGGCCACCGAAGCCAGCGGAATACGCCGGCGCCTGCTGGTTTGGGTAACCACTCTGATACGGGTTCGAGTACCCGTTGTGGAAATTGTGCTGGCTCGGGTCCTCATAGCCCTGCCCCATGTTCGGCTGCTGCGGTGGGTACGGATCCGAGTACGGCATACCGGAGCTGTAAGCACCCGAGCTGTCAGCGAACTTTCCCCGGGACCTCGGCATACCGTCTTCGTCGAAATCTCCATATGGGTTTGTCGGATTCGTCATTGCACCCTACCTTTTCGACTAGATTATCCGGTCATGAACAGCAGTTCCTTGGGCGATAATAACCGGTTCTGTCAGACTGCTTCCTGCAATTTTTGTCAATTTCTTTCGAAACTTTAGCGAACCTGTTGTTTTGAAACGTTAAACACCAGTTCTTGAGCAAGATTCTAACAGCAAGTACCCGTCGAGGTCGGGCGCGTCTCGCACATTTTTGAGCTGCCTCTACCGTCGCGCTAGCGATTGTTCAATCAGCTCACGAGTCCAGCCCTCAGTCCAGGCCAGCGGAGTCGTCCCCGGAATTGCCACATCATTGGTGGCGTAGGTCGCATGCGCACCCGCGCCGGCAATCATCTCCTGCGCTCGCGCAATCGCATCAGCCACTGCCGGAGGAACATCACAGAAGGAATCCGATGGCACGCAGACATTCTGAACCTTGTCATTAAGAGGCCCAAAGCCGTCTCGTGGACCGCGCATCGTTGCGCCCGGAACCACAGCCTGCACAATGCCGCCGAGGGGCTGCAATGACAGCTCGACACCCACACCAGCCAGCGGAACGCCCTGGTTCACGCCCTGATTGGGGTCACGCCGCGGGTCGCCCAACAGAGCCACGCCCGCGATGCGCTCGGCCGGAACGACACCGCGGCCATTGCCGATGTCAGAGGCCAAATCACCTGCAATAGCCGCACCCTGGGAGAAGCCCATCAGGACGAAGTCCGTCAGCGGGCACTGCCCGTGTAAGTCAGCCATTTCCTTAGCGGTGACATCGCGCCCGACTGCCTGCGAATCATCGTAGGTGAGTTGGTCGGGCAGCTGATGTGTCTTAATCTGTGCCGGGTACGGCGTAGTCCAGACCTTGACATCACCCTCCGAGTAGGACTGCGAAATCGAGTTCGTCAGGCCAAGCAGCAGCGAATGTGGGTTCGCGGTCGGGGCCATTGGGTCATCGTCAGCACGCGATTCCGCAGTTCCGGGCACCGCGATAACTTCTACCGCCGGGCACCACTCGGGCTGTTCGGCCAGAATCCCACCATCGTCGCCGGGGGTCGGTGGGGTTTGACCGCCTTGGTCGTCGTTAAGCCATTGCACTACGCCGAAGCCAATAGCGGCCACCAGCACAATGACCGCCAGAATTGTCAGCACTTTACGCATGAGTGCTAGCAATACGCCTTTTTAGCGGAGCTTGCAATAGTCTTCGCCACTTCTTCGGCACTTTCCTGTGAGCGCCCCTGTGCGACCAGCTGTCCGGCAATCGCCAGCGCGATGACCTGACGCTCCTCCTCCGGTGCGTCTGCGCATGCCGCGCGACCTGTGCCGATGAGCTGATCCTCCACCCCAGCAATATCAATTCCCGCTTTTTCCAGTGCTTCGAGGTATGAATCGTCCGCCTCGCTGAGCTTCATCTGCCCATCGGGCGCTTCGTCCACGCGCTTAGCTTGGGGATCTGTGATCTCCGGCGCAGACTTTTCGCTCGACTTCGGCGCAGAAGTCTTCGTGCTTGACGACGTCGTAGACGTCTTCGTAGTCGTTGACGAGGTGACCTCCGAAGACTCCACTGTGGAACTGCCACAGGCGGCCACTCCGAAGGTCAGCAGCGCAACAGCTGTGGTTGTAGCCAGTGTCCGGAAGGACTTGTTCATGGACATTTGTCTATCCCTTATTCAGTGCCCTGCTTTGGTTGGCTTACTTGTCATCACTGTTGTCGGCGGCTGGGGCTGGCGCTTCTGGCTTATTGCGCTCTTCAACAATCTTGCCGTTGAGCTGGCGAATCCAGCCACCCTCGAACTGCTGTTCAAGACCGCCGGCCTTGACTGGCTGCAGTGGGCCGACCGGGTAACCGAACGGGCCATTTTCGTAGCCAGTGCTGCCCCAGTGGTCAGTGATGTCGTTGGAGCGCACCGGCTGCGCACCAGTTTCCGGAGTCCAGTAAATGGCACCGTGTTCAAAGCGCTGGAAAGCGCCGCGGGCGAGCTTGACCTCGTCGCCGTCGACAGGCAGACCCAAATCGGACTCGGCGCCACCGAGCTCCTTGTAGACACGGCCGATTTCACCACGCACGATGCGAGGTTCTTCGCCGCCGATCTTGACGATGGTGCCACCCTGGAAGTCCTGGGCGACACCGCCCGGAATATCGCGGTGGTTGGCGACTGGGTAGCCCAGCGGACCGGTCTCGAAGCCGGCCTTGCCCCAGGCGTTCATAATGTCGCCGGTGACTTCGTGGGCTCCGCCTTCCGGAGTCCAGTAAATCGACCCCTTTTCGAAGTGGACGAATCGTCCCGAGCCATCCGGCGTAGCCAATTCGTTGGTCACTGGGTAGCCGAGCGGCGAGGACGGACCGCCGAGCTCGTTGTAACGCGAACCGATGCGCCCCCAGACCACATGTGCCCCGGAATCCGGGTGCCAGTAGGCGGTACCGCCGGTGAAGTCCTGAGCCACGCCATTCTTGGCGACGCCATACTCATCCGACAGGCAGGTGCCGATTCCCGGCAGCGATGCGACGGCCTTTTCAATCTCGCCGCCTACACGACAGACCGCGCCACGATCGGACTCCGGCAACTGGAGTGTATCGGCCAGCGTTGGCCAGGCCTGACTGACCTCGAATTGCCAGTACGGCCAGGTGTGAGTACCCGAGCTCCGGAAGTTCACAACCGGCTCGACGCCCTTTTCACGAGCATTCCGGATGAAGGTCTCACTGGTCATGCGGGAAAGCACTTCCAATGCGTAACCGGTCGGATTGTCCGGCTTCGTCGGATCGATCTGCGACGGCACGTCCCACTCACCGGTGTTGCCGTTACCCGCCGAGATGTACAGCGACACGCCCTTGAGCTTGTCGATGTTCAGCTTCGGATCATTGTCCTTCCAACGCTGCGAACCGAGCGGGCCCCACATCTTCGTCGCGTCATAGCCACCGGTGTTCTTCATCGCCAGAGCGATTGCCTGCGGCATGCCGGGCGAAGTCATGTCTAGGTAACCTGAGAGGCTACCGGCAAACTTCCACAGCTCCGGCGAGTGTGCTGCGACGTTGTAAGCACCGGTAGCGCCCATGGAGATACCGATGATGCCGCGTTCATCGTTGCCGCGGAAGCCGTTGGTGATAACCGGCACGAGCTCCTTAGTAATGAAGCTCTCCCACTTGTAGTTCTGACCGTTATCTGGCTGATCCCAGTCAGAGTAGAAGGACGATGTACCGCCGGCGGGCATAACCACCAGGACATTCTTGTCCTCGTAGAAGCGTTCGATATTGGTAGCGCGAATCCAACCGGAGTAGTCATCAAACGATGCCATACCGTCAAGGTGGTAGACGCTCGGGAATGTGCGCTCCTTGTCGCGGTACCAATCGCGCGGCAGCAAAATCTCAACCTGAATTGGCTTCTCCGGCATGGCAGCCGAGCGAATGTGCGCAATGACGTGGTGATCTGTGTACCACTCGACTTTGTCTACGCTGACTCCGCTGGGCAGGTTCGCCACTGCGGGAGTATCGACTTTAAATGGCGTACGCTCCGGCCCCGGCATCGGCTTCGGCATGCCCAGGCCAGGTAGCTGCGCACCAGCAGCTTGCGCTGCTTCAGCGGCCTTAGCAAGGTCTCCCAGGTCTCCAGATTGAGCTAACTGCCCCTGAACGGCCTGAAGTTCCTCGTAGCTGGGCAGACCTGGCTGAGCTGGCTCGGGAGCCGCCACTGCAGCAGGGGCACCGAGAGCGAGAGTCAACGGTAGTGCCAAAAGTGCGGTCAACGCCCGCGATGACTTCCGGCTGTTGCCGAGGCCACCACGGAGGAATCTAGCGGTTACGCGCATAAGAGGGCTTCCCTTTACAAAGTCGCTGGTTGAAATTATTTGAGACATTGAGTGTTGCACCGGCGCCGATTAGGCACCTGCAGATAGCATCACGCGGCGCTAGAGCTATGCGTTTACCGTTCCGCTTCTCAGAATTACGTGGTGACCAGCAACGTATCCGAAGGTTCCCCTCCTCCGGCGTGCCGCTGCAAGAAGAATCTCACACACGTTCTGCGAAACAAACGGTATAGCTACCTGAATAGCTTCACCCTTTACTTTAAGGTTCGACTCTCATGTTTACCCTCTTACGGGTAAAAACCGTGGAGACACACGCAAAAGGAACTGAATTCAAGCTTTGACAGGGCAACTCTTTGCGCCCCTCTAAGCCGTTACCCACACCTTCCGCTCAGCATCCAAACCCGGACTTGACACAGAAAAAAGACCAATCCCAACAAAAGGATTGGTCTTTTTCAAAATTGAGACTTCTTAAGAAGCTAGCCCCTTTACGCAGTTATCCAGCACCAGAGCTAGGTCAGCACACGAGGGCACCAGAGCGCTCTGAAACAAATACCGACTTAAAGCCCCAGCGCCCCAAGAATGTGCGGGCGAGCAAGCGCGGCATCACGGCCCCACAGCTCCCACGAGTGGATACCGTTCGGGCTGTAGACAAACTGCGCATTGAGGCCGGCAGCGCGAGCGTCCTGCTCAAAGCGCTGCGTCGAAGCGCGGGAGACGGACTCCATTACGGCACGCCAGACAGTGTCAGGGAGCTGCGGCACCGGACGGTTCAAAACCTCCGGGTCACTCCACAGGCTCTGAACACCCTGGGCGGAGGAAACATACATCGGCAGCCCCTGGAGCTGATCGAGCAGCATCGAAGGGTCATGAGCCTGGCGTTCCGCCGACGCCGGAACCGGAAGACCCCACATGCCAGTCGGATTCACAACACCAGTGCCGGCCACCATTGCAGTGGTACCCGTAGCAACTACCGGGTTGGACATCTGGTAGTAACCGGACAGCGAAGTGACCTGCTTGAACTGATCACGGTGACGGGCCGCCAGTGCCACTGCCGCGGCTGCGCCCATGGACAAACCAGCAATCGCGTTGCGGTTTGGATTAACACCAAACTCACGCTGCAAATAGACCGGGAGCTCCTGGGTCAGGAAGGTTTCCCACTTCTGGGTCTTGACCCCTTCAGCGGTCACTGCCGGAGCGTTCCAGTCGGCATAGAAGGAGCCGTCGCCAGCAGCCGGCGCAACCAGAGTGATGTTGTCATTGGCAAAAGTCTGAGCAATATGGCCCGACCAAATCCAACCGGACGCACCCTTATTAAAGCCCCACAGACCGTCGAGCATGTACAGGGAGGCATCGCCGCCACCAGTAGCCGCCTTGATCTGAACCGGAATATTGCGGTTCATAGCTGGCGAGAAAACCTGGCAGTACTGAACCCACCAGTTGTATGGATCCCACTCACAGCCTGGGCGCAGTCGATCACGGTTTGGATCAGCACTCGCGTCCTTCGCGGATGCGAGCATGATGCCGCCAAAGACCATCGCAACCGCTACGAGGGCAGCTACGACCTTCACCGTGAAGTTACGACTCACTGCAGTAAAGCTCATCGTTCTCCTCTTTACTTTCGGACTTACCTCCGCGCCAGACTTCTCGGAGGCAGTCGCTTGCGCGAGCTTTCGCTTTTCTGCTTCCAGTTGTGACGCGACAACTGGAGACTCCACAAAAGAATCTCGAGTATGTAACGATACTCAATCGTTTCCCTACAACCAAGTTAAAATCGTAACCATTCCGTAATATTTCTCACATTTCCCGACAAAACTATTCGCCACAAGGAGAAACACTGTTTACCAGCGAGGAATTACAGATTTGTAATTCTGCCCCCGACTGACCCGTAGGACTGACTGAGACATCTAAAACACGCCTACAAGAACCCCAAACACAACCTAAGTACTAACGAGATACAGAAAAAAGCCCATGCACCCCTCGATGCATGGGCCTTCAGCTACCAACCGAAACCGACGAGAAACCGACGAGAACCCGACGAGAAACCGACGGAAACCGTAGTTCGCTTAATGGGAAAAGAACAAGGAACTACCCCAGAGCCGGAACAGCGTAGACAGCGATGGCAATGGACAGCAGCCACAGGACGGCCAGTGCCTGCAGCGGACGGTCCTTGAGCGCAATCTCATCCGGGCTTCCCGCATCACCACGGTCGACGTCGGCTGCGAAGCGCAGGATGGCCACAGTGAATGGAACCATCGAAATCTCGTACCAAATAGCCGAAGTGGACGAAGTGCCCGGTGCGCGCCCCATCTCGAAGCCCCACAGCGCGTAGCTCAGTACCACGGCGGTCGCAGCGAGGGTCCACACAAAGCGCAGGTAAGTCGCGGTGTAACCCTGCAACGACTTACGAATCTTCTTACCTGTACGCTCCGCCAACAGCAGCTCAGCGTAACGCTTACCGGCTGCCATAAACAGCGAACCAAAGGCGGCAACCAGCAAGAACCACTGGGACAGGTTGATGTTGGCAGCAACACCGCCGGCCATTGCACGCAGCATGAAACCCGAGGACACCAGCGCAATATCAATCACCGGCTGATGCTTCAGACCAAAGCAGTAACCGAGCTGCAGCGCAATGTATACAGCCACAACAATTGCTAACCCCGGCCCCTCAGAGGCAAACCAGGACACCGCAATCGAACCAATAATCAGTGCGACCGCCATAATGTACGCCATGCTCACCGGCAGTACGCCAGCGGCAATTGGGCGGAAGCGCTTGGTTGGGTGCGCACGGTCAGCCTCGACATCGCGGGCATCATTAATCAGGTAAATCGACGATGCTGCCAAGCAAAAGGCCACAAACGCCACCAGGATGTCGACGGTCAGCGTGCCGATCGAACGTCCCGAGTCCATGATCTCGTTGCCGGCTGCCAGTGGAGCCGCAATGACTAGGACATTCTTCACCCACTGCTTCGGGCGAAGCGCCTTGATCATGCCGTCCAGCAGATTCTTCGGCGGATGCCCCTGCGGGTGCGCAGGCTCATCGATACCGGAAGTGTGCGGCTCGGACCCAATCCTTGATTGAGAAGTTTGCCGCTGATTGGCCGACACATTGGCCAAGTTGTCGTTCTCCGCCTGTGTCACTGTGCATTCCTTTCCGCAATGGAGGGCTGTCCACCCTGGTTATGCTGCGCCTTTTTCGGCTCGATGACCTTATCACCTATCTTGTCCACCGCAAGAGCAGTGGCTGTACCCAGCGCCGCTCCGAGAGCGACATCGGTTGGGTAATGCACTCCCAGAACTAAGCGGGAGAGCATAATCGCCGGCACCCCCACGGCCGGTGCTGCCGGGTAACCCAACTTTGCAATCCCCACCAGCGCCGCCGTCGTCGACGTCGCGTGCGAGGACGGGAAACTCAGCTTGCTCGGTGTGCCAACGCCGATTGCTATACGACGGTCATGGGGACGCGGGCGACGGACAATGCGCTTAAGCACCACCGATGCCGCATGCGAGGTAAAGGCGGCCACACCGACCTTTGCCCAGCCAATGCGTCGCTCCTTATCCACCGCTGCCCCGAGAGCAGCGAGCCCCATCCACCCAAGGGCGTGTTCACCGAAATAGCTCATGGCACGCGCGGTGGGCAGCACACCCGGGACGTCGTTAAGCGTGTGCTGAATATTAACGAGAACGTCGGACTCACCAAACGGATCGCCTTTAATTTTCGAAGACATTCGCCCAGGCCTTCCTACTGGTCAGATCGTCATAGGCTGCGCGGTAGCGTGCCTGCATTTGCTCAAAACGCTCCTCAACCTGCTTTTGCAGCTCCCAAGATTCTTCCAGCAGAGCCTTGGCCTTGTCGCGGTCACGCTGGCGATACACCACGCCACGGCCGTCAGCGGTAGTAACTGTGGCACCGTCCAAGCGAGACAGGGAGAACCAACGAGCCTCTAGCGGCGCCAGGTTCGCCTGCGGCACCTCGTGGTGCTCGGAGTTTTCCGGGCGCACGCTGTGCAGCAGCCCCTTGGCCAGCCAACCAACCTTCTTCAGCTTGCCCAGACGACCACCGACATCCTTTGTCGGAACCCCCGGAATACCGGAGGGCTTTGGCAGATCACCTGCACTCGGCAGCACAACCGCGTCGGGGAAGCTCTTGCGCAGGGCATTGATGCGCGGCAGCGACGATTCGAGAATGTCGAACAGATGCTCCGGGCCTGCCAAGAAGTCCTTCATGGCTTCGTTTTGGATGGCAACAGTGGAGTACTCCAGGCACAGGAGGTGCTTGAACGTGGCCTTGCGCATGGAACGCACGATGCCGGCAGCATCGCCCTCGTGCTGAAGAGCCGCGACGATCAAGCGGTTGCGCAGGTGGAAGTACGCCTGCCAATCAATCGCATCGTCCTTGTCCGACCAGGCCATATGCCAAATTGCAACGCCCGGCCACGTGGCCGTCGGGAAGCCTGCCCTGCCTGCGCGCAGGCCGTATTCGGCATCGTCCCACTTAATAAACAGAGGCAGCGGCTGACCGATTGTCTCAGCAGCGACGCGCGGAATCAGGCACATCCACCAGCCGTTGAACTCAACATCGATGCGACGGTGAAGGTCCTTCGAATCAACAACCTCACCGGTTGCGTTAGTGCCGTGCTCCCCGCGATCGCGCAGCGGGTGCGCATAAAAGTCGTGGTCATAGTGGACGTGTGGCGCGGAGGTCCACATGAAGTCATGGCGGCCGATGACTTCACCCATCGAGTGCAAGTGGCTGCGCTCCTGCAGGTTCAGCATCTGACCGCCAACCAGCATCGGGGACTTCGCGAACCGGCCGACGGCGACCGCACGGAGGATGGAATCCGGTTCGATAGCGATGTCATCATCCATGTAGAGGATGAACGGGCTATCAGTCGCGCGCTTCGGATCGGAGTCCGGACCCCCCAAGGCTTCATACATAATGCGGGAGTAACCACCGGAGCCACCGAGATTTCCCTGCGGGAAGATACGCAGGCGATCACCAAAGTGCTCGGAAACAGCATCAAAGCCAGGCTCGTCTGCCGGGTGCTTGGTGCCCTGGTCAGGCATCAAAACAGTGTCAATAATGGCATCGACTTCCGGATCCGAGGACAGTGCCTCAAGTGCAGCAACCGCATCGGTCGGGCGATTAAACGTCGGGATGCCGATAGTGACGCGCCCCTCCGGTGCCGGATGCTCCGTGCCGTCCGGGTACGTCTGGCTCGGCGCCTCGATATCGGAGTACCAACCTGCAGAGTGGATCACTACGTCCGTCTCGCAGGTCAGGTCGAACCAGATCCAGCCACCGTCTTCAAATTGCGTCAGCGGTACTGGGATTTCGCAGACGTGGACATCCTTGCCGTCCACCTTGGCTTCTGTGCCTTCAGCAGCAGCGCCCAGGTCACCGACAACCTCGCCCGTCACAGCGATGCGAGCGCCATCAATCTTCGAACGGTAGATATCCACGCGCGCTGTGCCAGACAGCTCCAGGCGCAGGACAACATTGTCCAGATTCGTCCACCGGCGCCAGTAACTGGCCGGAAAAGCATTGAAATAGGTTTCGAAACTGACTTCATCGCCCGCCGGAATGGTGGCTGACGTGCGTGAATGCGCTTGCACACGACCGGCGTTAGTCTCCGGCTCAACCAAGTAGAGCGAGCGGACATCACGCGGCTCACCCAACTTTGGCAGCAAAATCCGCTGCAGGCGTTCAACGGCAAGGCTTGACGACGTTGTCGGGGTATGTGTCCGCTTTTGTTCAGGCTGTGATGCCATGAGACGTATCAACCACTTTCCGAAAGGTCTACCGGGGATGTTGCCGCCGATAAGTTACCGACGTTTCTATCTCATAGCATCCTAGTGCCCGTGGCGGATTGCCTCTTGTTGCCACGCTAGCGACAGCCCAGAATGTGAAAGCCCCTAAGCGCTGCGGACTATCTGCTGCGCATAGGGGCTTTTCGTTCAGGTTCTAGTTTTAAGCTCCGAGGAAACCTTCGATGCGGGCCTTGGAGTTCTGGAGGTTACGATCCCAGGTCGGCCAATCGTGGATACCGGTCTGCTCGTATTCAAACGTGGCATCCAGACCGGAGGTACGAGCACGCAACTCAAACTCGCGGGTGGACAAGCGGGACAGCGACTCCAGCGCAACGCCACCGGCCTTCGGGACGACACGGTAGAGGTTCTTCGGATCGCGAACCTCATCCGGAACACCATTTGCCGAGGTAATAACCAGATCCAGCCCCTTCATCTTCTCGACGTTCAGGTACGGATCATTGCGGACACGCTCCGCTGACATAGGCGCACCCCACATGTCGAAGGAGCTGTAGCCAGCCGACAGCTGAGCAGCCTCAATTGCAGTGGTCATACCCGGCGCAGTGGTGTGCAGGTAACCGGAGAAGGCAAGAGCCTGACCGAACTGGTCTCGGTGGTTGTATGCCAGCGACAGTGCAGCAGATGCGCCCATGGACAGACCTGCAATGGAGTTACCAGTGCGAGAAATGCCGAACTCACGCTCAAGGTAAACCGGCAGTTCCTGAGTCAGGAAAGCCTCCCACATGTTTACAAACGGACCGTGCACACTAACCGACGGACGCTTCCAGTCGGTGTAGAAGCTACCGCCGCCACCACCTGGAATAACCAGGTTGACGTTGGACCCCTCAAAAGTACGTGGAGCGTTACCGTGCTCCACCCAGTCTGAGGCATCAGCCGGGCTACGCAGGCCATCTAGCAGGTAGAGAGCCTTGTTACCGCCATTGGCAGAGGCCACAATCTGGACCGGAATATCACGATCCATGGCCGGCGAATAAACCTGGCACTTCTGGGTGAAGTACTGGTATGAATCCCATTCACAACCCGGGCGCAGCGAACCTCGGTCGCCCGCCGCGCTCGCGGCCGGCGCCATGGTCAATGCAGACGCAGCTACAGCTGCTGCGGACGCAACGGCTGCAACCTTTCGGCGCCAACCACGGAAAGTAGAGGTGATTTTCACGTGTGCATTCTCCTCACAATGTGCGACTCCCCACGACCGGTGGGAGCTATCAGGCGTGTTTCCTCTTCAGGGAATTACCTTAAGAAACAATAAATCTTCGACAAACTTACCCGCATTCACTGTTGTTTTCCAGCAGAACACGTCGAAACCCCACCTTTCGGCGGGTTCCGGTATTCGCGTTTCTACTGCGCAAGCTCGCGCGACTCCCGCGCCCCACGCCAGGTAATAATCGCGCCGGCTACCGCGATCAGCACAATGCCCAGCGCCATGGACCAAGTCACTCGGTCACCGGAAAACGCCCAGCCCAGGATTGCACCGATAACCGGATCCAGTGCAAAGAGCGTGCCGACGACCGCCGCTGAGACAATTCCCGCAGCGATGGTGTCCATCACGTAGGGAATAACAGCACCAATGAACCCAGAAATAACGATGGTGGCCCACATCGAACCGTCGACAAGCGGTGCGGCGGAAACGGAAAACGGCGCGAGCACGATTGCTGCGACGACCACTGACAGCGCCAGATCCGGCATGCCGCCGCCCTCGGAACTGCCCATTCGGGCGGAGAAGAGTGTGTAGGCGCCGAAGAAAATCGCGCCGATCGCGGCGTAACCAATGCCGATAAGGTCCAGGTCATTGGAGGGCTGGGCGATTAGGGCAACGCCGATGAAAGCGACGATGGCCCACAGGCGGGATCGCCACATTTTCAGTCCCAGGAAGGACACGACGCAGGGGCCGAGGAAGTCGATGGTGACGGCAACGCCCTGCGGGAGGCGGGCGATGGCGGCGTAAATCATCATGCTCATCATGCCCATAGCGATGCCGTAGACCACGATGTTGATGGCGCGAGCGCGGGTCATCCCGGACAGCTTTGGCCGGAACAGGACCACCATGATGATGGCGGCGGCAGTCATGCGCAAGCCCGATATGCCCGGCGCGCCGACCGTGGAAAGCATGCCAGTGACCAGCACGGCCGCGGCCTGGGTGCCGAGAGAACCGATGAGAACCAGAATTACGGGAGCCACTGGCAGGGTGAGAAACTTGTTCACACGCTGTAGCAATGGCCCCTGCTGGGGAACTTCGGTTTGGTTTTCTTCGCGCGACACTCGCGCAATACTAGCGCGGGAGCCGCAAGCGGCAAACTAGTGCCCGCGCTCCTGCTGGATCGCTTCGCCGTCGTTGAAGAACGGCGCAATCTTGTTGTCGAACATCGACAGTGCGGAACCGATTGCCATGTGCATGTCCAGGTACTGGTAGGTACCCAGGCGACCACCGAAGAGGACCTTGTTCTCCTGCGCTTCTGCTGCGGCGAGCTTGCGGTAAGCCTCCAGCATCTCGCGATCTTCCGGGGTGTTGATCGGGTAGTAGACCTCGTCGCCATCATCGGCGAAGCGGGAGTATTCCTTAACAATTACCGTCTTGTCCTTGACGTAATCGCGCTCCGGGTGGAAGTGGCGGAACTCGTGGATACGGGTGTACGGCACATCTGCGTCGTTGTAGTTCATCACTGGGGTGCCCTGGAAGTCGCCGGTGTTGACAACCTCCATCTCAAAGTCCAGGGTGCGCCAACCCAGCTTGCCCTCTGCGTAATCGAAGTAGCGGTCCAGCGGGCCGGTGTAGACGACCGGAGCATCCGGGGAGACAGCGCGCAGCTCGTCGCGCACCTCGAACCAGTCAGCGTCGACAACGACGTCAATCTTGTCGGAGGTCACCATGTTTTCCAGCCAGGCGGTGTAGCCGTCGACAGGCAGACCTTCGTAGGTGTCGTTGAAGTAGCGGTTATTAAAGGTGTAGCGAACGGGCAGGCGGGTGATGTTTCCGGCCGGCAGGTTCTTCGGATCCGTCTGCCACTGTTTGGCAGTGTAGTGCTTGACAAAGGCCTCGTACAGCGGGCGGCCAATCAGGGAGATGGCCTTTTCCTCAAGGTTCTTCGCATCCCGCGGATCCAGACCATCAGTCTGGTCCTTAATCAGCTGGCGAGCCTCGTCCGGGCTGTAGTACTTGCCGAAGAACTGGTTGATTAGCCCCAGCCCCATCGGGAACTGGTACGCGGTGCCCTTGTACATAGCGAACACGCGGTGCTGGTAGTCGGTGAAGTCAGTGAACTGGTTGACGTAGTCCCACACCCTCTTATTAGAGGTATGGAACAGGTGCGCACCGTACTTGTGCACCTCGATGCCAGTCTCCGGCTCTGCCTCCGAGTAGGCGTTGCCGCCGATGTGGTTGCGGCGTTCGACAACGAGCACGCGCTTGCCCAGCTCATTGGCGGTCCGCTCAGCAACGGTCAAACCGAAGAAACCCGAGCCGACCACGATGAGGTCGTAGGTGTTGTCCTTGATGTCCTGTAGGGACTTCGGAGCAAATTCATTGGCAGTGATGTTCTTTTCGCTACTCACGCCTTAAAACCTATTGCATTTCCATCCGGTTTGCGGGTGTACACGCGGGCTTTACGACGTCCACGTGAGCCCAACCCAACGTTCATTTGGTCACATTATTTGATAATTTTCCCAAAATTAACGGGGAAACACAGATGTCTCACTAGATTTTTTTAGTCACACTGGTAACATCCTCCTCAGAATTTTCTGTTGCTTTGCAACTTTCCTTCCCTTCGACCCCGAGGTAGGCCTCGGGTCGATAACCCTGTACCCCATTTTTTTGGAGCTTTTACCGTGCCAACTCGCCGTCGCATCAATGCCCCGTCGATGGGCCGTCGCACCTTCCTCTATGGACTGGCAGCTACTACTGCCGCAGCTCCACTAGCAACATGGGGCATTCGCCAGGCCCCTACCCTGGTTGAAAGCCCAGGCGTAGGCCCCATCGCAGCCAAGATCTCGACATCGCCGCTGGTTGACGCTGTCACGATGATGATTGACGACGCAGCCGTCGGCACGCATGCCATTACCGATGCCCTGCACCCGCTTCGCGGATTCGTGAAGGACATCACCCGCGACGAACCGTTCTCCCAGTTCGCCCTGACCTGGCCGGGCGATGACAACCTGCAGCTCTACGTTCGCGCCGAGCGTGAAGACGGCAGCTTTGGCCCGTGGTTCCACGCTGATTCTCACGGCCCGATGAATAACTCCGGGCAGTCCGGCACCGAGCTGCTGTTCGTTGAGCCCACCAGGCGCGTGCAGGTGTCGACTGTCGGACTGAACCTCCTCGAGGGCCTAGATCCACGCAACATCATTGGTATCGACAATCTTGACCCCGCAACCATCGGCGGTTCCCTGCAGGACCTCGTCAGTGCTACGGCCGCGTTGTCCCTCAACGCCGTCCAGGCAGTTTTCATCGACGGCGTAGAGCAGGTCGGCGAGGTTATTCAGCCAGTTGCGTACGAGTCGTCGATTGCCGGTGCGCCAAATGTAATCAGCCGTGCAGCATGGGGCGCAGATGAGTCCATCCGCAGCGGTTCGAGCTCCTACAGCACTTTCAAGGGCACGTGCATCCACCACACCGCGGGTTCCAATAACTACTCAGAGTCGCAGGGACCAGCCATTGTCCGAGGCATTTACGCCTACCACGCAAAGACGCTGGGCTGGGGCGATGTTGGCTACAACGCGTTGGTCGATAAGTACGGCAACATCTACGAGGGGCGCTACGGCGGCCTGGACAAGAACATCGAAGGCGCACACGCAGGTGGCTTCAACAACGGCACCTTCGGTATTTCGGTGATGGGCAATCACGACCAGCTGGAGATTCCGGATGCGGCCGTCACTGCACTCGGCGAGATGGTCGGCTGGCGCATGAAGGTCGGTGGCGTCGATCCGATGTCCACCGCCGCACTGACCAGCGCCGGCTACTCGAAGGCACGCTACAGCTCCGGCCAGACCGTGAACCTCCCGGCCATCTTCGGCCACCGCGACACCGGCTACACCTCATGCCCGGGCACCTTCGGCTACCAGCAGATGGATGCCATCCGCGCTGCAGCCAAAGCCAAGTTTGATGGCGCCGGCGGAGCGGGTATCGCCGGCCGCTCGACGGATTCGAACAACCAGGACGGAGAGGCCGCCAGCATTCCGTCGATTCCGGGCACCGGCGAGTCGGGCGACAACGGCGGTTCCCTCGGAAACGTGGAAACGCCCACACCAGGCGAGGTTCTCGGTGAGTTTCTAACTGATTCCCTGCCAGCCAACCCTGCCGAAGCTACGCAGGCCTGGTTCGCACCTCAGAACTAAGTCTCCCGCTTATCCACAACAGGCATAACCACATCACATTTGTGGTGTAGCACCAGATCTTCGCAATCACCCAGGAGTTATTACCGTGTTTAGTCGCCGCCGCATCAATCGCCGCGCAGGTGCCAAGCAATCCTTGGTGCTCGCTGCCGTGGCGACCCTTGCCCTGACACCCGTTGCCGTTGTCGGCGCAGGTGCCGCTTATGACCTCATCGAGGAAAACGGCGCCAGCCCCATCGACGCGGTTGTCCAGAGCAAGTCGCTTGCAGACAGCGCCTCTGTCCTCGTCGAAGACGCGGCAATCGCAACGCAGTCGCTTGCCGACGAGGCTCATCCCAACCGCGGTGTCGTCAAGGAAATTACCTCCGATACCGAGTTTTCCCAGTTTGCGCTGACGTGGGCCGGTGACCCTGATATCGCCAGCTTCGTCCGCGCCGAGCGCGCCGATGGCTCCTGGTCCGACTGGTTCAGCGTCGACCCAGACTACCCCGCTGAAGGCAATGGCAACGGCCTGAACGGAACGGAGCTCATCTACATCGAGCCAACCAAGCGTGTTCAGGTTTCCACCCACGGGCTCAACATCTTCGGCCCGGGTTCCGGCGTGGATCTGAAGGACATCAAGGGCGCCGAGAAGTTGGATCTGTCCAAGCTCAACCTCGACGAGATTAATGCTGAGGGCGCCAAGAAGGCTGTGGAGGCCGTTGACGATGCCGCTTCCGACTACCAGCAGACTCCGGATGCAGCTCCTGAGGACGCACTCGATGACCCGACCGCTCCGAGCGCTAACGACGCTGCAGGTCTGGACTCGCCGAACCTCCCAGTGAAGTGGACGGATATCGAGCCAGTCGCCGATGAACTGCCAATCGACCAGGTCGGCGCAGTGCTTATTGACGGCCAGGCTGCCGCATCCGGCATCGACCCAATTGTGGACGCCAAGAATGTCACGGGCATGCCGAAGGTCATTACCCGTGCCGGCTGGGGTGCCAACGAGAATAACCGCTGTAAGGGCGCGGACTACGACAGCAAGCTTGTCGGTGCCACCGTGCACCACACCGCTGGCTCAAACAACTACACCGAGAGCCAGTCCGCTGGTATCGTCCGCGGTATTTACCAGTACCACGCACAGACTCTGGGCTGGTGCGACATCGGATACAACGCCCTGGTCGACAAGTACGGCAACATCTTCGAGGGCCGCTACGGTGGCCTGGATAAGAATGTCCAGGGCGCTCACGCAGGTGGCTTCAACA
The DNA here is from genome assembly GCF_001838325.1 of Corynebacterium sp. HMSC074C05. NCBI lineage: Bacteria > Bacillati > Actinomycetota > Actinomycetes > Mycobacteriales > Corynebacteriaceae > Corynebacterium > Corynebacterium sp. HMSC074C05. Next base: position 265,834 of record NZ_KV836285.1, read on the forward strand.
CCGGTACTTTCGGCATCTCCATGATGGGTAACTACACTTCGGTTGCTCCCAGTGAGGCTGCACTGAACTCGGTGGGCAACATGATTGGTTGGCGTCTGAAGGTCGCCGGCGTCAAGCCGGCCGGCCAGATTCAGATGACTTCGGGTGGCACCAGCTACTCCAAGTATGGTTACGGCAAGCAGGTCACTCTGCCGACCGTCTTCGCGCACCGCGATGTTGGTAACACCACCTGCCCAGGTGATGCTGGCTACGCCCAGATGGGCAAAATCCGCTCGATTGCCGAGAAGAAGTACAACAGCCTGACCAGCGGAAAGATTGACAATGAGGGTCCAGATGGCTTGATTGATCTCCTCGTTCCGCAGGATGAAAAGGGCGATAAGACCGCCGAGGACACAGACTCGCAGTCGACCGAATCGACCGAGTCAACCGAGTCGGGCTCGACTACCTCTACTACCTCGACCACTTCGACCACTTCGGCATCCACGGGCACGTCTACGACCTCTTCCTCCGAGAAGTCCTCGAGCGCATCGAGCACCACTTCGTCGACAACGTCGAGCTCCGACTCGACCACCTCGGGTACTTCGAATACCTCGGAGCCAACCGACGCCACGAACACTAGTGACACTGCTACGGCTGACTCCTCCGCACCGTCGGCAAGCGAGCAGAGCAACTCCTCCTCGCCGAGCGCATCCGACGAGCAGCAGAAGGCACAGGCTCTGGAGACAGTCTCGGGTGCACGTTCGATGCTGGCCTCGGCGCTGGGCATGCTCGGCGCACCGGGTCTGGGGCAGACCGCCGATGCCATTCTGGGTGCGGTTGGACGCTCGATTGAAAACGGACCGTCGATTGCTGACCTGCCGGTTCTGATTGACCAGATCATCACTATCAATGAGCAGAACGACCTGGCTGCCGAATGGCGCCAAGTTTCCGAGGAAATGGGCTCGGTTCTCGGCTACGCAATGTCCGGTATCCAGAGCGGTTCTACCGTGGCGAACAATGCTGGCCAGGCCGATGCCCTGCGCTACGTGAAGTTTTCCAACGGCGTAATCACCGACTCCGACACCACCGGCGCTCACGCTATCTGGGGCAAGATTGCTGATGAGTGGGCCCGCCAAGGCTTCGAGGTCGGCAAGCTGGGCGCTCCGACGAAGACCCAGGTGGTCGATGGAAACATCGAGCGCGCTGAGTTCCAGAACGGTTCAATCACCTTCGACCGCACCACCGGCGAAGTCAAGACCGAGCTGAAGTAAACGCTGCAGTAAACCCGAAGCAGACGCTGTCGAGCACTGGTCAGCCAGCTGGCGCGGGGAAAAACCTCGAGGCTAGCTAGAACCAGCGCTCCAGCACACGAGCAACACCGTCATCATCATTGGTGGCGGTGATTTCGTCTGCAATCTCCTTGACGTTGTCAGCCGCATTGCCCATGGCCACACCCGTGCCCGCCCACGACAGCATCTCGATATCGTTCGGCATGTCACCGAAGCAGACCACATCTTTCGCGGTCGCTCCGACCAGTTCAGATACGTATTCAAGCCCGGCGCGCTTAGTCACGCCCGGCGCGGACACCTCCAAAAGCCCGTCCGGCATGGAGTAGGTCACGTGCGCCAGGCTCGCGTCAATTGCGGGGGCGACCAGTTCATATAGCTGGGCACTGTTCACATCTGAGTTTCGCAGCAAGAGTTTCGTCGCGGGTTCTGACAACACGGCCTCTTCAGCAAGCTCACCGTGCTCATCCGATTCCCACGCATGGTCATAGGACGGTGCCACCACAAAAAGCTCATCGATGGCATCATTCGCCGATGTCCCAGCGCGCTCTGCCGCAATGCCGATTCCACCGATGGATCGCGTCGCTTCGCGCGCATGCTTAACGACGTATCGCAGCGTCTCTGGCTTCAGTGTGTTGGCGGCAACTACTTCATCACGGCCGGAGTCGTAAATCACGGCGCCATTGGCGCACACGCACAACGGCTGAACCGGCAGCTGCTCGAGCACTGGCTGCAACCACCGGGCCGGCCTTCCCGTGGCCAGCACCAACGGGGTGCCGCGGCGTAGCATTCGCGTGACGGCCTGTCGCAGGCGGGGAGTTACCCGCTCCCGCGAGTCGATGAACGTCCCGTCAATATCCGAAGCTACGAGTAGTGGATGTAGTCTCTCGGTCACGGCGAACTACTTGCCGTCCTCACTGTTGCCATCTTCACCGTCATCGCAGAACCGGTCGTGCAACAACTGCAGCGTTGCAGCTACTCCCCCATGCTCGACAGTGTCAATTACCCAGTCCGCGTTCTTCAGCAAGGCCCAGTCCGCATCGGCCATAACTACCGGCATGCCGACACGCTGTGTAGCTTCCTCAAAGTTCGAGCGACCGGCGAAAAGAATCGCGGTTTCTTCCTTGCGAGCCTGCTTGCGCAGCGTGCTAACCACCGCATTTGTGACGTCCAGCTTGCTGGCGCCCTCCGGAAGTTCCACGACCTGCAGGTCAACCGATTCCAAAGCCGATAGATTCGGCTTATCTCCCGACTCGTGCAGAACAACGATTGTGGCTCCGACATCACCGAGCTGCTGCAAGGCCTTGATAGTTTCTTCGCTAATTGTGCCCGCGTCGTCGGCAAGCGATGCGGGGTAATCGAAGATAAACGTCTCCGGCTGAGCGGCGATGAGCCTGTTCAAGCGCTGTGGAAGCTTGTCGCGAATCATCATCGACTGGCCGATAAGACGGTAAACGGTCTGCTGCGTCTGTTCAACACCAGAGGCGGAGGCCTTCTCGAGCTGCACGTACGCTTCGCGGAACGTCACACGCATCGAATCCGTGGCAGTACGCACGGACTCCTTGCTCTCCTTGGCGCCGGCGACGACATCATCAGCCATCTGTTCCACAGACTGACGGAACTGCGCCAACAGCGCGGTCGTCTGTTCCCTTCGACGAGCAGACTCCGCGCTCATCGTGTGCGAGGCATCGAGGAACTGCTGCCTGGTCTGATCGCCGAACTCACGCGCACTATCGCCGAATTCACGCGCCGACTCGGCTAGCTTTTCCTTGAATGCAGCCAGGTCACCGCGCAAATGACGGATACGCTGGCGCTCTTCTTCGACTTTCAGGTCCTCTGCCTGTGCCTCTTCGAAAGTCGGCGCGCCACCGCCAAGACGAGCCGGCACCCAGTAGGCGCCCTTCGGCAGGGGACCTTCTTCAGCTGCGTACTCGTCCCAGAGCTGACGAACGCCCTGATCCATGATTTCGTGCAGCTTCTCGGTGGCTTCTGCCGGATCCCCCTCCGGTGTCCACGGTGGCAAAACCGTAATGTGAATCGGAGTATTGCTGCGGCCGAGATGCTTGGGGTGCCCCTTCGTCCACACGCGCTGGGATCCCACAATCAGCACGGGGATGATGGGCTTGCCGGTGCGCTGCGCCATACGCACTGCGCCGGACTTCAAATTCTTGACCTCGAAACTGCGCGAGATAGTCGACTCCGGGAAGATACCTACCAACTCGTCGTTTTCCAGCTTCGCGCAGGCCTCTTCGAAAGACTTGGAGCCGTCAGTGCGGTCGACCGGAATGTGCTTACAAGCACGCATGATTGGTCCGGCGACCGAGTGGTCGAACACTTCTTTCTTCGCCATAAAACGGACAAAACGGCGGTGCTTGCGGAATGGAAGACCGACATAGGTGAAGTCCATGTATCCGGTGTGGTTAGTAACGAGAACGGCCCCAGAGTCTTTCGGCACGTTTTCCCAGCCCTTAACGGTGAACTTCAAACCTTGGGCAAAGAAGACGGTGCGCGCCAATCCGATAATCGTTAAGTACACAGGATCCTTGAACATGGCCTTTACTCTACAATCTTTCGCACCCCTTAGCGGGGCAATATGTACTGGTATCTGAGACTCGTGAATAAATGTCGTTACAGGCTCATATTCATGTGTAAATGCGAGCGCAGTTCCAGTCATCGCCTCTCAAATACGCCACACGCCCGCCGTGCACCCATTGCCCACCCATCAGCCATCTTTAATACCCCCATTATGGGGGGGTTCATTGCCAGCTGACTTTCAGTCTAAAAGCAGTAAATCTCTATTAACATAGCCATCTACCTGCGGAAAATCGGACAACATTACTGGCGCGATTTTCGTGACTTTTTGCCCCATTATTTATATCTACGTAACCGTAGGTTAGCGCTTACAAGTAAGCCAAGTTTTGGTAACCTGAGCCGTGAGCCGAGAAATTCTCTTCGACGAAAAATCAACGCCCCCACCGGGAAGGATTGGAAAATGTCGTCCTCTTCATCTCTCGCCCCATCTGCAGTTCTAAACAAGGAACAGCATGAAAAGACCTGGGAGAAATTCGGTACCGAGCAATACGACGTCGTCATTATCGGCGGCGGTTCTGTAGGCGCTGGCGCTGCGCTCGATGCCGCAACCCGTGGTTTGAAGACTGCGGTCATTGAAACTCGTGACTTCGCAGGCGGTACCTCTAGCCGCTCCTCAAAGATGTTCCACGGCGGTCTGCGCTACCTGCAGATGTTGGACTTCCGCCTGGTAGCTGAATCCCTGCGCGAGCGCGAACTGTCCATGTCGCATCTGGCACCGCACCTGGTTAAGCCACTGCGCTTCGTCTTCCCTCTGACTCACCGCGTATGGGAGCGTCCGTTCATGGCATCGGGCTTCTTCCTTTACGACGTCATGGGTGGCGCCAAGCAGGTTCCGATGCAGAAGCACTACTCCCGCAAGGGAACCCTGAAGCAGGCTCCGGGCCTGAAGGAAGATGCCGTGGTCGGCGGCGTTCGCTACTACGACACTCTGGTTGACGATGCCCGTCACACCATGACTGTCCTGCGCACCGCTGCTCACTTCGGCGCTGACGTCCGCACCTCCACCCAGGTTGTCGACTTCGTGAAGGAAGGCGAGCGCATCGTCGGCGCGAAGCTCCTTGACACCGACACTGGCGCGACCACCACTATCCGCGGCAACGTTTTCGTCAACGCCACCGGCATTTGGTCCGATGAGATTGAGAAGCTGGCTGGCGTCACCGGCAAGTTCCGCGTCCACACCTCCAAGGGTGTCCACATTGTTATTCCGAAGTCCGCTCTTGAGGGCTCGGTGGCAATGACCTTCGTGACTGAGAAGTCCGTCCTGTTCGTTATCCCGTGGGGTGAGTACTGGATTATCGGTACCACCGACACCGACTGGACCATGAACCTGGCAAACCCGGCAGCTACCCGCGCTGACATCGACTACATCCTCGATCACGTCAACGCCAAGGTTCGTCGTCCGATTACTTACGACGACATCGTCGGTGTCTACTCGGGTCTGCGTCCACTGGTGGAAGGCGACTCTGACTCCACCACCAACCTCTCCCGTAACCACGCTGTTGCCCACGTTGCTCCGGGCATGGTCTCCGTCGCAGGCGGTAAGTACACCACCTACCGCGTCATCGGTGCCGATACCATTGACGCTGCAGTCCAGGATGTCCCACGTAAGGTGCCGGAGTCCGTCACCGCTGATGTCCCGCTGCTCGGTGCTGATGGTTACCACGCACTGAACAACCAGAAGGCAGAGCTGGCCAAGCAGTTCGGTATCACCGAAAAGCAGGTCGAGCACCTGCTCAACCGCTACGGCTCCCTTATCTACGAGGTTCTGGCTCCGGCAGCTGAGGACAAGTCCCTGCTCGAGCCACTGGAGGCCGCTGAGCAGTACATGCGCGCTGAGGTTCTCTATGCAGTGACCCACGAAGGCGCAAAGCACCTCGACGACATCCTGGAGCGCCGCCTGCGTGTCTCCATGGAGTACGCACACCGCGGTGTCGACAGCGCCCGGGCCACCGCTGAACTGGTTGCCCCAGCTCTGGGTTGGGACAAGGAGACGATGGAGAAGGAAATCAAGGTCTTCATCGAACGTGTCGAAGCAACCCTGGCAGCTGAACGTGAGCTGACTGACAAGGCCGCTAACGAGATTGCTGCTCATGCAGTGGAAACTCGCGCGGACGTCGACGTCAGCCTCGACCGCTAGTTCATTTCCCACCCTCCCCTAGGTGGCCATACGAGTTAGCTCTTGAATGGCCACCAGCGCTGTAGCCACAACGAAATAGCTTCCTTCTCGGGAAAACGGCTTCGCACTTCAAAGGGCTGATGGGGTCGAAATAAAAGTGCCGGCGAAAAATAGTTTCTCGCCGGCATTTCTTATACCTAAAGAATTCTACGTTGCAAGATTCATCGTGACCTTGCCCGGTCACGACTCACAGAGAGTTTCTACATCTCATGGAGACAATCACAGGATCCCAGGCATTCCTCTGGGAGTTTTTCGGAACCGCCATTCTGATTCTGCTCGGTAACGGAGTCTGCGCCTCTATCAACCTCCGGACTACCCGCGCAGCAAATGCTGGTTGGATGGGCATTGCCTTCGGTTGGGGCATGGCTGTTTTCGCTGGCGCATCTATTGCCGACGTATCCGGCGGGCACTTGAACCCAGCGGTAACCGTCGCCCTGGCAGTCAAAGGCAGCCTGGCTTGGAGCCTGGTCCCCTACTATGCCGCAGGCCAGCTGTTGGGCGCATTCGTAGGTGCAATCCTGGCATGGGCCGCGTTTAAGCAGCTGTTCGATGCCAATGGCGTTGACGACAACGGCAATCCGACCAATGCGAATGCCGAAACCGGTGGCAACTTCTTCACCGCGCCGGTTCATCCAAATAACTTCTGGAATGCCGTCACCGAGTTCATCGCGACCTTCGTTCTGCTCGCATTCATCCTGTTCGGCCCAGCCGGCGGCGAGCTTGGCCCGCTGACCTACTTCGGTGTCTCGTTCATCATTGTGTCGATTGGTCTTTCCCTTGGTTCCCCGACTGGATACGCTATCAACCCTGTTCGTGACCTCGGCCCCCGTTTGGCCTACGCTTTCGTGCTCCCGATTAAGGGCAAGGGCGATGCGAACTGGGCATATGCATGGGTCCCGATTGTCGCACCGATGCTGGCAGCTGTGGCTGCAGGCGCTCTTGCCTTTGCCATCGGATAACGGGAATATGAGAGTAAACGCACAATAAAATAGCGCAAGTCCGAAAACTCACATTTACACACAATTTCGCTAGGAGTATCCCCCATGATGCACAGCAAATATGTCCTCGCCATTGACCAGGGAACTACTTCCACCCGCTGCATCATCTTCAACCATGACGCAGAGATCGTCACTATCGCCCAGATGGAGCACAAGCAGATCTTCCCGGAAGAGGGCTGGGTCGAGCACGATGCCCAGGAGATTTGGACCAACACCCGTCGCGTAGTCAGTGAAGCTCTCGCTGATGGCGACATCTCCTCCCAGGACATTGAGGCAATCGGTATCACCAACCAGCGCGAAACCACTGTCGTCTGGGACAAGAACACCGGTGAACCGGTCTACAACGCCATCGTCTGGCAGGACACCCGCACGAACGCCATCTGTAAGGAGCTCATGGGGGATGAAGGCGCGGACCGCTGGCGTGAGACCACGGGCCTGCGTATCAACTCCTACCCGGCAGGCCCGAAGGTGCGCTGGATCCTCGACAACGTCGAGGGCGCTCGCGAAAAGGCCGAGGCTGGCGACCTGCTCTTCGGCACCATCGACACCTGGCTGCTGTGGAACCTCACCGGCGGCGCAGAGGGAGACAACGGCGAATCTGCAGTCCACGCAACGGACGTCACTAACGCATCCCGTACTCTCCTGATGGACCTCAAGACCCTCGAGTGGGATGAGGACATTTGCCGTGAGATTGGCATTCCAATGTCGATGCTGCCGGACATCCGCCCGTCGGTAGGCGACTTCGGCCGCGTTCGCGCCCGCGATGCGCTGGCCGGCCTGCCCATTACAGGTATTCTCGGCGACCAGCAGGCCGCCATGTTCGGCCAGGGCTGCTTCGGCGAGGGCGACACCAAGAACACCTACGGCACTGGCCTGTTCATGCTGATGAATACCGGCGAGAACCCGAAGTGGTCCGAGCACGGCCTCATCTCCACCGTCTGCTACCAGGTCGAGGGTGAGAAGCCGGTCTACGCTCTCGAAGGCTCTGTCTCCATGGGCGGCGCACTTGTTCAGTGGCTGCGTGACGAGCTGCAAATGATTCCAAATGCCGCTTCCATCGAGAACAAAGCAAAGAGTGTCAAGGACAACGGTGGCGTGTACATCGTGCCGGCATTCTCCGGTCTCTTCGCTCCTCGTTGGCAGCCGGACGCCCGTGGCGTCATCGTCGGCCTGACTCGCTTCGTTAACCGCAACCACATCTCCCGCGCTGTGCTGGAGGCTGCTGCGTACCAGACCCGTGAGGTTCTCGATGCCATGGTCGCAGAATCCGGTACGGACATCACGACGCTGAGCGTTGATGGCGGCATGACCATGAACGAGTTCCTCATGCAGTTCCAGTCCGACATCCTAGATGTCACTGTCACGCGCCCGAACAACATTGAAACCACTGCTCTCGGCGCTGCATATGGTGCAGGTCTGGGCGTTGGCTTCTGGTCGAGCTTGGATGAGGTCAAGGCTCACATCACGATTGACAAGAAGTGGCGTCCGAAGATGGAGGCCGAAGAGCGCGATCGCCTGTTCCACCAGTGGAACCGTGCCGTTGAACGCACCTACGGCTGGGTCGAGGATACCGATGCTGAGGAGGCACCGAAGCCTGAATAAGCCCTCGTAAGAGCCTAAAAATGGCTCGGAAAACCGATTCGGTTTTCCGAGCCATTTTTATTATAAATTCAGGGCTTGTTTGTTATAATAAAATTATTATCACTACCATCCACTCCTCGATTGAAAATAGAAAAGAGCAATCATGCGTCGCGCATCGATTTTCACTGCGAGTGTGACCACCGCCCTGACTTTGGCACTGGCCACCCCGGCAGCATCAGCAGCCCCAACGGACTTCATCAAGAACCCGCTGGAGCCAACCCCTGACCCGCAGTCCACTGCAATGGTCGAACTGCCAACTACCCCGGCGCCGACCACTACAGTTGACGGACGCCACGTGACGGTCACCGACGGCTACATGACCTCACAGGATGGCAAGGGCACCCAGATTTACTGGAAGTCCAACACCATTCCGAACGCCAAGGCCACTGTCGTCGTCGTGCATGGCGCTGCAGAGCACCTGGGTCGCTACGAGTGGGTAACCGGCAAGCTTCTGAACGCCGGCTACAACGTCTACCGCCTCGACCACCGCGGCCACGGCCACACGGGTCAGGTTGAAGGCACTCCAGTTGCTCGTGGCCACATCGATGATTTCCACTCGCTTGTCGATGACCTGCACATGCTTGTAGAGAAGGCCAAGGCGGAGAACCCGAGCACGAAGACCTTCCTGCTCGGCCACTCCATGGGCGGTCTTGCTGTGGACTTCCACGGCATCAAGTACCCGGGCAGTGTCGACGGCATCGTCGCCAACGGCGGTGGCGCTCTGTTCAACCCCTACGGCGGCACGGACAAGGGCGAAACCATCACCCCAGAAGCCATGACCGATGTCCAGCGCGAAGCACAGCCGACGATTTACCAGCGTTTGCCGTTCCAGGACATGACTACTTTCAACACGCGCATGCTCAAGGAAGTACCGAACCGTACCGAGATGCGCGTCCCATCGCTGCCGGGCACTGACCTGATTCAGGTTGGCAACCCGCTGGGTGCGAAAACCTCTTCTTCCCAGGCAGTGCGTGATGAATACGGCACTGATCCGTACAACAACTCCAAGCTTTCGCTCGGCATGGGACAGCAGATGGCGTTTGCCGCTACCTACAACGGCACCAACTCCGTCGACTTCGTTGAGCCGACCCTGGTCATGATGGGTGGCCAGGATGAGATTGTGCCGCCGTTCTTCTCGCGTGACTGGTACAACGGTATCTCGTCCACCGACAAGCAGCTGATCGAGTTCGAAGGCCAGTTCCACGAGACCTTCAATGAGCCGGCACAGCATGAGGCCATTGCGACGGCTATTGCCTGGCTTGATGCGCGCATCTAATTGAGCGCTAAATAGGAACCGAACCGGTTCCTAACAGTTACGAGTTCTTCATAGAGCTAACCCGGTGGAATGGGGGCGATTGTCTTCTGACAATTGCCCCCATTTTCTTTGCCCTGTTCTCTGCCAGCTGTATAGGCGTTCAGTACTTGGCAATACAAACTACTGGGGGTATAGTTGGCATTACAAGGTACTAGGTATGAAAAGCATTATGCTCAAACAACTTCCTTCTACCGCCGGAAAGAGAGCACAACGCCATGCCCAAACGCCCACAAACACAACTGAAGAAGGGAGTACTCGAGCTCGCCATTCTCAAGCTGATTTCTCGCGAAGAGCTCTATGGCGCGGCACTCGTCGCAAAGCTCAACGCCTACTCCCACCTCAGCGCGCCCGCAGGAACCGTCTACCCCCTACTCTCGCGGCTTACCACCAACGGCTTGATTAGCAATCGCTGGGAGGAATCCCCCAAGGGGCCGCCCCGCAAGTACTACTCACTAACAGACAAAGGACAGCAAACACTCACGCAGCTACATCAGGATTTCATCGACCTATCCGCCGACATGACCGCACTATTTTCCGAGGAGCCCCAATGAACACCTACCTCACCGCCATCGACCACAAACTGCGTGAAATCGGCATGCCGCACGCGCAACGCCAGGCAATCATTTCCGAGCAGGAGAGTCTTCTGCAAGAGCTTAACGACGTCCACGCAGACCTGGCCGAAGAGCTGGGAACGGCGACCGAATACGCCGAGCGAGTCGCCGAACAAGTTGGTGAACCAAGCACCTTGCGTAGGTACCTCTCCAAACCGCTTCGGGTATTTTCCAAGCAAGGTCGCGCTTCCCTGTGGAACGTGGACGACCCGCGGATCCTCCAACCTCACCTGCTGGGTTTCGGCTGGTCTATCAATTGGGCTGCAGTAGCGACCAAGCTGGGGATTGTCCGCCCGGACGATATTGACGGTGAGGTTGTCTCTGAAATTCCAGCTCGCGCACTGCAGGCGACCGCTTTTCTCCCCGCGGCTGTGACGGTTGCGCACGGAGTCGCACTGGCCAGGTGCTGGAAGCAGTTGCCTTCCGAAGTCCACACAAAATGGAAGCTAAACGGCGAGGCAGTTCAAAAGACAGCACCGAAGGAAACTCTGCTTCTTCCCCTCGTGGTTTCTACGGTCGGAGCTGGATTCTCAGCTGCTTCGCTGCTCAAGGCAGATGACCGCGAAGATACTCTGCGCGTCGCGTCCCTAGGCGCGCTCGCAAGCACAATTGCGCCATCTCAGCTGATCGGCGTTCTCACGGAAGAAAACTCCAAGCTCAATCCGGCCTTAGTCCACGCTGGTGTTGCTCTGACGTCGGTCGTGGCTTCGGCCGCATGCCTTGTCTTTCCCCTCTTCGCGGGGCTGAAGGCCACGTGGCAGAAAGCTGGAGCAGCTTAAATCACGGTGCAGGAGACATCAGCAGGTGAAAGACTCATCAGAAAGATTGTTGTAATCCGAATGTTGTAAACAACCTCTACCACCTCGAGTGAGGCTATCCCCTGATTCAGTTGTGTTTTCGGTTGTGTTTCTACACTCAACCTTCCTGGTGTTTTTACCTTCTCAATCTCCCAAGTAATTTTTTAGCGCAATTACACGACTCACGCCCGAAAAAGTCACTTCACGACACCTATGTCACCTCGTGCCAGCTGTGGAGGTGGCATGAGGTGACATAGGTGTCGTGAAGTCGCGGATGAGCTGGGGTCGGGGCCGCACCTACTTAACCGGCTCGAGAACTTCCTTGCCCATCATGAACGGACGCAGCGCCTCCGGAATCACCACAGAACCATCGGCCTGCTGGTGGTTTTCCAGAATGGCGACCAGCCAACGCGTCGTAGCCAGCGTGCCATTCAGGGTGGCGCAGTACTGCGACTTGCCATCGGCATCGCGGTAGCGGGTCTTCAAACGACGAGCCTGGAAAGTCGTGCAGTTCGAAGTCGAGGTCAACTCGCGGTAAGTGTTCTGCGTCGGCACCCACGCCTCGGTATCGAACTTGCGGGCAGCCGATGCACCCAGGTCGCCACCAGCAACATCGATGATGCGGTACGGAACATCGACCGCGGCCAGCATCTCGCGCTCCATGTTCAGCAGCTTCTGGTGCTCTGCCTCCGCCTGCTCCGGCGGACAGTAGGAGAACATCTCCAGCTTGTCGAACTGGTGCACGCGCAGGATTCCGCGGGTGTCCTTGCCGTAAGAGCCCGCTTCACGACGGAAACAGGAAGACCAACCAGCATAGCGACGCGGCCCCTCCGACAGGTCAATAATCTCGTTGGAGTGGTAGCCGGCCAGCGCGACTTCCGAGGTACCGACCAGGTAGAGGTCATCTTCCTGCAGGTAGTAAATCTCATCGGAGTGCGCACCGAGGAAACCAGTACCCGACATGGTCTCCGGACGAACCAGCACCGGCGGCACCATCAGCTGGAAACCGTTCTGAGTTGCCTTCTGAGCAGCCAGGTTCATCATGGCCAGCTGCAGCATGGCACCGTAGCCGGTCAGGAAGTAGAAGCGGGAACCGGAGACCTTGACGCCACGCTCCATATCAATAAGTCCCAGCGACTCACCGAGGTCCAGGTGGTCCTTGGGCTCAAAATCGAACTGTGGAATCTCGCCGATTTCCTCCAGCACGACAAAGTCATCTTCGCCACCGGCGGGCGCACCCGTAACGATGTTGCCAATCAGGTACTGCAGACGCTCGACCTCAGCCTCGGCTTCCTTCTGCTCCGCTTCGGCTGCCTTCACGGCGTCGGAAAGCTCCTTGGCCTTCTCCAACATGGCCGGACGCTCTTCCTTCGACGCCTGACCAATCTTCTTACCGAAGCCCTTCTGCTCCGAACGCAGCGCGTCGGTGGAGGCAATAACCTCACGGCGCTTAGCGTCAGCTTCCAGCAGCTGATCGACCAATGCCGGGTCCTCACCACGGGTGCGCTGGGACTCGCGGGCTACTTCAGGGTTTTCGCGGAGAAATTTGAGATCAATCACGTCACCTAGAGTACCTGGTTTACGTCGATAAGCAGGTACGCGCGGGTTAGAGCGCCGCCTCCGCTCCTGAAGCGACCAGCAGCGCGCCGAGGACGAGGAAGATCGCGCCGGCGACAGTGTCAATCCACGGCCCTGCCAGCACCATTCGCTTGACGACGGCATCCGTCGACACCACGATTGCGATAAATAGGAAGAAAGTGATTTGGGAGACGATTAGCACCAGCGTACAAAGCACGAGCGTCCCCACAGATGCGCCCGCGGGAATGAACTGTGAAAGCACTGCCGTGAGAAAGAGAACAATCTTCGGGTTCGACATGTTGGTAAAAAGGCCCTGGCGGAACGTCGCCTTCGGCGACCGGAGCGCCTCGCTTCCCAGGGCTGGTGCGGCACCGGCGCGCAGTTCGCGGAGGGTATTGATACCTGCCTTGGCCATACTGATGCCCATGTAAATGAGATAACAGCCACCGACAAGCTGGATTACGCCCATCAGCAAAGGATTGGCGGTGATGACAGCTGCGAACCCAAAAACTGTGAGGGTCATCCAGATAGTGGCGCCAGTACTGATACCAGCAACCGCTGCGATGGCGTGCTTTCGGGATTTGGTGGCAAGGCGCAGGATTAAGAAGACGTCAGGCCCTGGTGAGGCCATACCAATAATGTGGACGCCCAGCAGGCTGAGTAGTGCAGTCCAGGTCAAGACTCGTGTCCTCGGGTAGCGAACGAATACCGGACTATTGTAGTGCTTAAAGCTCTTGAGCAAATTTGGACCGCAAACTCGGGCAGAGCGTCGATGACTGAGCTCCCTGCCACGGCATCAACGCTCATGGCAGCGTTGTCGCTTTTAGCGTTACCTTGTCCACAGGCTCATTGGCGGTGCACAATGGGGTCACTATGGCTGATGACAATATGAACCAGGATCGCGCGCACGCTGCCGCCACAGACACTGACTCCGGTGCAGGTACTGGCGCAGATGTCAGCGCTGGTGCATCCTCCGCAGCCAGCAACGATGCCAACGCTTCGAATAACTCGCGCGGAAGCTGGGGAATGCGCGCTTTGTCGACGGCAATGCTGGTTGGCGCCGCGGGAATGGCATTCGCGCTGCAAGCGGGAGTCATCGAGCCACCGAGTGGGCCACTTGGGGGCAAGGGTTCGTCGGCAAGCGCGTCATCGTCGACAACGACAACCATCGTCGACAAGGAGACGACGGCGTTCACCAGCGCAACCGCGGGCAACTGTCTGGACTGGAATCTGGCAGAAGATTTGAATGTTTCTGACTTCCGCGTCGTGCCCTGTGAGCAGCCACACGCTTATGAGGTCGCCAAGAAACTGAACCTCGCCGACTACGAGGAACATCCGGGGCAATACGCAAAAACTGCCAACTACCCGACAGCGGACAATTTGGTGGCTCTGCAAAATGGCGTGTGTCGCAACACCGTGACTGAATACCTGGGCGGCCAGTACGATCCGGACGGTCGATTTATCACGGCGCCAATCATTCCTTCGCCTAGCCAGTGGGAAAAGGGTGATCGAACCTTCCTGTGCGGTATCCAGGTCGTCGATGAAGACGGCAACACGGCGCACATGTCCGGTCCTGCGGCCGGGCAGGACCAGTCCCGCGTGTTCGAGGGCGGCCGCTGCGTGACGTTGGACGAAAGCGGCGCCATCCGCCAGGTGCCTTGCGTGGAAGATCACCTGATGGAGTCGACGGGAATTGTCAATCTCCGCGACCATTTCGGTGACAACGTCCCCACTGACCAGGAGCAGAATGATGTGCTCGCGGAACAGTGTGTGACTCTCGCGCAGAATTACCTCGGCGGTGACGACCCGCTGTATAACTCAACGCTGTTGCCATTTTGGACGTCCCTGTCGCAGGAGTCGCTCAATGCTGGCTCGCGCAGTGTGAATTGCTGGTTGATTAAGGACAATGGCCAGGGCGGATTCTCCACTCTCAACGGCCACGCTAACGAGTCCTTCACTATCGACGGCCAGCCGCCCGTGGCTCCACCACCGCGCAATCCGCTGCGGGAGGAGCAGAGTGACGCTGGCGCTGGCACAGGTGACGTCGGTGAGGTCGGCGCCGACAGTACTGGTGCTGAAGCAGGCGCTGTGGATAACGCAGTCGCTCCCGCAGGACAGTAGAACAACAGGACATTGCGAGGCAGCACCATAAATGGTTGACGTTAGCCCTGAGCGGTTCGATGCGCTTGTCGATGAGGCCATCGACCGCATTCCCACGCAGTTTCTCGATCAGCTCGATCAGGTCATCATCCAGGTTCACCCGTATAACCTCGACGAGCCCACACTGCTGGGACTCTACGAGGGGATACCTCTGACCGAGCGTTCTAACAACCACTGGGGTCCGCCTGACCAAATCAGCTTGTATCGCGACATGCTCTGCCGCATCAGCCACACCGAAGAGGAGCTGGTGGAGCAGATTCGGGTCACTCTCCTGCATGAAATCGGGCATTATTTCGGCCTCGAGGAGGAAGATCTGGACCGTCTCGGCTACGGATAAGTGTGTCCCGCCCTGCGAGGTCTCGTTCCTCTCGGCTTCTTCACGGCAGCTTTCTTCCTTGTAACCTTAATAATCATGAGCGACAACTCGAGCGAGAAGCCAGAAATCAGGGTCGGCGATAGGGAGCGCAACGCTGCCATGGAGCGTCTCGGCAATCATTTCGCTGACGGCTACTTGGATGTCGATGAATTCTCCAAGCGCGCCGAAGCTGCCGCAGTCGCTAAAACCCGCTCCCAACTACAAACACTCTTCGCAGACCTGCCCGCTGAGGTCTCCCCCGAGAGTTCACAGGGCACCCCGGCTAATCCGCAGCATCAAAGTGTCGATCAAGAGCTGCAAAACCTGATGAAAAAGGGCCGCCAGCTCAACATTATTGATTCTGCTGCAGGCGTTATCGTTTGTGTCACTATCGTTCTGATGTTTGCCACCAATATCGATAACGCGTGGCTCGGCTTCATCGTCGCTGCGGCAGTTGCCCTTATCGGGCGCGCCGCCTTGAACATCAATGATGACGAAGAGGAGCTCCTCAACGAAATCAACGAAGAGGAATCCAAGCGTCGCACGGAACGCCTGCGCCTGGCAGCTCAGAAGCGCCGCGAGATTCAGGAAGGCCAGCAATAACGGCCAGCGGTGACAGTCGCCGCCCAGCTGTCGTCTAAGGCAACTCGCTGTCGCCCCAGCGACGCACATCCCACGCGCGCGGTTCAATGCCAGCACGCTTGCCGACGGCCGCTGCGTTCGGAACCAGCTCAATTCGCTCGGTATTGGCAATGCGGTGTCGCAGTGCGTATTCCGGATCCACCCCGGTCAGATACTGCCCAATCAGACGAATAGCCGCGCCGTGGCTGACAATGACGACATCCTTGCTGCTGCCCTCCCTGGACTCCTTGGATTCACCACCTGTCGCTCCTGCCTGCTCCAGCAGCTGCTGTAGCGTCGGCAGGTATCGGTTCAGCACGTCAGCACCGGATTCACCGCCGGGAAGACGATACTCCAGCTCCCCATTGAGCCACTGGTAGAAGGCGCGCATGTACTCCATGTGCGCATCGCGATCATTGCGCCCCTCAAGGTCGCCGGCCTGAATCTCGTGGAGACCACCCTCATGGCGGATGCGAACGGAAGTCTCTCCCAGGTGGTGCAGACTCGCGACCGCGCCTGCACCAGTTTGGCGTGCACGCAGGGCATGGGATGTGACGATGTCACCGATTCTGTGGACGTCGGGAAGCAAAAGACGTCCCAGACTGCGTGCCTGCCTCACGCCGAGGTCGGTGAGCGGTGCGCCCGGCAATGCGGTGTCCAGACGGCGATTGATATTCCCTGTGGTCTGCCCGTGACGGATGAAAATGATGCGCTGTGAATCAACCGGCATGACAGATTCGGGACGGTCGGGGCGGTCATCGAGGAAAGGCAGCTGTCCAACTGGATTTTCGGGCGCGGCGGGTGTCATGTTTCTTACCTTCGTCCTTCCTTAAGTGCGTCGACCCATTCGATTGACTGGGAGATGTCCGGTGGCGGGGTCATAATGCTGCGCCGGCCACCCTCAGCGACCGGCCAGGATCCCAGATAACGCAGGTCTTCGGCGTATTCGTGCAGTGCCGCGAGAGCCGCCGCAACCTGTGCATCATCAACGTGGCCGTTGCAGTCAATGTAGAAGCGGTAGAGGCCGAAGAGCTCTCGTGTCGGCCGCGACTCGATGCGGGTGAGGTTGACCTGTCGCACTGCGAACTCATTCATGGCGCGCATCAGTGTGCCGGGCTGGTTCGGCAGCGTGAAGGAGACCGAGGTCCGGTCGGCACCGGTGCGCGGCGTCGGCACACCAGGGCGCCCCACCAGCAGGAAACGGGTTCGGGCACCGCGCACGTCGGCGACCTCAGTGGCCAGCGCCTCAAGTCCGAGCAGCTCACCCGCGCGGGCCGGGGCAGCGCAAGCGTCGTGGGTACCCTCGGCGACCTGGTGAGCCGCCGCCGCATTGGAGCTGGCCTGATGAACTTCCACGCCCGGAAGGTTGGCATCCACCCACTGTTTGACCTGCGGATACGCCACAGGATGTGTCGTAAAAGTACGCACCTGTTCCGCCGTCGTACCGGGACGGACCAGGATAGAGAAGACCACCCCGACCTCGGTTTCACGGAAAACCTGCAGCTCCGGCCCAGCAGCGAGGGCATCAAAAGTTGGTGTGACGGGACCGTCCACGCTGCTTTCGATAGCCACGCAGGCAAAGTCCGCTTCCCCTCGGCGCACGGCTCCAAGCGCGGCCGCGGGACTATCCACCGGCACCGCATTGACCGCGGATTCCCCTGCCGGATCAATCTCGCCAGCACGCGCCATGTCCCACAGCGCCTGCTCGGTGAATGTGCCCGCAGGACCCAAATAAGTAACCGTCGTCATAAGCTCAGATTAGAAGGCTTCTACACTTATTGCATGACCTTTTCTTCCGAGATGCCCGCCCGCGCCCTCACTGAAGCCGTGCGCAGTGGCGCAATCTCGGTATCGGAGATCGTTTCGGAATTCGCCACGCTTGCCGACGACGCCGCGACCAATCCTGCCCGTTTCGGTATTGCCACGTCCTTGGCCGAGCACGCTGTCGACCGCGCACGCAGTCTCACTGCTCAATCAGAGCCCGCCCGGCGCGCTAGCCACGGCCTCCCGCGTGACCTCCTGGGACTGCCAGTGGCGATTAAGGACCTATTCACCATCGCCGGTGTCAAATGCACGATGGGCTCCGCCAACTTGGCTTTCACCGCCACCGAAACCTCGGAACCCGTGGCGAAACTTCTGGCTCGCGGCGCCATCCTCACGTCGACTACACACACCTCCGAGGTTGGGATGACGGCCTACACCGAGCCGATTGGCTACCCGGCTCCGGAAAACCCCTATTTCGCCGCGCCCAATCAGCTGTCCAATCAGCCGGATACCGCGCCACGCACTCCCGGTGGTTCCTCGGGCGGCAGCGCGGTGGCTGTCGCAACTGGTGTCGTTCCCGCAGCTCTGGGCTCTGACGGTGGCGGTTCCATCCGCGTGCCTGCCGCCTGCTGTGGCCTCGTTGGGTTGAAACCGGCACACGATATTGCGGGTGGAAATCTCTCCACGCCCGCTTTTCTCACTCGCACAGTCGATGACGCAGCGCTACTGGCCGGGGTGCCCTTTTCCGCAACCTCGCATGTTTTCCGACGGTCCCAGCGCCCCCTTCGCATCGGTGTCACTGTCAGCCCGTTTCATGCTGAGGTGGACGTCGATAAGCGCTGGGCAAACGGTGTGTGGGCGGCGGCTGACCGTCTTGCCGACGCCGGGTATGAGGTGGTGGAAGTGCCCAGCCCCTATGACCCGGCAGGTCCGGACGTGTTCGAGATCTTTCGACGGACCATCACGCGAATGGCCACGAAATTACCGCGCGCGGACTACTCCGAGATCGTGCAGTGGATTCGCGCCTGTGGCCAGGAGATTTCCGCAGCGGAGGCGGCGGCGACACATCAGCAGCGGATGGCTCTGCCCGGCGCGATTCGATCGCGTTGGGAAGTCAATGCGGTGATTACGCCAACGCTGGCGTTTGATCCGCCACGTATTGGGCATTTCTCTGCGTTGGCGCCGTGGGAGGACTTTGACGAGCAAACCCGGTGGACTCCGTGGTTATCGCTGTGGAATCTGACTGGGTGGGCAAGCGTGTCCGTGCCAATTGCTGTGCCGGGCACAAGCGGCAGCACACCCAACGCGGAGCTCCCCGCCACCAGCGTCAACATCGGTGCGGTGCACTGCGGTGAGGCAGAGCTACTGGAGATCGCTAGCGTGCTGAAGGCTGCTAACGCCAGCTAACGCACGTACTTCGCTGCCATTGCCGCTGCCTGTCCGGCGTATCCGCCACCAAATAGCACCGCGTGCATGAGCACGGCATAGAGCTGGTGGAGTTCGCAGCTCTCGGCGAAATCCGGCAGGGGATGTACAGATTCGTAGCCACGCAAGATCTCGTCGAAGTGCGTTGCCCCGAATAGCGCCAGCAGTGCCAGATCTTCCTCCCGGGCTCCGCCGTGTGCCGCGGGGTCAATCAGGATCGCGCCGTCTGCATCCCACATGAGGTTTCCCCACCACAGGTCACCGTGGACACGCGCAGCGTCTGGCTCGTTGTCGAAATCTCCAGCCAAGAGCCGGTCAATGAGCTGGTCAAAGATATCTAGCTGACGGTTATTGTAGGAGTTTTCCAACTTTCCCAGCGCAGGCAGCAGACGTCCTTTCGCCCAGTATTCACCGAAGTTCTCCCGTGGAGTCAGGTCCATCTGTAGTGGCTGATCCAGCGGACCGAAGTAGCCGTGCCCCTCCCACTCATCGGGGCCGGCACCCCAGCCAGCGGCGCCCAGATTGTGGGTAATAGCCAACGATTTTCCAAACTCGTACGCTGCCTGTGGATTCGGCGCCATCGACTCAATTCGACGCAATGTCAGCGCATGCCCGCTCACGCCCAGCACATCCACTACGCGCGCACCGCCGTCAGATTCGCCCTCGCGCAGCCAGTCCAGCCCCGCCGCCTCACAGGCGAAGAACCCTCGAGGGACACCATGTCGGCTCTTGACATAAACATCCGACTCGTTGACTGCACGTTCGTAGTTCTGGTTCATTGCGGACATATTTCCAGCATATTCTTCTTCGGTCCCAAACCCTTTCAGCACGTCGCACGCAGGGTAACGCCAGCGCTACCAATACTTGTATTGCTGTCTCGGTTCTCTTAGTGCACTGTCGTTGCCTATTCTTAATTGGTATGGAAGGCAACTTCGACGACTCGCGCATTGCCCGCGACCGATACGGCAGGCCGCTCAAAGATCGCTATGGTCGCCCCATCTACCGCCGTGTGGACGAGGCGTCGCCGAAGCATGCTCGCTCCCGTGCGGCCGATTCGCGTGGCGCTTCACGACGCCCCATCCCTCCCCGCCCGAACCGCCCTTCTCGGGCAGGGGCAGCCCGCCCAGCGCCTATGCCTCCACGCAGGTCTAGGCCGCAACCAGAACGTCGGCAGGCGCCACTGAACGAAACGCGCATTGAGTCCCGTCCACCGATGAACCGGACCGGTAGCGGACGCGCTGGCAGCGATCCGCGGTTTCCTCCACCCGGCTATAACCCGGATGCGGATTTCCAATCTTCCTCGCAGGGTTCGTCGCAGGACTACTACAGTGCCCCACAAACAGCGAGTTCTGGCCGTGGTGGACGCCGCAGCAGTCGTGGCGGAGCCGGTGCCAGGTCGAGCTTCCGCATGCCACGCATGCGGCTGCCACGCTTGCGCTTTAAATCCATCATCCTGGTTGTCGTCATCTTCCTTGTCGCCACGATGGCACTTGTTGACATCCGCCTGACCAGGGTCGACGCGTTCTCAGGTCTGGCAAATCGCCCTGCCAATACGATGTCCTCCAACTGGTTGCTCGTCGGTTCGGACTCTCGTACGGGCTTGTCAGAGGAAGATGCCGCCAAGCTATCGACGGGCAGTGGTGATTTCGGCCAGCGCACAGACACCATCATGATTGCCCACATTCCGGTGTTCGGTAAGCCGAAGTTGGTCAGTATCCCGCGTGACTCCTTCGTGGATATCCCGGGCAATGACAAAAACAAGATCAATGCGGCATTCGCATTTGGTGGCCCCCAGTTACTCATCGACACCGTAGAGAAAAACACTGGAATTCACATCGACCACTACGCCGAAATTGGCTTTGGCGGTTTCGCCGGTGTCGTCGACGCTGTCGGTGGCATCGAAATGTGCCCTGAAGAAGCCATCGACGACCCGCTGGCAGGCCTGAATATTCAGGCCGGTTGCCAGAAATTCGATGGCGCGAGTGCCCTGGGTTACGTGCGCACGCGTGCTACCGCCCAGGGAGACTTGGACCGCGTAGAGCGGCAGCGTGAATTCATGAGTGCGCTGATGGGACGGCTGAAGTCACCTGCGGTATGGCTCAACCCCTACCGCTGGATTCGCCTGGCCAATGCTGGCACTAAGGCCGTGCTCGTCGGCGATGGTGACCACGTCTGGCATCTGACCTGGCTGATGTTGCGCATGCTCTTCGGTTCCGATTCTCTTACCGTGCCCACCTCAGGCGCCATGGATACCGGTTATGCGGGCAATGTGCTGCTCTGGGACGAAATCGAAGCGCCAACACTTTTTGCGGAGCTGAGATAGCCAAGAGAGTAGCTAAAACTGCTTCAGATAACTTAGAGGCAACTAACGCGTGTGGCTCAGTTTTTCGCTGAGCCACACGCGTTAGTTCTTAAACCAGTTCCGCCAGGCTGTCTAGGTACCTAGTTCCGAATGGTCACCTGACGGGACACGATGGTCTCACGGGACTTACGCTCCTCGGCGGTCAGCGGCTCTTCGCTGGCCAGCGCCTCAGCGATACGCTTGTCGGCCTCTTCCACGGCAGCAATCCAGTGGTCGTGCGGCTTGGTGTTATCCAGGTCCCAGACCGGCACCAGCACGCCATCGGTACGGAAGACACCGGCGAACTTCGTGCCCTCTCCCAGCGAGAGGTTGTCCGCAGCGTGCACGCGTGCCAAGGCATCCAGCAGCGGCTTCTCATCTTCACGACGCACCCAGCGGATGTGGGCGCGCTCGCCCGGATCAATCCACCACACAGCACCAGCGACCTTCGCATCCAGGCGGTATGACGGGAGAATCGCGTCGTTAGCCACGGCCAGGTTCTGCTCGATCATCGGGGTGCGTTCAATGCCCTTGGGAATCCACCACTCGAAGTCCTGGTGGACCTCCATGTTGTCGAGATCCACGGCGGTCAGGACGTCGGTAAGCGGTGCAGCTTCGCCGTCAGTAGCGGCGGAGAGCTGCTGACCCGGCTCTGCATCGCAAGCCCATGCCAGCGCACGGGAGAGATCCGCAGCGCCGTCATTGGTGCGAGCCTGCGTCTGCAGCGCGACGAAAGCCTCATTGCCCTGGTCAGCGGCACGCGTCAGTGCGGCTACGCCACCCGGCAGCACGGTGCAGAGCTTGATGTCACGCTCAGCGTCAGCGACCGTGACCGGAATGACCACAGCCGGAGCGAACTCGCGGACAGCCACGATGTCAGCCTCTTCGTCGAAGTCCTTGAACGGACGCGGATTGCCCAGCAACGCTGCACGCTCAGCAGCGCGGGCTGCCAGCTTCGCCTGACGGCGGCTCATGCCCTCCGGGGCCTGATTATTCTTCTTACGAGATTTCTTTCCCACAAGGCCACAGAATACCTATTCGCAGTCCGTAATTCGCGACTGCCTGGGCTACTTATAAAAATCGTCGACGAATTCGCTCGCCGTTCCTTCGAAAAGCTGCTTGTCGACGGCCATTGCGCCCGCCTCCCCCTGTTCATCGGTAGCTTCGCTGGGGATGAAGCCCTTGGACCAAAAACCGGGCTGGGTGCGCTCGCGACCTGCCCCAACGGGAATGTTGCGATGCACTTCCTCGGGAGCCAACACGTAGCGGAGTAGCCGAGTCGTAAGGGCAGTTGTCACACAAGCTAAAACAGTGATGATTCCGGCCTGGAAGTACGTCCTGGACACGTCGGCAGCGATAAACCAACCCGTTGCAAGTGGCCACAAAACGCAGGCCAGATACCAGATAAAGCGACCTGGCCCCATTACGGCAGTGACTCCTGTTTCAGCCAACGCGACCACGGGTCCCGTGATGTTGCGCACTGGCCACATGTGCATCGTGCGCACATCCGTTGCCGTGCGCGACAGCAGTGGGCGGGCATACGTTGCGCGGTCACGCAGCACCTGGAGGGTCTTGTAGACCGAAAAACCCAGCCCAATGAGGGAAACCATTCCGCAGAGACCGAAAGCCCATGCTCCCAGTTCGCCGAGGAGGGAAACCACCAGATCCTGACCTGGACTCAGAATGCTCATCCAGATGAATACGGTAAATGCGGCGAATACTCCAGCGCCGCTCATTGCCCATCGAAAGACGCTGTCCGCACGCTTGCGAACAATCTCATCGGCCTTCCAGCGCGGTGTCGCACCGGTGATGGCCGAATCCGAGACAGCCGGCTGCCAGCTCTGCTGCGGTGGCAGCACCACCTGAGGTGGGGACTGCTGTGGCTGCTGTTTTGGAGACTGCGGCGGCACAGCCCACCCCGCGTTTTCTGCCTGTTCATTAGACATTTTCCGCAGGGCTCCTCTCGTACGCGCGGCCGGCTTCTTCCGCAGTCTTTTCTCCCACGGTGTTTTTAAGTGCGCTCCCCCTAACCTACCTAAACTAGCCCGGCCCCTACCCCAGCCACTAGTCCGACCAGCTGCGAATCTTCCGCAGCATGATGCGGCTCTTACGCTGCGAACGTCCCATCTTCCGGGCCAGGTTGTTCAAAATCGCGATGGCCTCGGTAATGTGCGGCCCCTTGTTCAGCATCACGCACTCGGCACGCAGGGCGAAGGCCGCATCGGTAATCTCCGCGCGGGACGGCAGGCCGGCCTTGGCCATGTTCTCCAACACCTGAGTACCCAGAATGGTCGGCACACCGGCTGCCTGCGCCAGCGTCAGAATCTGGCCTGGGACCTCACCCATACGGTCGAAGCCCAGCTCCACAGCCAGGTCACCACGAGCAATCATCAGACCGGACTTGGCGCGCTTCATGCTGGCGATGATGATTCCCGGCAGATTCTGGAATGCCGGAATAGTCTCAATCTTCAGCACAACACCCAGGTTCCGAGCCTTCGACGCCAGGTCCTCGCGGCCCGCAGCCTCATGTTCTGCCGCAATCTCATCGAGCACCTTGTAGACGTACTCAGCATCCCCCTGGGTGCGAATAAAGCTCACCGCAGCAATATCCGCATGCTCCACCACAAAGCGCAGGTGCTCAATGTCTTCGTCGGTAAGCGAATTGAGAGGCAGGTCGGTGTTCGGCAGATTGATGCCCTTATGCGCCGCTAGCGGCTGACCATTCGGCTTCGTACGCAGGACACGCAAGCGGGCATCGACGTGGCTATCTTCGCTTGACGACGTCTCGGAGACCTCAACCACCTCAGCGCCGAGCGCACCGTCGTCGAAAAGCACCGGATCGCCCGGCTTCAGAGCCGCCACGGCAGACGGCAGCGAACAGGAGACGCGTGGAATTTCATCGTCAGTGCGTGGAATGGTGGTGATTTCCTCGCGGCTGGTGAGAATAAACTCATCCCCGGTGTGGAAGCGCAGCTTTTGCACGGTCGGTGGCACACCACCAGCGCGCGTGACCTCGTAGTTGCTGCGCAGGTGTGTGCCCTCGGCGATCCAAGCGTTCTTCTCCCCCTCGGCGAGGACAGCCTCGATCTCGCCCTCGGAGTCGGTGTCGATGCGCACAACGGTGAAGTGACGCTTCGCCGAGCGGGAGTCATGCAGCGTAATGACATCGTCAAGCTGCAGCTGTTCCAACCACCCCTGATCTGCTTCCAGCGGCAGTGCGGGACGCCCCGGCAAATCGCTCGGAGCTGGCTTGGGGTGCTCATCCAGTCGCGGAGTCAGCCAAATCTTGGACTTGGAAATGACCGTGCCGGCGTCGTCACGCACAACACGGGCGCGCCCCACACGCGGCCCCGGTTCGATATCACCCGTGCGCAGCTTCGGGCCAGCCAGATCCATGGACACGAAGATGCGGCGACCGGCCTTCTCAGCTGCAGCATTGACGTTGCCAATCATGCGGCTCCACTGCTCAGGGCCGTCGTGAGCGCAGTTGATGCGAGCGAGATCCATGCCAGCGGCAGCGAAGCTCTCCACCAACTCTGCATCGTCGGCGGCCTCGGCGGGCAGGGTCACCATAATGTGCGAAGTGACATCCGCGCGCTCCTGACCGAACAGCTCGGTGGCGTTATTATCCAGGGCAATATCCGCGCGCTCATCGTCGGCAATAATGCGGGCGACATCGATGTCTGAGGTGCGCCCCGCCAGCGCCAACAGCGCGTTGAGAGCGAGCTCAAGGCGCCCCCGGGTGAAAGTCTCCACCGTGGTCAGACTGGTCACGCCGAGGTCGTGCAAGCTGTTTTGCAGCTCACGGATGTCAATTGTGCGCAGGTGTGCGTAGTGCAGCAGGTTTTCCGCGTGCCGACGGCGCTCTTCCGGCACCTCTGCGAGCAGTGCAGAAGCCTCCACCGAGACGTCGTCCAACTCTGTGATCAGATCAGTGACCTTGCTGATGAGGTCATCCAGACGCGGTACGGCCGCGCCGCTTTCAGTGTTGTCAGTTGCTGTGTCTTGAGGGCTCTGCGCTGCCATAGAGAAGGCACTCCTGTGTTGAAGACGAAGCGTTGGCCAGAGTCGGCCACGCGGGCCAATAGAAGGTGGGCATTCTCATTCTCAAATGAGACAGCCGAAAGCGCATGTCGAGAAGACATCTACTCTCGCTACCAGCAGTTACTTCCAGAATGGATCCTGCACATCTCGGAGCGTCTGAATGGACTTGTCCAGCTGCTTCTTTTCGTATTCGTCCAGCTCAAGCTCGATAACGCGGCGAATTCCTCGACGGTTCACAATGGCTGGTGTTCCGATGAACACGTCCTCATGACCGTATTCACCTTGCAAGTATGCGGAGACCGGCAGAGCTACCTCTTGGTTCTGGAAAATGGCGCGCGTAATGCGGGCCAGACCCATACCGATTCCGTAGGAAGTGGAGCCCTTGGCATCGATAATCTCGTAGGCGGCATCACGGGTTCGGATGAAGATGTCCTCCAGCTCGTCGTGAAGCGCGGGGTCGGCGGCGAGGCGCTTGGACAGACTGACTCCTGCAACGTTGGCGCTGGACAACACCGGCAGCTCGGAGTCGCCGTGTTCACCAATGATGTATGCGTGCACGCTCATCGGGGAAACATCGTAGTATTCACCCAGCATGTAACGGAAACGTGCGGTGTCCAGGATGGTGCCGGAGCCGAAGACACGGTTGTGTGGCAGCCCGGAGTACTTCCACGCGGCGTATGTGAGTACGTCGACGGGGTTGGAGGCGATCAGTAGGAGCCCATCAAAACCGCTGGCCATGACGGAATCGACGATGGACTTCATAATTTTCATGTTCTTGTCCACCAGCTGTAGGCGAGTCTCGCCGGGCTTTTGTGCTGCGCCTGCACAGATGACTACCAGCGCGGCATCGTCACAGTCGGCGTACGTGCCCTGAGTGACTTTGGTGCGCGACGACGCCCACACGACGCCATGGTTTAAGTCCATGACGTTGCCCATCGTCTTCTTTTCGTCGATGTCAATGATTGCCAAATGGTCGACAGTGCCTTGGTTGACCAGTGAGTACGCATATGCCACGCCGACGTCGCCAGCGCCGATCAGCACGACCTTATTTCCTGTGGATAGCTTCATAGCCCTCGGATCCTTCTCAACCGATTCGGAAAACGTTGCGACACCCCACAGGCTACGCTTTGTGCGGAAAACTGGCGCGAGATGAATAAACCCCGTGGAAAAAATTTTGCCATGATGGGAGTTATGGGATTCCTGCGTCGCGCATTTACTTCGATTGCGCCCTCGATTGCGTCTACGGGCAACACACCTGTAGCTCAGCCAATCGAAACCACCAGGACAGTGCGAGCTGCACGAGCAGCGCGAACGGGAATTACAGGAGTCGCTGGCACAGCTGGCATGGCCAAAGCGCTGGGCGCAGTCGGCACCGGCAGTCTGATGGCGACCAAAGTCTTTCGCGAACGCCTCCTAGGTACCGGCCCTGGCACTATCCGCAGCGCACTGCGAGCGGGCATTCCCTCCAACCCCGGTCTAATTGGTGCAGAAATTGCGTCATGGGCTGCCTTTAGCCCCTCGCTGATGCCGCGTACTCGGATCGCCACCGTTACTGTGACCTTCCTGGCACAGCTGGCGGGCCATGTCACCGGGGTGGCTATCGGCTATGGCTACAACACGACGATGCGGCGTCTGGCCAGCACTCCGCTCAGCCGCTTTGCGCCGGCACCTCGACACGAGCGCGCACTGGCCGTGACCTGGCATGTTGCCACCACGGCCACCACCGCGGCGCTGTGGCTGCGCTCCATTTCCCAGCAGCGCGAAATTGGCCGCCTGGTGGGCAAGGATGAGCAGGAATCCGCACGCAGCCAGTTCGCCTCCACAATGATTGCCAGTGGTCTCTACCTGACCACTCGGGGGCTCTCCGCGCTGGCCAATCGCGGCTATGACTTACTGCGGGACAACCTCCGCCCCTGGCTGCCGCGCGGTCTCGCCCCGGTTCTCAGCGGTGCCATCGTCGGTGGTGCCGTGGCCGCCAGCATTGATCGACTGCTTATCCGTCGGACTTTGGAGTCCATCGCCAAGAAGTCCCGATACCTGAATACCCTGGTAGTTCCAGGCCGCATGCAGCCCTGGGAGCCGGAACGTTCCGGGAGTCCATGGTCTTTGGAGCCGTGGTACGCACTCGGCGCCGAGGGGCGCGTCTTCGTCGCCGAAGGCCCCCGTGCCCGAGATTTGGCGGTGGTCACTGGCAAGCCGCTCTCCGAACTGCAGGAACCCATCCGCATTTATGCGGGCAAGGTGCCAGGTCGTTCTCTGCGGGAACAGGCGGAGCTCATCATCCGCGAGATGCACCGCACCGGCGCGTTTCGGCGCGATCATCTGGTTGTCTTCACCACCACCGGCACCGGTTGGGTGCCACCGTGGTCGGCGCAGGCTGCAGAGTTCTTGACCCTTGGCAACTGCGCCACTGTCGCTCTGCAGTACTCTGACCTCCCCTCCCCAGTGGCATGGCTAACGGACCACGAAACCCCAATCGCGGCTGGCCACACCCTTATCCATCGGGTGTTGCAGGAAGTCGACAAGATGCCGGAGAACGACCGGCCAAAGGTCTACGTCGCCGGTGAATCCCTCGGCGGGTTTGGCGGTCTCGGCGTATTCGAGAATTCCGCTGACATGCTCGCACGCGTCGACGGTGCTGTCTGGACGGGCGCACCACAGTTCTCCGCGATGTGGAAAGAGCTGACGCACCGTCGGACAAAGGGGTCTCCGGAAATCGCTCCAGTCATCGACGAGGGGCGAAACATCCGCTTCGCTACGCGCCCCGACGAGCTGTACCACTCCTTCTATGGCACCAAGTTCGGGCCGTGGGAATTCCCGCGCGTCGCATTCCTGCAGCATGCCTCTGACCCCATCGTTTGGTGGGATTACCCACTGGCCTGGCGCCGCCCCGACTGGCTTGCAGAGCGCGTCGGCCGCGATGTTCTCCCCTCCATGCGCTGGCATCCGTTCGTCACCTTCTGGCAGGTGCTTATCGACGGCCTCGCCTCCGTCACCGTCCCCGGTGGTCACGGCCACCGGTACGAGGAAGAAATGTTGCCAACGTGGGCTTCCATCCTCGACATTCCGCTTGACGACGACCTGGGTGGCGCAGCCGGAATGCGCTTCAAGCGCGTGAGTAAGTGGATTCGCCGCACTCAGCCGCCGCGTTCATAAACTTGTGACAGATATCCCTGAACAGCATTTTTTATGAATTTCGCATTAATTGTATTGCTTAAATGGTTGCGCATCCACTCATCTTGAGTACCATCGACGGCACAACCTAAAAACGTGTTGAGGAGGAATTTTCCTAATGACTAAGTACGAACTTCCTGAGCTGGATTACGCTTACGACGCTCTGGAGCCGCACATCTCCGGCGAGATTATGGAGCTGCACCACAGCAAGCACCACGCTAATTACGTCAACGGCGCCAACGCTGCTCTGGAGAAGCTCGCTGCTGCTCGCGAGTCCGGCGACTTCGCAGCTGTTACCGGCCTGTCCAAGGACCTGGCCTTTAACCTGGGTGGCCACACCAACCACTCCCTGTTCTGGAAGCTGCTGTCCCCGAACGGTGGCGGCCAGCCGACCGGTGAGCTGGCTGAGGCTATCGAGCGCGACTTCGGCTCTTTCGAGAAGTTCCAGGCTCACTTCAACGCTGCTGCTCTGGGCCTGCAGGGCTCCGGCTGGGCTGTTCTGGGTTACGACACCATTGCAGAGCGCCTGGTTATTGAGCAGATGACGGATCAGCAGGGCAACCTGTCCATCAACCTGAAGCCGGTTCTGCTGCTGGATATGTGGGAGCACGCTTTCTACCTGCAGTACAAGAACGTCAAGGCTGACTACGTCAAGGCTGTCTGGAACGTCTTCAACTGGGATTACGCTGCAGAGCTGTTCGCAGCTGCCAAGTAATTTCAGCTAACAGCGCGCGGCTTTTTACGCGTCCCTGCCGCGCGCTAAAGATGGCTTACCGGCTCGCTGACGGGGCTTACCCTCAGCGGGTCGGTTTTTTGTGTCTTGTTTGAGACCACTTTTGGTATTTCCCGGGCGGCACACGTAGCCGTCGTTTAGCGTTAGTGCCCATGAACACCAGCAACAATGTCAACGTCGCCTATGAATACCTCGCCGTAGCTGATTCAGAGGCGGCGAAAATCGCTGTCGTCAGTTTGGACCGCGGAGACAAACTCAACGGTCTAACACTTGAGATGCTGACCGAGCTGTCCGCCGTCGCCCGGAAACTGGCAGCTGACCGTGATCTGCGTGGCGTAATCCTACGTGGCGAGGGCAAATCGTTTTGCGCTGGACTCGATTTCGCCTCGGCATTTAAGAAGCCCTCACGCATCCTGCGCTCATTCGTCCCCGATATCCACGGCACAAACCTGTTCCAGCGCGCCTGCTGGGACTGGCGAGGCCTGCCGGTGCCGGTCATTGCGGCGGTGCATGGGCACTGCTACGGCGGTGGTCTACAGATTGCACTAGGTGCTGATTTCCGCATTACTACGAGCGATGCCAAGTGGTCAATCCTCGAAGCGAAGTGGGGACTGATTCCGGATATGTCCGGTATGCGAACCATCCTCGATGAGGTCAGCGCCGATACTGCACGTTGGCTGACCATGTCTGGCGAAGAACTCAACGGCAAGGAAGCAACTGAGATCGGTCTGGCGACGTGGGCCGTGGACACGGAGGACGCTGCACTCAAGCTGTCCAAGGAGAAGTT
Source organism: Corynebacterium sp. HMSC074C05 (assembly GCF_001838325.1). Classification (NCBI taxonomy): domain Bacteria; kingdom Bacillati; phylum Actinomycetota; class Actinomycetes; order Mycobacteriales; family Corynebacteriaceae; genus Corynebacterium; species Corynebacterium sp. HMSC074C05. The sequence continues at coordinate 296,211 of NZ_KV836285.1, forward strand.
GGCACAGCTGGCGACACGCTCGCCGGATCAGCTGGCGGCGACGAAGCGGCTTTTCCGCGATGTGCACCGCTCTCCTCGCGCAACATTCCGTGCCGAGCGCACACAGCAGCTGCTGCTGTTAGCCCGCAAGAACACGGCCATTATTCGCAATGCTGCGATGAAGAAGGTCTCACCTAAGTTCGCCCGGCGCGGCACGTGGGCGCGTGGTTAGCGCGCTAAGGAACCGGCAGGTCATCCCCATGCGGCAGGTCCGCGGCCGCGCGCTGTGAATCCAGCCAGTCGCGGACGTGGGCTACCGATCGGCAGTCATCGCCGTTGTAGCGCAGCAGCATGGCGCGAGCCTCGGCTTGCGTGAGCTTTTCAAAGGACTGTTCCGAGACAAAGTCAAGGTCAGTGGCCGTCGCAATGCGATACAGATCCAGCGATGCCTCGCCGTCAACATCGGCGTCGCGCCAGTGGAAGCCCGACCACGGGGCCACGACTTTAAGCCCCATGCCGACGGTGGAGAGGATCTGGCGACGGGCGACCTTCAGCATGTCCACCCAGTCCTCCGAGGCAATGAACTTGTCCACTTCTTCGCGGGTCGGCACCCGCACAATCTTTGTCGGGCCAGCTGCCTCGGAACTGGAACCAGCCGCATCGCCTGTAGCCAGCTCCGCCGAATCTGCGGGCACCACAAATTCCTGGCCGCCGAACCGGGTGGCGCTCTGACGCAGCCAATAGTTCTCACCCTCTGCCGCCCAGCAATAGGCGCGGAAGGTCTTGCCTTGTTCATGCGCCGCATTTCGACGACGCATCAGGTAATCCCAGAAAATCGCAAAGTTCCTGGCCTCTGCCGTGCCACCGAGCCCTTCTGGCCCCGGTGGCTCCCAGGTGATAAACCCGCGGTAGTCCTCCCCAGGCACCCACGTTCCCCACAGGTAGGCGCCATCGTTGGGGTACGCCTCCATATCGATATCCATCTCAATATCGCCACGCGGGGCCGATGTCTTAGCGGCTACCCGGAGCGCGTCGACGTCGGCAAGCCGCGCCCTCGCCATCCACACCTGCTCCTTGCTGACGTGCGGAGTGTTGGTACTGGCCTGCGCCAGTGCCGTGACTGTGTCGATGCCCACACTGCGCAACCGCATGGACTTATCGCCAGGTAGGAGGAGGGAAATATCGTCACTTGCGGTCAGCTCATCCAAGCAAAGGTCGTGGTGACGGCAGGTTCGGCACTCCCGGATGCGCCGTGGCGCCAGCGGCCAGGTGCCTGGCGTAAACCGTGACGGTCGCCCCTGAGTGGCAGCGACGGCATCACGCGCATCCCGCAACGCCATCCGGTACGAGGCCACGCGCGAACCTTCATCGGCAATGACAATATGCCGTGTATCCAGGTTCATCCCGGTGGCACTAATCGCCCCCACCAGACCACAGGACACGCCCAGGCGGTGCAGTATCGCCGCTGCCTGCCCAAGCTTCACAGCATCGGGTCCGTAATGCCGTAGCTTCCACTCGTCCGTGACAACCATCGCCTGACGCAGGGTCCGCCCCATCACGCCAGCACGCCCGAGCCGATCAACGCCCAGCAGTCGCACCTTCATCGCCGCCGCACGCGCCGCATTGCTTGACGACGGCTTACGCCGCCGGCCCGGTTTGCGCGCAGAGAGCAGGTGCCGTGTGACAACCAGGACCGGCATGTACGTCGGTGAGGTCGTCTGTGGTGAATCATCGACCTTGACCAGCAGATCGGGGTGGCAAATCTCGTCGATTCCCGAGTACACCCCACCGGGAATCGGACGCTCATGCATGAGCACGCCACCGGTGATGACGCTTTCTCCGCGGGCGATGGCCTCAAGGGTATCCAGGTGAGCGTCCGGTCCCGAGGCCACTGTGTACAGGCCGGGGATGGACGCGATGGACGTCGGCAAGCGGTGCTCATGGTGAGAAGCAGGTTCGACTAGCCGCCCCTCGCGGAGGTCGAGGCTCAGCCGGTAGCGGCAGCCGATGAGGTCGCTCGCGTGGAGAAGCGGGCGCGAAACGGATGAATCAGTCACAATGAGAATTAGCGTATCGCCACTCGGTAGGAAGTTTCACGTTAAGCTTGGATAGCAAGAATCGTGATGCAGCCACTGCATCTGGCAAGCGCACTCCGGCGCGGTGGGGTTTACGGGTTTTCCGCCCCACTTTTCCGGAGGGACTATCTGCGAGCAACTAGGCGAAGGAAAAAATGAGCTTCTTGGGTGACATCCGTGAGCGTCGGCGCGAAACCGCCAAGCAGGTGAAGGCTGCCAAGGCGAAGGCTAAGGAAGAGGCTCGCCACGCAGCTCGACTTAATCGCAAGGCACATAAGGCTGAGGTCAAGGCCGCTAAGCGCGACCAGAAGCACCAACACAAGCTGGAGCTGAAGGAGGCCGCTGGCCGCGTTCGTTCTGAGGAAAAGCTCGGTAAGAAGGAACTCAAGCTGGAAAACCGTGCTCTGAAGCGCGCGGAGAAGATCCGCAAGGCGAGTGCCAAGGACGAGAAGAAGGCGCTGGCCGCCAAGCAGCGCCACCAGACCAAGATGGCCGAGAAGATCCTGCAACAGCAGCGCAGCCAGGGCTTCAACAAGGACAAGGCAAAGTCGTGGATCGGTGGCGCACGCCTGCTGGTACCGGTGCTGGTTCCGCTGGCCTACCGCGCCATCACTGCCATTCAGCGCCGTGAACACTCTTCGGCCGCGCAGAAGTTCGGTGTTTCCGCTAATGATGCCGCTCGTTACCAGGGGCACGGTGCGCCGCTGCTGGCCCGCATTGAGGCCACTCGTGGTTCACTGACAGAGCTGCGTAAGTCGGGTGTCAAGGGTACCGATGGTTTTATCAAGGACGCCAACTCGCGTCTGGATGTCATGACTGACGCCATTAACACTGCCGAGAAGATGACCCCGGAGCAGCGTCGTCGCGCACACCACTCCATTACCGCAGAGCTGGATTCTCTGGATCGCCAGATCATTTCGGAGCTGGGCGCGTAAACCTGGCCGCTTCGGGTTAAGGCCACTCGCCGAGATTCGTCGAACTAAGCGCGACTGTTGTTGAGCAGCAATAGTCGCGCTTTCGCTCTTAGTACCCCCGTATCGGGCTATTTTCTCCCTCCGATGGCGCTACGGACTGAGAACTACTGTAATGAGGGCTATGCCATCTTCAGATAAATCTCAGACTGCAGCCTCGGATCTGAACGGCGCAGTCTCGAACAGCGACGCAACAGCCCAAAAGCCATTCACCCCTACTCGTCGTGCCGTACTGCGTGCCGGCGCTACCGGTGCTGCTGCTGGCGCCATCGGCCTGGCGACCGCTACTAGTGCGGGGGCCAATCCTGAGTCGCAGTCCCCAGCTAATGCTGGCGGTTCTGGTGGTTTTCAGGTCTTCCAACACGGTGTGGCCTCTGGCGATCCACTGCCGGACTCCGTTCTTATCTGGACTCGTGTGACATCGCACCCAGGCGACACCGCAGGTGCAAACCAGGGCCGCCCTGTTGCACTGAAGTGGGAAGTCGCTTCTGATGAGGGCTTCGGCAACATCGTTGCCTCTGGTGCCCTGAACACCGACCCGGATGCTGACAACACCGTCAAGATCGATGTCAAGGGTCTCTCCGCTGATTCCTACTACTTCTACCGCTTTACCGTCACCGCTGGTAATCACGCGGGCCAGGTTTCCCCGATTGGCCAGACTCGCACTGCGCCGCCGGTGAACTCCTCGCCAGATCACCTGGGCATCGCGCTGACCTCCTGCGCTAACTGGGAAAGTGGCTTCTTCTCCGCTTACCGCGATATGGCGGAAAATGACCGCATCGACATCATTATGTGTGTCGGTGACTACATCTACGAGTACGAGGCCGGTGGCTACTCCGGCAAGGGCCCGGTTCGTGACCACAAGCCGGCTCACGAGATTATTTCTCTCGCTGACTACCGCCTGCGCTACGCCACCTACCGCACCGATGCGGACCTGCAGGAAGCTCACCGCGCAAAGCCGTGGATTGTGACCTGGGATGACCACGAGGTCGCCAACGATGATTGGCACAGTGGCGCTGAGAACCACGACCCGGAGACCGAAGGCGACTACGTTGCCCGCCGCGACGCCGCTATCCAGGCTTACCTGGAGTGGCTGCCGGTTCGCGCTGTCCCCTTCTCCCAGGGCGGCAAGCTCTACCGCAGCTTCCGTTTCGGCGATCTCGCCGACCTGACCATGCTGGACCTGCGCACCTACCGTGACCAGCAGCTGAAGTTCATCCGCGCTGGCGAAACCGATGATGAGAGTCGCTCCATGCTCGGCTCTGAGCAGTTCAATTACCTGCTCGGCCAGTGGCGTTCCTCGAGCGCAAAGTGGCGTGTCGTGGGCAACTCCGTCATGTTCACTCCAGTGCTGGTTCCGCCGCTGGATCCGGAGGCCACTCGCGCTGTCACTGAGCTGCTGAGCTTGCCTCAGGACGGCCTGCCGTACAACTTGGATCAGTGGGATGGCTACGCTGCTGAGCGTCGTAAGCTGATTGACATCATGGGTAAGGAGGGCTACGACAACGTTGTCTTCCTCACCGGCGATATTCACTCCTCCTGGAACTGCAACGTACCGAAGGTCCCGGGCCAGTACCCGAGTGCCGGTATTGCCGCCATTGAGATTGTCTGTACTTCCGTCAGCGCCCCGAACATCGATGACATTGTGAAGCTGCCTCAGGACAACCCGATTTCCTTGGCTGCTACCGCTGGACTCAAGGCTGCGAACCCGTACGTCAACTACCTCGAGTTCGACCGCCACGGCTACACCGCTGTCTACTTCGGCCGCGAGGACGTTACCTCTGAGTACCGCCTCGTCGAGGTCAAGGAGGAACCGAACCAGCCACTTTTCGTCGCCGCTACCTACCGAGGCAAGCCTGGTGAGGGCATGACCCAGGCTTAAGCGCCTTCTCATCCTTTCGCTTTCCGACGACCACTGAGAGCGCACCCCGCATTGCGCTCTCAGTAGCGTAGTTGCTGTTCACGACGGCCCTGCACAACATGCAGGGCCGTCTTTTTATTACCCCAAGTTCTTGTGCACAATTAATCGAATTATTAACAAACCATGTATTCGATATAAGTTGCACAATCTAACTCAATTATCGTCAATAGACATTAAATTTCTTTGCACTTATACTGTGAGGGAAAGAAAACAGGGCTTGATATTAATTTGAAATTTCACCGTATTGAAGTTTCACCGTAAGCCTTCTTCATTATTACAAGTTCAGCACCAAGCTTAGGCAGGGATTCTATGGCACGCCGCGAACTAATTCAGTACATCGACGACCTTGATGGGACTCCGCTTGATTCCGCAGATCACCAAGTCGTTCGTTTCTCTTTCCGCGGTAAGAACTACATTCTCGACCTCTCTCAGGAAAATGCTGAGAAGTTCGAGCAGGTATTAGAACCGTATATTGCGAACGCTTCTATTGATCACAGCACGGTTGTAGCTCCGCGTAAGCGCTCTTCCGCTAATCCCAATGCCGCTGAGGCCCGTGATCGCAATCGCAAGATTCGCCAGTGGGCACGAGAGAATGGCATGGATGTTGCAGACCGCGGTGCGCTGCCAAAGCACATTATTGAAAAGTACGAGAGCGCTAACTAGTTCTCACCCAGGTTCGTTTGCCTTCCACTGGATGTCATCCAGCTTCACTATCTTAAAGACAGGGTCCCGCCACAGCGGGGCCCTGTTTTAAAGTTGGGGCAGGTGATTCGAGTCGCTAGGATAGCGGCTGGAATTGGCACACCGGCCTCATCCGGTTGTCTTACTTTTCTTATCCTTGACATGGAGGAGTCGGCCCGTGGTTATTTTGGAACCATTTGTTTGGCTGGTCTCGTTTGTCCTTAAGGCGTGGTACCTTTTACTGGCCTCAGTGTTTCACCTGCCATCTTCTCTGTCCTGGACGCTTTCTCTCTTCCTGCTGGTGTTTACGGTGCGTGGCGCTCTGGCGTTTCTCGCGTTCCAGCAATTTATCTCGGCGCGCAAGACGGCCAACCTACGGCCGCAGCTTTTTATACTCAAGGAGCGCTACCGCAGGAGCATCGAGCCGAACTCGCCACAATACGTAAACTTTGCCAGCAAGGAAATGCGCAAAGCCGAAGGTATTAAGACCTCCGTAATGCTGGCGCCCCTCTTCGTCCAGATTCCCGTGATTATGGGCCTTGTTCGCATGCTGAGGCACATGCTGCGGGCGTCTGAGGGGCCTGGACTGCCTGCGTCTCATAATGTCGGATTCATCTCTAAGGATGAGATTTCCGACTTTCTGAGCGCGACATTCTTGGGGCAGCCTCTACCCGCGTATCTGCGCATGGACCCGGAGCAACTACAAATCCTTGGGGGCAATCATGATTCGCTGTTAGCTTTCTGCATTATCGGCATCGTGGCAGCGGCCATTTTCACCGGTTTTAACTTGGTCATTTCCTACCGCCGGTTGCAGCGCACTCTCGACTATTCCAATAGCGTCAGTGTATTCCTCAGCAAATTCATGCGCGTAATGCTTATCTACGCACCGCTGATGATCCTCTTCGCGGGGTTCTTTGGCCCAACACCTGTGGCTCTAATTGTCTACTGGGTCACCAATAACTTCTGGACACTGACCCAAAATATTATTCTCACCCGCTATGTAGAAAAGACCTACCCACTCACGGACGATTTCCGAACTCTGCAAAACCACCAAAAGGGTGAATACGAATCGGAGCGGGAAGAAAAGAAGAAGTTAAAGCAGGCCAAGCGTCGCTTTTATATCAAATCCGCATTCGCTCCGTGGAAAATAAAGCAGTATAAGAGCGAATATGCCGCTATTGAGAAGGAATCGCGGGACCGTCGTAAAGCAAAGCAGGACGAAGAATATGCCCAGGCTTTGAAAATTGCGAAGGTTCGCTACATGGTGACCCAGATGAGGCCTGGCGCTCAGGACAATTTGCCGTCCCTGACGCAGGATATGAAGATTTCCTCGGGTATAGTTCCGCCGCTTCCCGGCCTGGCTAAAGTGCGGGCAGACATGAAACGACAAGCCGAGAAAGCACAAAAGGCGCAGAAGCGGCCGAAACCAATTCTGATTGCAAAGAACCTGGGAATGCTGCTCGGCCAGAATACGAAGAATATGGTTAAGAAAGCCACCGGCTCAAAGGAGTCGGACTGGAAACGCTTCCGGGATTAGCCCGTGAGCAAAAGGCGAGAACTAGGGCGCGTTAAAAAAGGGAATTAGGTATTTACGTGACCAAGTCACGGGCCAGGTCGCGCGCCATCTGCAGCGGGTTCAGATCCTTGGACATCTTGGCACCCGCGAGGCCGCCGTCGAGGTAGAGCAACAGCATATTTGCGTGAGCAGACGGCATACTAGATTCATTTTCAGTCAGCAGCGTGTGTAGCTGTTGCCAAACCCAGGAGCGGTGATCGGCTGCGGCCTGGCGGATGTCCTGCTCCGACTCCGTTTCCGGCCGTGGATATTCACTAGCCGCATTCTGGAAGTGTGAACCACGGAAGTCGATTGCCGGCTGCTCCGCAATACACTGATCGAAGAAAGCGAGAATCTTCTCCGCCGGGGTATCCAACGAGGCCACTCGCTGCTCCCAAGCCTCCCGCCATTTGGCATCGAGGTCTTGCAGATACGCGATGACCAGCTTGTCCTTGGATCCAAACAACGAGTACAGGCTGGCTTTGGCGACATCAGCTTCCCGCAGGATGCGGTCAATGCCGACAACGCGGATGCCTTCCGTTGTAAACAGAGCTGTCGCTGATGTCAGGAGGCGCTCCCGCGGACTGGGGCGGTTACGACGGCGAGAGGAAGCGCGGCCGCCTTTTGCGCCCTTGCCCGTTGTCGCTTCTGCCACGGCAGTACCTCTCGTCCTTCCAAAGTCACACCCCGTTATAACAGCTGCTTACTCGCAGATATCGGCGTTCGCGTCATTGCTTTCGCAACACTGAGCAGGGCGTTTATAGTTTGTGATATTCCATTGTAGGCGCATCTGCGACTGTGATTTTGTAAAAGAACAAACTAGTCAGTCTTTCAGCCTCTAGTCCTACTTTAGCGTGCGATGATTACTGCCCCCAACAGATGTCGCGACAACCGCAGAACGCCAACTTCACGACAACCGCACAAGAAAAAGGGCATCTCAATGTTAATGAGATGCCCCGCGCTCTAGCTCACTATCCAGTAGATAGCAGCGTTACGACGCTTTGTGCTGAGCTGTGCTGTTTTTCTTGGTTGTTTTCTTGGTTTACTTACGCTTCTGAACCAGGCCGACAATCCACAGCAAAATCACGGCGCCGAGCAGACACGTAAGGAAGCTGAAGATCATTCCACCACCGGCGACATCAATGCCGAACAGGGTGAGCAGCCAACCGCCGAGGAAGCCACCGACAATACCGACGACGATATTCAGGACGACGCCCATCGAAGCATCGGTGCCCATAATCTTGGAACCAATCCAACCGGCAAGGCCACCGATGATAATCCAGCCGAAGAAGCCCAGAGAGGGGCTAAAGGAGGCAGCAAGAAGAATCTCGTTCATGATAGATATTCCTTTCCGAAATCGTTCTGACTCAACTATAAGGCTTTCCAAAATATCTTGCACCTACTGCAAGCACTATCAGGCCATTTCGGCCACTGGGAAACTAGCGAGATAACAGTCGGATAACCACAGGAAAACCCTTATAGAATCTGTACTTTCTGCATGAAAACGGGGTTTATGCAGACGAGAGGCCCCATTTTTATAAACCGAAGCCGATCTCCGAGACATGTCGGAAACCGGCTAGGTTCTACTTATAAATATTCGGTAACGGTTTCTGTTCTCGGCGCTAAACGCACGTCCACGACCGGCACCGGCGTCTTTTTTCAGCCTCCTCGAAGGGCGCTTTAGGCGTCAGTCTCCGGGCGGACGACCATCATCGGGCAAGCAGCCGCCTGCAGGAGTGCACGCGAGGTGGAGCCGAGCAGCATGCCCTTGAAACCACCGCGGCCGTGGCTGCCGACGACCAGCAGCTGCGAGCCTTCCGAGGCATCAGCCAGAGCACGAACCGGGCGGTCGCGGGTAACGACCTTCTTGATGGCCACGTCCGGGTACTTCTTAGCGTACTTCTCCAGGCGGTGGCCGAGCAGAGCCTTCTGCTCCTCTTCCACAACCTGCCACTGGCTCTGAGCTGCAGAAAGACCGGCCAGGGAAGCCTGTACCTGCATGTCCATCCAGGTGTGAACTGCAATCAGCTCTGCACCACGGGCATCGGCCTCACGGAATGCGTACTCCGTTGCCTTTTCGGAGATATCGGAGCCATCGACGCCGACAACGACCGGGCCGTACTTGGTCTCATCGGTGACCAGGTTGTCCTCGCGGACAACAACAACCGGACACGATGCGTGGGAAACAACAGCGGCGGAAACCGAACCCATGACCATGCCAGAGAGCCCACCCAGACCGCGAGAGCCCATAACCACCATGGTTGCCTGCTCAGACAGGTCGAGCAGCATGTCAATCGGGCTGCCCTCTTCAATCTGGTGGCTGACATCTACCGACGGTGCGAAGTCGAGGGCAATCTTCTTGGCCTCGTTAATCTTCTCCAGGGTTTCGGCCTCAAGATCGTCGTAAAGCTCCTGCGGCGGAACCATGCCCTCTGCGTAGAGGAACTGTGGCATGGAGTAGCTGCTGACCAGACGGAGTGGCTCACCGCGCTTCACTGCGGTGTTAGCGGCCCACTTGACGGCGGTCTTGGATGCCTCCGAGCCATCGACCGCGCACACAATGATGTTCTGCCTTGGCATTGATTGCCTCCTTATTATGCGATCCATAAAAATTGGCTCTCCGCGGCCCGACCGCAACGCAGCTACACCTATCGCACCTGCTTGGACGCCATTTTAATGGACAAGCTTTGCTATTTAGTCAACTCTTCCGAGCCAACCTTTTTATTACTTTCACCTCCACCCTACCCCCATTATGTTGCGACCGACAGGGCAGAATGTTGTCCACCTACGCCATTAGGGGCGATACCAACACCGCTCTGCCACAGCAGCTCCGCTTGCCCGCCAGATGAATCCGGGGCACCTGTTAAAGTCAGCCGTATGCGTCGCATGCCACTGCCCATTCGCGATGGGCTCAACCCATCCCGCATCGCCGCTCCCGGGCGTCGTGGCGATGCCCCCACCCGTGCGTGGGATCTGCTCACAGGCGCTATCGCAGGTCAAACCCACCGCCACCCGGACGATGATGAAGCGGCCGTGGCTAAACGCTTTGCAGATGGGCTCGTCGTTCGCGCCAACTCAGTGCCGTACAGTCCGGATGACATGGTGAAGCCCGGCGCGGAAATGTGGTTTTACCGCACCCCGGCACCGGAGCGCACAATCGCGGGGCCGATGCCGATTGTCTTTCAAGATGACAACCTTGTGGTCGTCGACAAGCCGTCGTTTTTGGCAACGATGCCACGCGGCCGACACATCACGGAAACCGCTGTCGTACGCCTGCGGCGGGAGCTGGGAAATCCGGAGTTGGTTCCCGCGCATCGCCTCGACAGACTGACGTCGGGGTTGCTCATCTTTACCGCCCGGCGCGAAGTTCGTGGCGCCTACCAGGGGCTTTTCGCATCTGGGGAAGTCACTAAGCGCTATCACGCGCTGACATCGCCCACACCCATCGCTGGCGCGACCAGCGAAGCCCTGCCCGAGACCCCGCTGGAATTGCGCACACGACAGCATAAAGTTGCTGGCCAGATGCAGGCTTATACTCTCGAGGGCGAGCCAAACGCCCACACCATCATCGAGCACATTTCGCTTGTCGACGTGCCTTCGGACGCCGACGGCCTCGCTGCCGACAGTGGTCGCGTTGCGCTGTGGCAATTGAAACCCATCACCGGACGCACTCATCAGCTGCGGCTGCACTTGAGTGAGCTGGGCTTTCCCATCCTGGGCGACCAGTACTACCCGGAGATTCTGCCGCTGGAGGCCGAGAATACCTCGGAGCCCCTGCACCTGGTCTGTGTAGAAATGAGTTTCGCTGACCCCGTGACTGGTGAACAACGAACGTTCCATTCCCGCCGCAGCGTTTTCAATCCGCTTTCGCTGCCGGATATTAATTCGCCGTTGATCAAATCTAATTAGAAGAGAACCCCCTCCCCCATGTCTGCCAAGCATGCACAACAATCCGCTAAATCATCCGCTGAATCTTCTTTGGAACATTCCGCCCCACCAGCGGCGGCCTACGCTGAGAGGCTCACCAAGAAGTACGGTGTCGGCAATGCCGCTGTTACTGCACTGGACCATGTCGATATCTCTTTTGCCGCTGGTGAGTTCACCGCGATTATGGGCCCGTCCGGGTCCGGTAAGTCGACACTGATGCACTGCATGGCCGGTTTGGACTCCGCGACGTCGGGAAGCGCGTACATCGGCGCGACGGATCTGTCGAAGCTGTCGGACAAGGAAATCACGGCGCTGCGGCGTGATCGCCTGGGCTTTGTGTTCCAGTCCTTCAACCTGGTGCCGACGTTGACGGCGGCAGAGAACATCACCCTGCCTATCAATATCGCTGGTCGGAAGGTGGATAAGCAGTGGTTCGAGGAAATCACCACGCGCCTCGGGCTTAAAGAACGGCTTACGCACCGCCCCTCGGAACTGTCCGGTGGCCAGCAGCAGCGTGTCGCCTGTGCGCGTGCCATTGTCAGCCGGCCGGAGATCATCTTTGGCGATGAGCCGACGGGCAACTTGGACTCGAACTCATCTCGTGAGGTATTGACGATTCTCCGCGATGCGGTTGATGACATCGGCCAAACCGTCGTCATTGTGACGCATGATGCCACCGCCGCGTCCTACGCAGACCGTGTTGTGTTCCTCGCGGATGGCCGCGTGGTTGACGAGCTTCGCAATCCCACGCCCGCCGATATCTTGGCGCGCATGGCAGATATTGAGAATCTTTAGGAAGGCAGGTCATCTCCCCCATGACATCATCGTCTTCCACGCTGAGCCGCGTCGCCTGGCGCAACATCACCTCGCACAAGTTGCGCCTCGTGCTCACAATTATTTCGGTCGTGCTGGGCACGGCCTTCATCACCGGCGCATTTGTGTTCACATCATCGCTGGACAAGGCCTTTAAGGGCGCAATGAGTACCGCTTATGACGGTGTCGACGTGGTGGTGACGGCCCCTGCTGACAATCCCGGTGCGCTCACCAAAGAAACTGAACAGAAGGTAGAGAACTTCCCTGGGGTGCGCGCCCTCAACATCGGCAATCCCAACAACGGCATTACGGCCACGGGAGCCGATGGCAAGCCGATTCAGACCAATGGTTCGCCATCGTTGGGTCTTCCCTACTATCCAGCGGCCGAAGCAGTGGGCAATAAGGTCACGATTACCGGGGGACACGCACCGGAAGCACCAGGTGAGGTGGTCGTCAATTCCACCACCGCCGAACTCGGCAACCTCCACGTCGGCACTGAAATCAAGGTGGCCACCCGTCTCGAGCGGGCGACGGTGAAGGTTGTCGGCATCGCTGATACCTCCATCGACGAAACCGGCTATCTCACAGTCTTTTTCACCCAGAATCAGTGGCGCGAGCTCTACGGCGAAGACGGACATGCGGACATGTTCACCCTCGCTGCCGATTCCACCACCGACGCCGCCGCACTCACCCGTGACGTCGCGGCTGCGTTCCCCGACCTCAAGGTAGAGGCCGGCTCTAAGCTCGCCGACGAGGCTTCCGAACGTGTCTCCTCCGCCTTAAGCTTTGTTAACTACTTCCTCATCGCTTTCGGGCTCATCGGTCTGCTGGTCGGCATCTTCATCATCTCCAATACCTTCACCATGCTGGTCACTCAGCGCATGAAGGAATTCGCTCTCCTCCGCGCCCTCGGTGCTTCACGACGACAGCTCACTGCGTCCGTCCTCTTGGAGGCATTCATTGTTGGCCTCATCGGTTCTGCACTCGGTGTAATCACGGGGTTTGGGCTGAGCCAGGGGCTATTCATGCTTCTCGATGCCATGAGTATCTCCATGCCCGGCGACGGCCTGACATTCGAACCGGTTGCGGTTATCGTGCCTCTCATTGTCGGCGTGGTAATTACCATGATTGCCGCCTGGACACCGGCGGCCCGCGCTGGCGCAGTCCCTCCCGTAGAAGCCATGCGCTCTGGGGACCAAACACCCAGCAATAGTCTCAGTGCTCGGACGTGGACCGGCGCAGTGCTGGCATCCGCTGCTATTGCAATCATTGCCTGGGCATTGCAGTGGAACGACGCGGAAACCAAGATTCGCGCCATCTTCGTTGGTGTCGGTGCGGTGATGGCCGTAGCCTCCGTCTGGCTTGTCGGTCCTGCGCTGTCCATGCCTCTGATCGGAGGACTGGGGCGCGTCGTAGGTGCGCCTTTTGGAACCGTCGGCAAGCTTGCGGCAACGAACTCTCACCGCAATCCGCGCAGAACGGGAACCACATCGTTTGCACTGACGCTCGGACTTGCGCTGGTGACTGTGATTGGCATGTTCGGCGTGTCCATGAAGGAGGCGGTCAATGAGTGGTCAGAGACCAATCTGACGGCTGACTTCGTGCTCTCACCGCCTCTGACTGCGCATTCGGCTCTGCCTCTTGGTGTCGAGGACGCGGTGAAGGATATCGATGGTGTCGAAGACACCGCAACGTTGTCGATTGGTGCACTGCTGGTGATCCCACCTGAAGAAGCCGCCACGATGATGACTGCCGACAGCGAACAAACTGAAGTCGGACCGGAATCTAGCAATGTGTCGGTTTTCAACTCCAACGTCGGCAAATGGTACGGCACTCGCGCCCTCCAAGGATCCCTTGACCTAGCTATGCCGGATGCGGGAATTGTCATCAGCGAATCAACGGCGAAAAAGAATGGTTGGAACGTTGACACTGAACTTGCAGTGGTTTCCAAAGGCGGCGTAACACGGCTCCCTGTCACTGGCATTTTTGCTGACACAAGAGATCCAGGCCAGTCGATTATTGTCTCCGACGAAGCCGCCCATAAATATGTCAAAAGCAGCCACCTGTTGCCCTTCCAGACCTACGTCGATGTCTCCAATTCCATCGCGGCAGACAGCGGCTCCTTGGATAAAATGAAGCAAAAGCTTAGCGACGCCGTTGCGGACTACCTCGTAGTACAAGTGATGACTGCTAAGGAGTTTGCGGGCCTGGCTAATGCCTCTATCGATGTCATGCTGGGAATCGTGTACGCACTGCTGGCACTGGCGGTCATCATTTCGATTCTGGGAATTATCAATACTGTCGCGCTCTCAGTTGTCGAGCGCCGCCAGGAGATTGGCATGCTTCGAGCCGTCGGCCTGCAGCGCTCGGGGGTTCGCCGGATGATTCGCCTGGAATCTGTGGAAATCTCCATTTTCGGCGCAGTCGTGGGTATTGTCCTCGGCTTGTTCCTTGGCTGGTCACTGCTGACCGTGCTGAAGGATGAGGGCCTGAATACTATTGCGGTACCGTGGCTGCAGGTTGTTCTCATGCTGCTTGGGTCTGCGCTTGTAGGCGTTATTGCTGCTCTCGGACCTGGTCAGAAGGCCGCGAAGACACCACCTCTGGCCGCTATCGCAGACGAATAGCCGCCGCTATATGAAAGCGCCCCGTGCAGATATAGTTTCTGCACGGGGTTCTATTTCGCCTTATTACCTAGGCCGAATCAGCTATCCGACTCACGCATTTCCGCTGGAAATTTATACGGCTGCGTTGGCTTTGCGATCCACGCGTTCACGATTCTTCAGCGCCTTATTGAGAAGCATAAAGAACCACACAAAGCCAACCGTCAGGATAATGTGGCCGAGTCCTGCAATTCCCGAGTACATCGGACCCCAGGCCTCCGGGCCTGAAACAACGTGGACGATACCGTTTGCCACCATCATGCCGATCGTCCAAACAATGCCGACATTCTGAACAATGAACCAGCGATCAAAGCCCTTGACAGCTGAAATATTGAATTGACCATCCAATGCCAGCGCAACCAAGAAAAAGATCATGCCAAGAACAAGGAAATGCGTGTGCAGCGTATTGAGCTGCGTTTTATCGCCAAAATCCATTGCACGGGTAAATTCACGATAGAAAACGCCAGAAAATAGACCAAGACCGAGATAGACCGAAGCGGCTGTGAATAACTTACGCATACTTCGTAGCCTACTCAGATAACACTGGCTTCTAAATGGACTAAACCCAGGGGGTTAAACGAAAGTTTGATACCGCGAAACTAGAGGGCCTCAAACTAACCGCGCGAATCGAGCCACAACACGTTTCGGCACAGCCTTAAATAGAGCCATCACCAGACCATATAGACCGGGTGCGACCTCCGCTCGGCCGCTCTCCGCTGCACGTAACGTGCGCTCCACCAGATAACTGAGATTCTGCTCAGGCATACAACGCAACTTCACCGACTTCGCCTGCTTCACGACGTCCCGGAGCGCCTTGGTCTTAACCTTTCCCGGGTAGCAAATAGTTACAGTTACACCATTAGGCCTTAATTCATCCCTAAGGCTGATACCCCAATGCCGAATAAACGCTTTCGATGCTGTGTACACCGCGAGCCCTGGAGTTGGTGCTACAGCCGAGATCGACGAAACCAGAATAATGTGGCCATCCTCTTCGAATAAATCGTTTAGAGAGTAAACCGCTGCGACCGTTCCGCGAATATTCGTCTGTATCATTTGATCAGCCCGCGAAAAGTCCTGGGTATTAACATCGCCATAATTCGCGTACGCGGCATTGAGGATTAAATAAACTATCGTCGCGTGATGGCGCTCAACACGATTCCGGAGCTTATCGCCAAAATCATCATCGGACTGGTCTAGACGAAGATATCGAAGACGCGAACCTTGGGTCCTAGAGTGTTCAGCGGCCTCGCTGGAAGAATCATCGTTGTAGCTACGAGAGATACACCAGATTTCATCTAGGTCTGGACGTAGCTGCCCGAGCCTATCGGCGAAGACGGCACCTATGCCCCGAGATGCTCCAGTCACGATTCCCACTCGCATGATTTCCAAGATACAGCTGACTGGCTCAGGCAATTAAAACGGCGCCGACCAAGAGTGCTGTATGGGAATAAACATGCCGACAAAAAGATACAGCGTTAAAACACTTACGCTAGTTTATGTTGTTTACTTGTGGGTAAAACAAAAGC